>CAZIFU010000016.1:0-48596 GCA_964539075.1 uncultured Verrucomicrobiota bacterium | reverse complement strand
CTGCTCGCGACCTCCGGACGAAGTGCGCCGACTGACGTCAGCTACAAGGTCCTGGGTAAGGCGCGTGCTGGGCTTGGGCGGTTCTTCCTCGCGGATGATCCGGCGCATTTCGTCCAGACCCGCTTGCAGAAGTCGTCTGGCCTCGAAGGGCGTCTGGCCGGTGAGCAGTTCGTAGAGCAAAACGCCCAGGCTGTAGATGTCGCTGCGCGTGTCAATGTCCAGCGCGCTCATTTCCGCCTGCTCCGGACTCATGTAGGCGGGCGTGCCCATGAATTGCTCGAAGGCGGTGAACAGCGTCTTGTCCGTCAACCGCTGGTCGGTCGTGGCCTTGGCGATGCCGAAGTCAATGACCTTGGGCATGGGCATGCCGTCGAGGCTCGTGACCAGGATGTTCGAGGGCTTGATGTCGCGATGAATGATGCCCTTCTGGTGCGCGTGCTGAATGGCCTGGCAGACATGGATGAACAAACCCAACCGTTCGTGGCTGGAGAGCGTGTGCTTATCGCAGTAGTCGGTGATGGGAATGCCCCGGACCAGTTCCATGACGAAGAAGGGCCGGCCGGCATCGGTCGCGCCGGCATCGAGCACTTTGGCGATATTCGGATGATCCATCAGCGCCAATGCCTGCCGCTCGGCCTCGAAGCGGGCGATCACGGACCGGGTGTCCATGCCCAGCTTGATGACTTTGAGGGCGACCTTGCGCCGAACCGGTTCTTCCTGCTCTGCCATCCAGACGCTGCCCATGCCGCCGACGCCGATCTCCTGCAAGAGCTTGTACCGGCCGATCCTGTCGCCGGGCTTTTCGCTCAACGGTTCAGTGGGAATGCCGGGGTTTGGGTTCTCAACCAGTTCCTCCGGCGCGGCCGCAGCATCGTCATCGGGCAGGTCCAACGCGCCGCGCAGCCCGCACAGGACGCACAGGCCCCCGGGCGAATCGCCCGGGAGATCGGCGCCGCATTCAGGACATTTTCGTGTCTCTGGCACGGTTCAAGTCTTTCTCACAACTGTCCTACGGAAAACCGGGATCAAACTTACAGTCTGGTTGAGGATTCTGAGAGGAAAATGTTCATGCGGGTTTTGAGGCCGCTCCCGACTTTTCATTCAAGTACGCGGACCAGGTGGACATGAGATATTGGATTTCCTCATTGATCTCGGTGGGATCCACGGTTTGCGCAATGATATTGCGGATCGACCCGCCAAAGGCCTTTTTGAAGCGGGACAGATTGACTTCAAAGGTTTCCTTCGACATTCCCAGTCTGGCTGCCAATTCAGGGTAGGAGTCGGGCGAGAGCTCACCGGTCAGGCATCGTTTCATGCCTTCAAACACGTCAAGTCTTCCCCGCGCGACGTAGCCTTGCCTGAGCTTCTTTGTAGCCTGTTCGATCACGGTGGCGGCCCAGGTCCGGTCAAAGGCGATTTCCGGCGCGGGTTGGAGCATGGGCAGTTGCGTGTATTTGTCTTCCGCGTCCGCTTCATTAATGGAGAGGATGGTCGCGCTGCCGCCGCGTTTCAGGGCGTTTTCCTTGCGCCACTCGTCCTTCATGAAATTGCGCACGCAGGCGAGAAGAAAGGACCGGAACCGACCCTGGTCCCGCGTGACCTGACCGATCAGATTTGTTTCGAGCAGGTGGACGAAGAATCCCTGGGTCAGGTCTTTGGCGCGATGGCTGTCAATCCGTTCGCTGCGGATGAAGGCGTAGATGGGAAACCAGTACGTCTGGCAGAGTTGATTGAGGGCTTCCTGTGCCTTCGGAGACGAGGGGTCGGCCGCCGGTTGGATGAGCGTGGTCCAGTGAGTCTGAGAAGGGAATCGCGCATGCGTCCCGTCGCCTGAGCCCAAATCTTTCCCAGCGCTCATGGAATCGGCTCATTGGTAGAATGACCAACCAAAACAGGCAAGTGCTTTAGCGCCGGGTGCTTTAACGCCGGGAATTGAAAGTCCTGAGGCGAAGCGAATACGCGTCCAAACCCGAAGCCGCGCCTTTCTTTCGTCGCCGCCCGGGCATGATGGCCTTCGCACCGGCGGTTTTCACCCGCCCGATCGGCGCGGGTTATTTGTCCTGGATTTGAAGCTGGTAGGACGGGGAGAGTTTGCTGTCGGGGCGCGGGGCGGGAATGGCGTTGTATTGGAAATCGAACTTGAAGCGATAATTCACCAGGGATTTGCCGGCGGGGATCGGGATGAGTGTTTCCCAGCGGTTGGAGACCAGCAGCGTGGGCTCCATCGGGAAGAACTCCCTGCCGACCACGACATAGGGTTTGAGCGTTTCGCGACGCAGGGATTGCTGGCGGCTTTGCCAGGCGACTTCGACCGGGTAAAGGCCGGCGGCGTTGCGCGGCTGTTTGCCGGGCGTCAGGTTGGTGATGGTGGCGCATCCGGCCAAAAACAATGGCAGGAGCACGAGCGCGGTAAGCTTTGGATTCAGTCCCATACCGGGGCAGGGTGACATACGGGCACAGGCGTTGTAAAGTTGGATTTCAACCGGCGAAAGACCCGGCCGGAACAACAGCCGGTTTTGAATTGACCCCGTTTGAGCCCGCGCGTTAGGGTGCGCCTTCAATTTTTGACGAACTATTATGTTTGGGACCATTCGCAAGCATCAGAAATGGCTGTGGGGATTCCTCGTCGCCGTGATGAGCATCAGCCTGGTGGCGTTTTTTTCCTCGGACACCGCTTTCAAAGGCGGCCGCGATCCGCGGAATTTCGGCACGATCAACGGCCGGCCCATTTCGCGCGAGCAGCGCCTGGACGCCTATCGCGAGTCCCGCTTGAGGCACCTGTTCAATTATGGCAACTGGCCCGACCGTGATGAACGAAACCGCCAGCGCAACGTGAATCTCGAGCAGGACACAATGTTTCGCCTGCTGCTGGCCCAAAAAATTCAGGAGCTGAACGTGCAGGTCAGCGATGCGGCCGTGGCCGAATGGATTGCCAATTCACCCGCCTTTCAGGACCGCGATGACCGGACGTTTCGCAAGGAAGCCTACGACCGCTTTGTGCGCCAGGTGCTGCCGGAAGGCGGCGTGACGGAAGCGGACTTCGAGCGCTTTGTCCGCCACGAGATTGGCATCCACCAACTGACCGCGCTCTTCGGCGCCAGCGGCGGGCTGGTCACGTCGCGCGAGGCCGAGACGCTCTATCGCCAGGAGAACGAGCAACTGGTCACCGAGGTGGTCCCGTTTTCTTTCACCAATTTTTACCTGCAGGTGACGATCAACCCGACCAATCTCGCCCAGTTTTACTCCAACCGCCTGGCCGTGTACCGGTTGCCGGAGCGCGTGCAGGTGAGCTACGTGAAATTCGACGTCACCAATTTCCTGGCTGAAGCGGACCAGAAACTGAATGCCGGGACCAATCTCAACGCCGTGCTGGAATCCATTTACCAGCAGCGTGGTCCGAAATTCTTCACCGACACCAACAACCTGCCGCTCTCCCCCGAGGCCGCCAAGGAGCAGATAAAAAAAGAGGTGCTCCAGAACCAGGCCATGCTGGGCGCGCGCAAAAAGGCGGCGGAATTCGGCGTCGAGCTGGATGAAATGAAACCGCAGGAGCCGGCCAACTTGATGAAGCTGGCCGCCACCAGGGGCCACCCCGTCCAGGATTCCGGGCCGTTTTCGGAATTTGAAATCCCGGACGGCTTGAAGGTCCTGGAGAACTTCAGCCGCCAGGCCTTCACGCTCAACGCGGAGGAGCCGTTCCGCGGCCCGATCGAAGGTGTGGACGGTGTGTATGTCATCACGTTGAAGAAGAAAATCCCCAGCGAAGTGCCGCCGCTGGAGAGCGTTCTCCAGAAGGTCATGGACGATTACCGCCACCAGCAGGCGCTGGAACTGGCCTGGCAGGCGGGCCGGCAATTCCATGACGCGGCCAGTCGCGCGCTGGCCCAGGGAAAATCCTTCCCGGACGCCTGCACCGAAACCAACGTGGTCCCGCTCAAGGTGCCGCCGTTCTCGATGAGCACCCGCTCGCTGCCGGAGGTCGAGAACGTGGTCGGCCTGTTCGATCTTCAGAACGTGGCGCAGGGTCTGGCGCTGGGAAAACTCAGTTCGTTCAATCCGACGCGTGAAGGCGGTTTCGTGGTGTTCCTCCAGGCCCGCCAGCCGGTCAAGGAGGAGCAGGTCAAAGCCGCGTTGCCGGACTACTTGAGCCGGCTGCGGCAAGCACGCCGGTTCGAGGCCTTCCGCGAATGGCTTCGCATTGCGATTGAAACCGCCCGCCCGTCGGGCCTGGGCGGCGCGGGCACGGAAAACTGATTCCCCGTCGGCCGGGCGGTGAAAGGCGGCGGCGAAAAATCCGTGAGCGACGTCATCAAACTTTCCTCGCCGGCCACGCACGAATTCCGGGAAATCCCGGTGCTGTTCGAGGACGAGCACCTGCTGGCGCTGGACAAGCCGGGCTGCCTGCTGACTTCGCCCGACCGCTACGACCCGCACCGGCCGAGTTTGATGACGCTCCTGCACGGCGCCATTGAACGGGGCGCGTCCTGGGCACGGCAGCGCCAGCTTACCTACCTCACCAACGTCCACCGGCTCGACTTCGAGACCAGCGGCGTGCTCCTGCTCGCCAAAAGCAAGCCGGTCCTGATCGCCGTGGCCAACCAGTTCGGAGCGGAGCAGCCCACGAAAGTCTGCCTCGCGCTGGTGCAGGGCGCGCCGCGCGAAGAACGCTTCAAGGTCGGCGCCAGGCTGGCGCCGCATCCGTTGAAGCCGGGGTTGATGCGCGTGGACGAAAGGACCGGGAAAAAAGCGCTCACGCATTTCGAGGTGCTGGAACGGTTCGCCGGCTACACGCTGTTGAAATGCCTGCCGCGCCCGGAGCGTACCCACCAGATTCGCGTCCACTTGCAAAACAGCGGCCTGCCGGTCGCGGGCGATGAGTTGTATGGCGGCGGGCCGCTGCTGTTGTCGCGCTTGAAGGCGGGCTATCGCCTCAAGCCCAACCGAACCGAGCGGCCGTTGTTGTCGCGCGCGGCGTTGCACGCGGAGCAATTGGTGATCGTCCACCCGGTCAACGGCGCGACGCTCACGATCACCGCCCCGTGGCCGAAGGACTTGAGCGTGGCGGTGAAGTATCTGCGGCGGTATGCCGGCGGGTTCAGCGGCGGGCCAGCAGCAGGACCAGGCGAAAGCCGATGACAATCGCCACGATCAGCAGGCAGCCGCCGGAAATCTGTGACATGCGGAGCAGGGTTTGATTGGAAAAACGCCGGTGCCCGAAGGACACCGCCCAGCTCAACAGGCCAAACCACGCCATCGCGCCCACCGCCACGCCGCCCACACAATTGAGCTTGCTGGTCCAGGTGTCCTCCATCCAACCATGCGCGATGAACGTCGCCGAGAGGGCGATCCAGAACAGCAGCACCGCCGGATTGCCCAGCACGCGCGCAAAGCCCGTCATGAAGGCGGTGCGCGGGTGCAGGCGATGTTCCACCAGCTCCACGCTTCTGGGCGTGACCGGAAGCGAGCGGGCCAGCAGGTATTTCAGGCCGAGGTAAAGCACCAGCAGAAAGCTCGTCAGTTCCATGAGCGCGCGCATGACGTGGCTCTCGAACAGCCCGGAGAAACCTGCGAAGGCCAGCGAACAGTAGATCACTTCCATCGTCACCGAACCCAGGCCGATCATCAAAGCGTGGATGAACCCGCGTTTGCCGCCTTCGTTGAGAATGGTGATGTTCGTCGGGCCGACCGGGACGGAAACCAGAAACCCGCTCACCACCCCGGTGCCCAAAGCCAATAACAACGGAGGTATTGCCATCATGGCAGGGCCTCAACCATTTGGAGTTTCCCTGGCGCGTTGAACGCCTCAACCGTAGGAGCCGATCCCGCCTTGCGGGAGAGGCTCACTTTTTCTCGAATCAGGAGAATCAGAGCCTCTCCCGCAAGGCGGGATCGGCTCCTACGAGGTTTAGCGCGAGGGGTGGCTTCGTTGCGCTTCATTTCGCGTGAGTTCAACGGCAGTGGAGCCAGCCGGGGCCGCCCTCAAGATGGTTCCTCCATTGAATCCTCGTCGTCTTCCTCCTCGATCTCGCGGCGCATTTGCCGGGAAATCCGAGGTCGGATGAATCCATACACCAGATAGGCGGTGAAAAACACCGGCAAAACGAAGTAAAGGATTTTCTCGCGCAGGATGACGATGCAGCCGATGAAGAGCACCGCGATCACCGTTTTCGTGAAGGTGCGCCGCGCCCGCAGGTCAATCGCCTTGAAGCTGGGATACTTGATCTTGCTGACCATCATCATCGAGAGGAACAGCAGTAGGACCGGCAGGCAATAGCGCCATCGGCCCTGGGGAAACTCCTGCTCCTCCAGCCAGAGCAAAAACAGCGTGATCGAGGACACGAGGGCCGCCGCTGCGGGGATGGGGAAGCCGAGGAATTCCTTGCCGCCGCCGGCCATCGTGGCGAGGCAGTTGAAGCGCGCCAGCCGCAGCGCGCCACAAATCAGGTAGATCGAGGCAATGAACCAGCCCACCTCCGGTGCATTCACGAACACCTCCTTGAGCACGATGCGGTGCACCAGGAACGCCGGCGCCACGCCGAAGGAAATCAAGTCGGCCAGCGAATCAAACTCGCGACCGAAGGCGCTTTCGTGACCGCCCCAGCGGGCCACCCGGCCGTCCAGAAGGTCAAAAATGCAGGCCAGTAAAATGAATCCCAGCGCCGTCTTGATGGTCACGTCGAAGTCGGCGGCATTGATGTCGGCCTCCACAATCTTGGTCAACGCCACGAACCCGCAAATCAGATTGCCCGCCGTCATCAGGTTGGGCAGGAAATAAATCTTCAACTGTGCTTCCGACGGGTCGCTGGGCGGAGGTTTGCCGGGGGTGGGGTCCATGATTTTTCAGCCGCAGGTGGCTGCGACGGTTTCGCCGCCTCTGACTTTGTCGCCCACTTTCACCGTGATCCGGGCGGCCAGCGGCAGGTAAAGGTCCACGCGGGAGCCGAATTGAATGAGGCTGATCCGCTCGCCGCGCGCCACCTCGTCGCCCTCCGCCACCCAGGGGACGATCCGCCGGGCCAGCAGGCCGGCGATGAGGCGGACCGCGATCTTTTCGCCCGGCCGTTCGCTGGAGAGGAAGCCCAGCAGCAGGTTTTCATTGTGCGCGGCGGATTCCAGCTTGAGGGCGTTCAGGAACTGGCCGGAAGAATATTTCACAAAGGCCAGCTTGCCGGCCACCGGCGCCTGCTGCACGTGCACGTCGAAGATGGACAGGAAAATGGAAATCCGCTGGCAGCGGCCTTGCAGGAAGAGCGGTTCGTCGGTTTGATCAATGACGTCCACTTTCCCGTGCGCGGGCGCCACGATGACATTTTCCTGGATGGGCACGCGCGGCGTCGGGTCGCGAAAAAAATAGAGCGTGAAGGCCGCGAACAGCACCCACAGAGCGATCAGCGAAGTCGCGATGGCCGCGACGAGGGTCCCCACCAGGGTCGCTAGAATCCCCATCCCGACGATGATCAGCAAGACAATCAACGTCCCCAGAAGCAGTTTGAGGCCCGCCTTCATGGCTTTGCCGGCGTGTTTCACACCAGCATCTTAATCGTCACAAGCCGGTTGGAAAGCCGATAATCCGGCGGGAGTTCGGCTTGGAGTTCCGCCTTCAGAGGATTGGGGTGGAAAACCGGTAGTGTAGTGGCTGCTCATCCTCGATTTTTCTGCGGATTCCGAGGACGAGGACAAGGACGAGAAAGAGGAGGAAATCAGCTTCGCGTGTTTTTCACACGACCTCTTCAGGCGGTCCGGGCGTTGCCGGCCTTCTGAGGGAGCTTCGACCTCCAACTTCGGACGCGCCTCGGGGCATTGAACCGGCCACCGGCAGGAGCGCGGCATTTATGCCGCTTCGACGTCCAATACTGTGCGACTCGTGAAGCGGCATAAATGCCGCGCTCCGGGGTCGGTTCATGGGTCGGATCGCTGACCATGCCTGCTCAACGTCAGCTCCGGGAAGATTGTTCTTTTGCCGATTCGTTCCGATCGGTAAATTCCCGGGAAACGATTTTACCAGACCCTCAACGCGGCCCTTGGGAGTCACCGGCTGAATTCAGTTACAGATGAAGAACATTGTTTATTTTGACCTCGAAACGCAGAAGTCGGCGGAGGAAGTCGGCGGATGGGACAAGATCCGGGCGATGCGCATGAGCGTGGGGGTGACCTACAGCACCGCGCGGGGCGGGTATAAGATTTACGCCGAACCGCAAGTGGAGGAATTGATGGAGGAACTGTGGCGGGCCGATCTCGTGGTGGGGTTCAACAACCTGCGGTTCGATTACGAGGTGCTGCACGGCTATCCCACCATCAAGGACCTGGCCCAGGTGCCGACGCTCGACATGCTGGTGGAGTTGCAAAAGGCCCTCTCGCATCGGTTGTCGCTGGATACGATTGCCGCCGCCACACTGGGCGTGGAAAAAACGGCGGAGGGGATGCAGGCGATCCGCTGGTTCCGCGAAGGGAAACTGCTCGAGGTCGCGGAATACTGCTGTTACGATGTGAAAATCACCCGGTTGGTCCACGAACACGCTGTCCGGCACAAGCAGCTTTATTACACCAACCGGGTCGGAAACAAATTGTCGGTGCCCGTCAATTGGTGAGCGTTCCGGCTGGGGGTTGGCCAGGGAGAGGGCGTGTTGCCACATCTGCTTTTCGGAAGGACGAGCTACGCGAGTCCCCATTCAATTCCAACCAGTTCCGGGTTGGAAAAAAGCCAAAGTTTTACCGTCTGCCGATCATTTCCCCTTGAGCAGGGACCAGGGCTTCTTTTTTTTCTGCTGTGGCGCCGGAGCCGGTGCAGGCGGATTTGCCTGCTGGCGGAGGAACTCCTCAATCCGTTCGCGAATCCTGACCTCCAGTTGGGCCATTTGGGCAATCGTTTCGGCGACTTCCTGACGGAGGTTCTCTGACATCCCCCGCGAAAGAGCTTCATGTAATCGTTGAAACCTCGGTCGCTGCTGCTGCTGAGACCATGTGTTGCGTAACGCGGATGCAGCTCGCTCCAACTCGTCGGCCAGTTTGGAAGTGAGCTCGTTCAAGCGTCGCTCGCAACTAAACCACTCTTTCAGATCCCGCTCGCAGTCGTCCAGGAGTCGAGTAACAAGGTCGAAGGTGTTCAAATCCGCAGCCTGCTGGGCCCAGTCTCGAAGTGCGAGCAGCGGGTCCATGCAATCGTTGCTGTGGGTTGCATCGCTGAGTGCCGAAATGAAGTCCTGGATGCGCCCTTGCAAGCGGACCAGTTTCTCGTCTCTGGACCTATCCGCAATCACCGCTTGCTCCCTGAAGCTGACGGAACGTAGGGCGCGAGGTTTACGCAAAGCTGACCCAAACGATCCGTTCCGCTGCTCAGCAGATGTCAGGCAGCATAACAGACTAATTTCGCGCGCTGGCTCCAGGGCCGGCTGAACCAGCCGATGGTTGGCCACCGCGACTTTCTCGTGCTCATCCCAGGCCACGAAGGCGGTGAGGGAACAAAGCAGATTGGCTTCCTTGGAGAGGGTGATGGCCGCAGATTTGTCGTCTTGCGCCACGAGGGTGATGAGCCGCTCCTTGCACCAGCGCAGACGAGGTCCCGCTTCCTGCACCGACGCAAGATTGAATTCAAGGCTCACGGAAGCATTGCGATGGTCACGAGCCAGCACCTTGAGGCCATTCGCCCCCGGCGCCCCCTTCGAGCGGACACTGACGAAGTGGATTTGCCCGGCATACAGATTGGGGACGGCCCCCGCGGCAAGCTCCCAGCCTGCCGGCACCTGGAGATTCACGAGGACAGGCTGGCGTAAGGTGCGCCCCAACTGCGTCACAATGCCGGCGACGTCCTCTTTCGGCTGCAACGCGTGGAAGGTGCCGCCCTGTTGGCGGACGAGGTCCAGCAGCAGTGAATCATTCAGCGTGGTATCAATGCCAAAGCAATGCACCGCCAAGGAGGGGTGCTGGCGCATCAGGGCGATGATCTCCCGTTCGTTCCCGATCTGCGCGTCGGTGATGAGGACCAGAACGGCGGGACGCTCTTTGGAAAACCGTTCCACCTGTTCCAGCACGTGACGCAGCGCCGGCTCCAGCTCCGTGCCGCCCGCCACGCCCAGGTCGGCGAGTTGGCGAAAACGACGGTCCGCCATCAAAACCGCCGGCGATGCCGGTTCGGCATCGAAATCGTTGAAGGTGGATTCGAAAAGTGTCACCGCCACGCGATCCTTTGGACTCAACACCCCGATGCATCCGTGCAAAGCCTGAATGGCCTTCTGCCATTTCCCGCCCCCCATGCTGCCGGAACGGTCCACGAGAAAATAAACATCCTGCGCAACGGCGTCGGTGGACTCCACGCTGGCCGGGGCGCGGAGTTCGAGCAGCGCGTAGTCGTTGCCATTGTATTGTGAAGTCCAGCCGCGCAAGGCAGTCTGAACAGCCTCACGCTCCTTCCAGCGGAGGCCGAGGTCGCGATCCGGAACATCGCCACCCTGGGCCAGGGTGAGGTGGAGCATGACTCCCTTCCTCGTGGCGGTCAGTTTGTGCGAGGGAGACTCGATCCCGCCGTCGAGGAATTCGACTTCAACCTCTCCGTCGAGTTCGATGAAAGCTGCATCGGGATGTTCCGCATCGATGCGCGGCGGGGTGATGCGGGACGCGTCGGGAACCTGATCGGTATCGTCCACAACGCCGGAACCCCGGTTGGAACGCAGCAAGGTATTGCCGGGAATGTAGCGGACGCCGGGGCAGAGGGGGAGGTCGAGGGCCACCTGGCCGGCCAGCCGTCGGAGCGGCTGCAGATAGGCCAGCTTCACCTCCACCAGATCCTGTGGTTGGATGTTGCCCAGGCTGAGCGTGAAGAGATTGTCGCGTTCGGATTCGACCAGGGCCGTGCGGCGGCCCTCGGCCTTCTTTTCCTCGACGATCTTCAGGGCGGCCTCGCGTTCTTCAATGCGGGCGCGAATCACACGGCCATTGATGCTCACCTCGCAGCGATACACGGCTCCATCGGCTGGCAGCGGGAAGAGGTATTCACAATCGAGCGGCTGGGTATTCTCCTGGCAGTAAACCTGGGTCATCTCCACCTCCGCCATGCCGCCCCGGGCGACAAAGTGATAGCGAACCGATTTCAGCGGCAGCACGGTGCGCGGGAGTTCCAGCGCGGCATCAAGGACGGGCATCAGCCCGAAGCGGATCTGGTCTTGTGTCATAAGTGTTCTTTCAGTTGCGTTTGGTTTCGGAGCCGCCGGGCCACCCGGCCTCACCGAGCGTAGCCTGCAAGCGGCGAATGAGGTGTGTCGGCAGGGAACGGCCCTGGCGCGACACGATCAGCAAATCATCGGTGAGCGGAACCACGCCCCACCGCTCGGCGGGGGCCACCGCTTCAAAGGGGGCGGTCACTTGCTCCAATTGCCGTCCGGCCTTGCGGACAAATTCGCGCAGTTCGGCTTCACTCTTGCCGTAGAGCCGCTCATGGATGCGGCGGAGCGGGAAGCCCTGCGCCTGGTAGATGCGGATGGCGAGCAACTGGAGACGGTGCTTCCCGGTGAAGGTCCGCAGATAGGCGCCGGGCGCGGCATCCAGCAGGCCAAGCGTCCGGTAATATCGGATGGTGCGCTCGGACACGGCTTCGGCGACCTGCCCGTTGGCGGGTTGGGCGCCGTGGGATTCACACCAGTCCTGGACATTCTGCGCCAGCTCTTCGAGCGAGTATTCCGTCTTCACGAGGGCACAATAATATCTAACAGTGTTACTGTCAATCTGAAAGTGCGGAGCTTTTGATTTGGACCTGTGGGGGCGAAACGCGGTTCCCGGTCAGAGGAATCTTTCTTAGAGAACCGCTGTGGTGCGAGCAGCACCCGCAGATTCCGACCCTTCACCAGTATTTCGCCTTCTCCGGAATCACCCACCGCACGCCGCCCCGTGGGTCCGCCACGTCGCTGGTTCGGCGCGGGATCACGTGAAAATGAAACTGCGGCATCGTCTGGCCCGCTGCTGGTCCGTCGTTCACGCCCAAGTTGAAACCCTCCGGCGCCGGCGACAGCGTGGCCGCCAGATGCCGCTGCGCCCACTCTACCAGTTCCAGCAGCCGCAATTTCTCCGCTAAGCTCAACTCGGCAAACCGCACAACCGCCCGCCGCGGGATGATCAGCGCGTGTCCCGGCGTCACCGGAAACTTGTCCTTCACCACCGCAAACAGATCTTCCACCGCCAGCACTCGATCCGGCTCGATGACGCCGAATGCGGGCAGGATCACGCCGGTCGGCTTGCTTTGATGGTCTCCCCTGTCCGGCATGAGCGCGCTCAGTAGGTTGCGGCCAAGTGTTGCTCGCGCCAGCGCAGGCTCTCCACCGCCGGATAAAACTTCTCCTCGCTTGGCGGGATCACTGGCTTGCCGCCCAGCGCCACCAGATCACGCTGGCCCTCGATGCGTTCATCCAGCCGGTCTCCGTTCACGCGCCACACCCCCGCGCGCCGCTTCGCGTCCGGGCACGGCGCAATCAAATGCCGGTCCATTGCCCAATGATGGTTCGGGCACAGCGCCACCCCGTTCGTCGGCTTGTCGTTACGGCTCACGCCGAACGGAATCAGATGCGCCGCCTCCACCAGCGACATCGCCTGGTCGAGCAGCACCCTCACGCCACAGGCCGCGCACCGGTAATCGTAAATCTCCAGAATCGTCCGCCGGAACGCTGCGTCACGACCCGGCGGTAGTTCCTCCTGGAGTATGTCCGGCACCTTGGCCCCCCGGTTTTGCACCACCAGCGCCGCGAGCTGCTCGCGGCGCTCGGGAAAATAACGCGCAATCAATGCTTCGCGCAGTTGGTGCCGTGCCACCGGATCGTTCATCAGCGCCCACAGACCCTCATCAAAGCGTCCCGTCACTCCTTGCTTGCGCAATTGTCCGACACTCGGCGCGCCGGACGCGTAGCCTTCGCGATACAACGGCTCGTTCGCGCCTTGGGGACTCACCCGCCAAAACTTGTCACCCGAGAGGAAGTAGAACGGATTCTCGATGGTCGGCTTATCGTCCTTTTCTTTCACGACCGCGAAGTAGCGCTTGAACGTCGCGACCAGTTCGTCGCTCAACGGCACGACGTTCGTCTTGATCACCCCGCGATCCAGCAGATCAATGATGCTCAGCAGGAGCACGGGCTTGTGCGGCCGCTCGTGTGAGCCGCGCTTGTCCCGCCGGAGGCTGTAAAGCCGCTCCAGCCATTTCTCCCACTCATGTTTGCTCGCACCCACCTCCGTTGTTTCCCACAACCCCGCCCCGCATTAAAGCCCATTCCACGCGACCGCGAAGCCGTCCGTGCCAAAGCCAAAGTTCGCATCGAACCCGTCCTGCCGGTGGACGTTCCCAGTCCGGACTTCTCCGGCGAGACGTTCTGTGTGCTCAAGCAAAAAGAGCAGGCCAAATTCGGCGAACACCGCACCCGCCGTCTGGTGCTGGAGGCATGGGATCGTTTGTAGTGCAGGCTTTAGCCTGTCCGGGTGCGCGGGGAATTTCCAACGCGGCAAAGGCGGGCTAAAGCCCGGACTACATGCTGGGTTCATCCCACTCTTTTCCGTAGTCCTCCAGTGGATACTTGCGCCAGATGCGCTCCGCCTCTTCACGGCTCAACCCGGCGAGGAATTCCTGCACGCTGCTGTAGGGCCAGTCCTGCCATCGCTCGACATAGCCGTGCCGCACCGGGTTGTGGTGGATGTAATTCATCGTCGCCCAAAAGTGCCGGTCGCCGCGCATGAAACGATCCGCCGCCGCGTGCCAGACCTGGCGTCCGCGAGTGTTTTCCGCCTTGTTCCAGTTGAAGGAAGTGCGGCCGTGCAGTTTGCCCAGCGCCCAGGTCGCACTGCGCAAGTCCGGCACGCTGACGAGCAGATGGTAGTGATTGGGAAGCACACACCAGGCGTGGATGCCGGTCGTCACCGGCCCGATGACAGCCAGCAACGCGCCGCAAAAATCATCCATCCGCCCGGGCGAGTGACCGATGTGTGGGGCGTGGTCGAGGCAGGCCGCCGTGAGATGATACGTGCCCATGCCGCCGAGAGCGTGCGGAGGGCTGTGCCACGGAAAGGAGCGTTGCTTGCGCCAGGCCAGCAGCGAGGCGCGTTGCTCCGGCGTGAGCTTGCGCCAGAGGTAAAGCATGGCAGGAGTGAAGCGGGCTGAAGCCCGGACTACAAGCGTGTTTGTAGTGCAGGCTTTAGCCTGTTCGGGAGCGTGTGGAAATTTCATGCGAAGGAAAGACGGCCTAAAGGCCGGACTACGTACCATGAACGGTGAACGGGTCGGTTCTTGATATTGTGCAGTCCTGCTCCGCGTCTCACCCTGCGCCAGAGCTGCGACCTAACTCTCGCCCGGCACCACCTGCCTCCACATCCGATGGCGCCGCGGCCTCCCTTACGCAGTCAGCTCTACCAGCGTGATGCCGGGATTGGCGCGGTTGAAATCGCGATCGTTGCGCAGGGCCGGATGGCGTTTCACGAATTCCTGTCCCTCGTTGGTGTCCGACGAGAACCGCTCGCCGGGAAGCACAAAGGTGGCCTTGCCCTCTTTCACGCGCAGCCGGAGCGATTTGCGGATCGCCGGCCCGAGCTTGCCGCCCTCGCCGCTGGAACCCCACCCGTGAATCACCTTGAGCACGCGCACCCCGCGCGCCTGCGCCGATTGCATCTCACTGATCAATCGCCGCCGCGCGTCATCCACGGTGGGAAAGCCAGCTTCGAGATTGATCGTGGCGAAGGACATGGTTCCAGAACTCAGGCGGACATTACCCTGTCAAGTTGCCGCCAGCGCCTTGAGAATGTTCATCATCCCGAGCGTGTCGAGGCCGCAGTATTCCTCCAACTGCTTTCTGATTTTCGCACGTTCAGCTTTCGGCACTTCTCCGAACGTCACCCGGAGAAACTCCCGACTGGCCATTCCACCCTCTTGAATGTCCAGCTTCTCATAACCGCTTCCCGTGAGCACCGGCAGAACGGCTTTGATGCCCGCGCTACCGCTCTGGTCGGGGTGGTAGTAGTCGAAAGCGCGAAAGGGCTCCAGCAGGTCCACGATCCGCTCCTGCACATCCTCAAACCACTTCGCATACTCCGGCAGCAGCTCGCAGCACGCCTTCAGCCGGCCAATTTCAAACGAGGCGTTGTAAACCACGATGGACCCCGCGCCCGGCAGCTTCTGCTCCAGCTCGCGCATGAAGTCGGGACGCGGGTCGCGGGCGTCACGGGCAAGGAACGAGCGATGCTCGGGCCTGGCCCCGGCCTTGGCCACGATGTGAAGCGAAAATTGAAACGGCACCTGTACGTAGGGTTTGCTGTCGTTGAAAAGAGGGATAGCCGTGCCGAACGTCTCGAAGTCCAGAAAGCTCAGGGGATGTTTCAACTGTTTCAGGAACGACTTGATGGCCGCAATGTCGACGTGCGGTTTGCCGGAGCGCGCCGTCTTCCACTGAATAAGCTGGCGTCCGGTGAGCGTGGCTGATTCCGGGATGTCGGCGATTCTCGTGATTCCCTGGTTGATCAGGTTGAATCCGTGCGCCCCCACCCGGTAAAGGTCGAGCACACTGTTGCGCTCCGGCAGGAACTTCCAGCACGTCGGGATCAACGGGCAGTCATACGGTTCATGGCACTGCTTGCCGATGCGCACCGGCGGGAAGGATTTCTGGTCAATCACCGCGAGCATTTCAGCGACCTTCGTCGGGACGGCGAGCACCAACTGCGAAACGATGTCGGTCAGGTCAACCTTGGTGAAAAACTTCGTTGGGTCAACGGCTCCTTGACGGACATACTCGTTGTTGATGTGGAGGAGGAAGGTCTTGCGGATTTTCAAACCCGCACTGGTGAACACGTGCTTCTGGAAGGCGAGGTCATGGTGATTGACGTCCTTGACCTTGGTGGACGACTTCACCTCCACGATGTCCCACTGGTCGCGGCCTGCCGGCACGAGGATGTCGGCACGGGCGTAGCAGTCCCGGGTCTTGCACGCCGCCTCGAACAGGGGACGGCGTAAAGCCAGAGTCTCCTGGGTGCGTTGAGCGACCTGATCCAGTTCCACGATGTCCTTCGCGATCTCAATGCCCTTTGGAAACAACTTCTTGGCCAGTGCGCCCACCTCGTGGCCCTGGTCGAAGATGGCCTGCTGGGCTTCGTCCGCCTCGGGAATCTCCTCCTTTGCGTTGTAGCGATACCACAGCAGCTTTGGGCACTGAATGCCCATCAGGTAAGTGGTTTTGGAGACCAACGGCGGGGTACCACGCGGATCACGTTCCTGAATTGTTCCTTCAAACGACGACACGGATCAAC
This sequence comes from uncultured Verrucomicrobiota bacterium, assembly GCA_964539075.1. Classification (GTDB taxonomy): domain Bacteria; phylum Verrucomicrobiota; class Verrucomicrobiia; order Limisphaerales; family CAZIFU01; genus CAZIFU01. The sequence goes on along the minus strand of CAZIFU010000016.1, from coordinate 32,339 downwards.
CATGCCACAAGCTCGGTTTGCAAGATAGCACGCTTTCGGCGGGCTTCCAGAATTGTCCGGCTGAACCACCCGCCCATATGAGCATTCAGCAGCAGCAACAGCCGTTACTACCCGCCGGATGATGCTTGCTTCGCCTTCTGGATTTGCAGTTCCACAACCAGGACACGTATTTGCTGGCCCTCCTGGCCTTGCATTGACGGCATTTGCGCCGCGGTTTCCGCCACCGAAAGCGCGTCGGCGACCCGTTTCTGCTCCATCAGAAAAGCCACATACCGGAAAACCGTCTCTCTCGAGTCCGGACAGAGGGCCCAGGCCTGGCGAAAGGCGAAGTCGACCTCTCGCGCCATGCGGTCCTTTTCTGTGGCGCCGGTCGCGTGTTGCATGCGCCAGGCGTAAAGCCCGGCGAGCGAACTCCTCGGCTTGGAAAACATCCTGTGGGAGTAGGCGTTTTGAATGAAACGCGGATCGCCCGCGAATCCGCTGAAATCCTGTTTTCCAAAAGTCTTTTTGGCGAACGCGGCTACCTGCTCAACCGACGTGTCGTCGGTCAGCCAGTCGCCGATCATCGGCCGGACAAGGCTCCGCCAATAATCGTGGTCCTGCTCGACGATTTTGTCGGACAATCCCGGCAGCGGTTGGTGGTTGATCTTGAAAATCAGGCCGTGCGGTTCGAGATACGGATACATCCAGTCGAACGGGAAACTTTCTTCGATGTAAAATTCGCGGTCGGGATTTTTGTCGAAGATGATTTTGGCCAACAGAGCTTTTACCTGGATCACGGCCATTTGGCCGCTGACCTGGACCTTGCCATCCGCGCCGACGGTAACGTCTTCACCAGGCTTGAGCTGATTTTTGCTCCGCCGTTGAGCGGCATCCTGCATGTAATCCTGGAAGCATTTTTTTGAATCTTCATCCGTTGGTGTGTAAATCTTCGCGCCGTACATGCCGCGCAAGTATTCCAGGTACCTGGCGTCCGGCAGGGCACCCTGGGTAAGCGTGAAAAAGGGTTCCGCCTGCACATGTGACTTTTGCAGTGCTGTGATGATGAAACGTCCCGCATCAGTGCCGCCGAAGTAGATGCTTCCCGCCGGGATGGAGGCGATGATGTTGGTTCCAAATACCGTGGAATATTTTTCATCGCCCGCGCCGAAAGCCTCCAATGCGCCGAAAATCTCCAACACCGCGTGCCACGCTGTGCCACGCAAACGCGCATCTGTCTTGCCGGGGTGCTCATATTGTCGCTTTCGCAATTCTATGAATGCGTTGCTGACCGCCAGCCAGTCGCCTTTGGCTGCCACCGCAAAAAACGCCTGGAGCTCGGATGGCATCTTGTTCGCCGCCCCGTTCGCCTGAGCCTCCTTTTCCGCAACGAATGATTTCAACTGGGCCGCAAGCTCCGGATTTTTAAGCGACTGAAACGACGCCATTTGCTTTTTGGCGCAGCCACTGATAAATAGTCCACCGCCAAGAATGGCCGTCCCCAGTGATTTGATGGTGGTCTTCATTTTTTGCGTTTTGCCGCGATTCCATTGACGTCTCAGCACAATTTGCCCGGTACCATCACCGAGTAGACACCGTCCCCGCCGAATTTGTATAAAAATCCGTACCCGCCGGCGCCAAAACTTCCTGAACTGGTCCATACCGAACCCATTACTGCGCCACGGCGCCTGCCGCGGCGAGATCGAAGCAAACGAGTGTGCCCTTCGCGTTGCGCGCGTAAAGCAGGCCACCGCTCAACGCGGGGTTCGTCCAGCATTTGCCGCCGAGGATTTGCGCGCGGGCGAGCGCCTTGAAACCGGCGGGCGAAGCCTCGTAGAGCGCCAGCTCGCCCTTGTCCGACAACACCACGAGCCGGCCGTTCGCGGCGAGGATGCCGCCGGTGCCGACCACGGGGCCTGTCCATTTCACTTCGCCGCTCGCGGGATCAAGGCAGCGGAGCGTGGCGCGCTCGCCGGCGTTGCCATCCAGGCCGTAGATGTATCCGCCGAGGACGACGGGCGGCGTGAACTGCGCGCGCAGGTTTTTGTTTTCCCAAAGCACCGTAGGCGCGTCGCCCGTGAGTTGCAGCAGCGTGGCGCCGCGATTGTCGCCCGAGGAAATCAGCAATCGCTCGCCGAGGATGACGGGATCGGCGGCGTTGATGTCGTCCGTGGTCCTCCACGGATGACGCCACGCAACGGCGCCGGTTTGCGGATCGAGCGCCACGAGTTCGCGGGAGGAGAACAGCGCCACGAGATGCCGCCCCTTGAAGTCGAACGGCACCGCCGTCGCGTAACCGCCCGCGCCGGGGCCGGATTTCCAGACCACCTCGCCTGTCTTGCGGTCCAGCCCCGTGCCGGCGTCGCCCAGGTTGAGGATCACAATCCTGCCCTCGATCAACGGCGAACTGGAGAATCCCCACGTCGGCATTTTCGCGCCGAGTTCCTTGGCCAGCTCGCGTTGCCAGATCACCTTGCCCGTCGCGGCGTCGAGCGCGCAGACGGTGCCCCGGCGGGTGAACGTGAAGACCGCGCCGCCCTCCACCGTGGGCGTGGCGTTGGGGCCGCCCTCATACACATTCTCCATCTGCTCACCCGGCCCGGCATGTTTCCAGAGGACCTTGCCGGTGGTGGCGTCGAGGCAGGAGACCACGTCCGAACCCGGCACGAAGCCCATCGTGTAAGCGCGGCCCTGCGCGACGCTGATGGAGGAAAAGCCGAGGCCCACTTCGGCCTGCCAGAGTTTCTTGGGGCCGGTGGCGGGCCACGGTGCGAGCGTCTCGGAGGAAATGCCGTCGGCCTCCGGGCCCCGCCAGCGAGGCCAGTCGGCGGCGAAAGTCGGCAAGGAGGCGAGGATGAGCAGAGCGGCCAATCGCGGGAGCACTTGGGGCAGGTTCATGGTTGGAGGCTAGCCGAATATCGGTTGGAGTCCAAGGCTGCGGTAAAGTCACCGAACAAAACCGGCTTCTTTCTCATTCCATGCCTGCGCGCTTCTGCACTGATTCCAATTCTCATTCCCCTCCTATCCCCAGTTCCCCATTAGCAGGCAACTCCACCACAAACTTCGCTGCCTCCAGACTGCCGCCCGCCCGCTGCCAGGCGATCACGTCCAGCATCGGTAAGGTTATGGTTTGCGGACAGCTGCTTCATGGCGTCGAGGTGGCCGGTGACGGCCTGTAAGGCGCGGATGTTTCGTCCAGTCTCCTGACGGTAGGATTCGAGGGCTTCCCGAATCGTGAGGGCAACGGTGACTTCCTTGGTGGTAAGAGCGAGGTTCTGGCTGCCCTTGCTCAGTGACCGGATCTTTTTGTCTGGCTCCGTCTTCGCTCCACCATAGGTGGTGAAAGACTTCATCCGGCGCTGGCCGTTCACGCGATAAGCGAGCCGGTAGAATGGATAGGACTTCCTTTTGCCGCAGATCGCAACCTCGGCCTTGCGATGCCGGATGACCTTGGGGAACTTCACGTTTGGACTCTCCGGTTCCGCCGAAATCTGTGCAAAATCTGTGCGGTGAACCGCATTACCCTCGTTTTCACTAGGAAAAGTGGTGCCCGCGACAGGACTTGAACCTGTATGATGTTACTCACTAGAACCTGAATCTAGCGCGTCTGCCAATTCCGCCACGCGGGCACTCTAATTACAAATCACTTACAACTATATTTCACTGTGGGATTTACACTTGCGACAGAGTTTGCGACAGTGTTGCCGTATGAAACGCATGGCAACGCCGGGCAATCGAACTGGTTCAAGTTCAAGCTCACGACGATATAGATACACCAAGGTTCTGGACAATCGCAAGCACGCAATTCGCGGCCTTTGGAGACGCAACGGCAAGTTCGTGGCCCGGATCACCGTCGAAGACGACGCCGGGCGCAAGGCGGTCAAATGGGTGCCCTTGGTGGCGGAGACGGCGGCTGCGGCTCAAGAGGAATTCCGAACGCTGCTTGTAGAGCGGGGCGAGGACAGGTTACGACACATAGGCCGGTGCCCAAAGTTTGCTGACTACGTCGAGCAGACTTACGAGGAGCGGTTGGCCACATCGGGCAAGAAGCCGGACACGATGGTCACGGAGCATGTTCACCTGAAGCAATTGCGTGAATCCGTCGGGCATCTGTCCCTCGACAAGATCAGGCCCTATCACGTCACCGGCCATTTGCAGAAGCTCAAGCAGCGCGGCAAGGCCAATCGCACCTGCAACCTGGCGTTGGTCGTTTTGCGGAACGTGCTCAAGAACGCCAAAATAGACGGTTTCATCGAAAGTCTGCCGGTGGACGGAATACCCTGGCAACGCAGCGAGAAGAAGGCCCGCCGCCTCTACACCCACGAAGACGTTGACCAATTCTGCCAGGCGACGCTGCTCGCATCAAAGAACGGCGTGCAGTTCGCGGATTACGTCCGGCTGTTGGCGTTGTGCGGCGCCCGCGAGCAGGAAACCATCAAGCTCCGATGGGCTGACGTGGATTTCGAGCACAAGTTGCTCACCATCGGCGCGGAGGGTGACACGAAGAACCGCGAAGTCCGGCGCGTGGACTTCAACGCCGGATTGGAAACCCATCTCAAGGCCATGCACGCCCGCCGTGCGCCGGATTCGCAATGGCTGTTTCCGAGTCCGCAACGAGGCGACCGCGACGACCGCGCAAAGACTTTCCGGGAATCCCTGCTGCTGACACGGGCGATGCCGGGTTGCGTTTGCCAGGACTGCAGACAAATCAAGTTCGGCAAGGAGACACCGAAAGCGTGTCCGCAGTGCCAGAGCACACGGCTTGAACACAAAGAGAAGGCGTTGCCCGATTACTTTCAAAAGTTCGGCTTCCACGATTGCCGACACCACTTCATCAGCTGCGCGGTGATGAGCGGAATTGACTTTATGACAATTGCCCGCTGGGTGGGGCACAAGGACGGCGGGATTCTCATTGGCAAGGTGTATGGGCATTTGAGCAACAAACACGCGCAGGCGCAGGCGGCGCGGATGAACTTTGGTCCGGCGATTGTGACGCTGTCACAGGCGGCGACCGCGTGAGGCAAGGAATCTCTTTTTCGCGGCCAGACCGTCCCCACCCACCCCCACCTGGAGGGGGGATTTCGCCGGGCGTGTGTTTATAGGAGTCCCGGCTTTTGAACGAGGGGCATTGCTTGACATCGTATAACGCCGAGCGTTTACGGTGGATCGCAGATGACACGCAGTTTTGCCTGTGCGGAAACCGAACGGCTGTTTAACGATGAAACGTCACGGCGGCTGGCGACGCAGATTCAGCGCGTGGCCCGACGGAAATTGCTGCTGTTGCACCAGTCGCGGCGTCTGGACGATCTGCGCGCTCCCGCTCTCCGAATGGCAACCGTCTGGAAGCCTTGAAAGACGACCGCAAAGGCCAGCACAGCATCCGCGTGAATGACCAATGGCGGATTTGCTTCCGCTGGCAGGGCGAAGATGCGTTGGACGTGGAAATTGCGGACTGCCACTGATTATGAAAACAAAGAAACCGGCTCCGATTCATCCGGGCGAAATTCTCCGCGAGGAGTTTATGAAGCCGCGCGACCTGTCGCAAAACGCGCTGGCGCGGGCGCTGAACGTGCCGCCGCACCGGATTAACGAGATTGTGATGGGGAAGCGCAGCATCACGGCGGACACGGCTTTGCGGCTGGCGCGCTACTTTGGCACGACGGCGGAACTGTGGGCGGGGTTGCAGGCGGATTATGATTTGCGCTTGGCACGGTACGAGAAGGAGCGGCAAATCGAGCGCGACGTTGAACCGCCCGGCGAAATGCAACCGGCGATGGCGTGAGTGGACGGGCATGCGGTGAAAGCCTTTCTCTGCCACCGGCAGCGCGGCCGCGCCCCGGCGCAGCACCATCCTGGCATTGCGCCAGCGTTTGACCCGTCGCGTCCACGCCACCGTCCGCGCAAAGCAGCTCTCCATCAGATTGGTGGAACTCAAGCTGCGGCGGAGTTTCTCGTTGAGTCCCAGCCGGTGGAGGGTGGGCGTTTCTTTCAGGCTTCGGCTGGCGTGGTTTTGGCCCAGGCGCCGCGCAGGCGCCAGGCCGCTTGCGAGCGCTTCTCGCGCGGCAGGTGTTCGAGCATCCCGCGATTGCGGGACAGCTTGTGGACGCGGCAGCGTTGGATCAACGCCCGTTCGCCGAAGATTTCCCGCACGCCTTTGTAGAGCGCTTTGTTGCCGTCGATGACCGCCAGGATGGCCGCCTCGGTGTCCAGCCCGCGTTCGCGCAGGTCGGCCAGGAGTTCGCGCACGACCGTGCTGATCTCGCTGGCGCCGTGCCCCAGGCCCAGCACGTGTTTGCAGCCTTCCCGGTCCACGCCCAGCGCCGCCACGGGGCATTCGCCGCGGAAGTATTGGCCGTCCATGAGCAGGGCCACCAGGTCTTTGGGGGCACGGGGCGTTGGCAGAGGGTTGTCAGTTCGGCGGCGGTGGCCACTTTCCAATGGCGGCTGACGCTGGACTTGGTCACCCCGCAGCCTTCCAGACAGTCGTCAATCGCGCCGGCGTCATTGCGCGTGGACACCTGGCGGAGCAGTTTGCGGGCGACGGCGCGTTGCATCCAGCCGTCCTGTTGGAAGAGTTGACAGCTCTCCAGCGCCGCTCCGACGCCGCCTTTGTGGCGCAGGCGTGGACATCCGATAAAGATGTTTAGAGCTGTTTCACCATAAGGCTTGTCAAGTGTTGATCTGCCCCATCTTTGTCCCGCTCTCGTTTATATTCTCTCCCGCATGAAGTGATGCGGAGGTTCTGCCAAAAAAACTGGCTTCATTTTTTCAACTTGTGAATGGGTTCCAAGCTTTTACAGTGTCCTTGCCCCGATTTGGCGGCTCTACCATCGCGGTGCGACGTACATCTCGCCGCCTTCCAGGTGTTGCACGATCATCTCCACCGTCCGGTCAATCGCCCCCTGGTTTTCGCGCACCACCCGGAGCGCGTTCCGGCCCAGTTCGGTCCGCCGCGTTTCGTTGTTCAGCAAGTCATCCATCGCCCGCTCCAGGTCCGCCGCGTTCTGGACCTGCACGGCCCCGTCCCTGGCCACAAACGCCGACGCGATGGCGGCAAAGTTCTGCATGTTCGGCCCGAACACCATCGCCTTGCCCAACGCGCCCGGCTCAATCGGGTTTTGCCCGCCCTCGGCCGTCAGGCTTTTGCCCACGAAAATGACCGACGCCTGCTCGTAAAAATATTTCAACTCGCCGGTGGTGTTGACCAGCAGGCACTCGACCTCGCGGGGGGCAAAGCGCCGGCTGTTGACGACTTCGCTGCGATAGGCAAATTTCACGCCCCGCTCGGCCAGTTCCCGGCCCACGTCCTTGCCGCGCTCAAAGTGGCGCGGCACCAGAATAAGAAATAAATCCGGATGCCGCTTTTTGAGGCGCAGAAACTGCTCGGCCAGGAGCGCCTCTTCTCCCGCATGAGTGCTACCCGCCACCAGGAGGCGCGCCCCCGGCACGACGCCGATCTGGCGCAGCAGACCCGGCACGTCGAGCAGTCGTTTCTCCTCCAGTATGGCCGCGTCGAATTTCAGATTGCCAACCACCTCGATCGCCTCCGGCGCGCAGCCCAGTTCGCGCAGCCGCGCCGCGTCGGCTTCGTTCTGTGCGCCCACCCCGGCCAGCGCGGCAAAGAGCGGCCGGAACAAAAGGCCGAAGCGCCGGTAACCCCGGTAGGATTTTTCGGACAGGCGGGCGTTGACCAGGAACACGGGGATTTGCTTGACCGCCAGTTGCCAGAGGAAATTAGGCCAGATTTCCGCCTCCACCAGCACGAGCGCTTCGGGATGAATCGTCTCCAGCGTCCGTCGCACGCAGCGCCGGCCATCAATGGGGTAATAGACTTTGTGGATATGCGTGGGGAGCTTGCGTTGCAGCTCGCCCATCCCGGTGGAGGTGGTGGTGGAGACGATGATCTTGAGGTTGGGCACGCGCGGTTCGATCGCCTGGATGAGCTGGGTGCAGACGTTGACCTCGCCGACGCTCACTGCATGAAGCCAGAGCAGATGGCGGTTGGTGATCGCCTGCTTGACTTTGTTGTCGAAAAAACCGAAGCGCTGACCGAACCCCTTCCGCCAGTTCCCGCGCCGCCACATTTTCAGGAAATAATACGGCGCTGAAAGAGTGAAAAAAATCGGGAATAAAATGTTATAGAGGAAGCGCATCCGTTGCTCTGGCTTCAGACCATTCCAGATTCTTCACAAATACCGCCCGGCGTCCAAAAAATTCTTCACCCGGTTGAAGCACGGTGGGTGGACAGTCAACTTCTGAAGAAAATCCACCAGACCCCCAGCAGCATCGGCAGCATGAACGGCAGGGTGTACTTGAACACGAAGCCGGGAAAGGTCGGCGTGTGAATTTTATTTTGCTCGGCGATGGCCTTGACCATGAAATTCGGGCCGTTGCCGATGTAAGTATTGGCCCCGAAAAACACCGCGCCCACGCTGATGGCCAGGATGTAACGGTTGAACGTGGCATTGCCCAAAAGGTAACATACTTTGATCTCATCCGGGCCGACACCCTTCGCGAGCACATGGTCGCCGTGGTATTTCTGCAGGGCCTCAAAGGTGTTCCGGATCTGCTCCGCGTGCGGACCGCTCAACGCCGCGAGGTCGGCCCCGCCGTTTTGCACCAGGTGATTCACCTGAGCGACGATGTTCGTGTCCACGAACGTGCCGGACACCGCGCTCAAAAAACTGAGATAGGTGGGCGCGTTGTCGAGCACGCTGGAGAGCGTCCCCGAACCCCAGTAGAAAAGACCCGGCGCGGGATTCTGCCCGAGCAACGTCCCCGCGTTGAGGCCCAGCCAGTCCAACGCCGGCATCATGGTGGCAAAAATGCCGACGAAGAGGATGGCCACCTCCTGGATGGGATGAAAATTAAAATCGTTCGAATGGTGCACTTGCTTTGGCGTGGTGAACCAGGAACCGAGCGCGGCGGCCACCATCAACGCTTCGCGCAAAAACATCGGCCTTTCGACGAACACGGACGCGAGAATAACGCCCAGGAAGAACAGGTTCGCCAGTCCTTCAAACCGCCACGTTTCATGGGCGGTTTCCCTTTCGCGGATGGCGCGCGGCGCGCGGGCGAAGTTCATTCGATCCACAAAATAAAACATCGCCAGCAGGATGCCCACGCCCGTCGCCCACATCGGCCAGCAATGCTCGGCCACCCACCAGAATGGAATCCCCTTCAAGTAGCCGAGAAACAACGGCGGATCGCCCACGGGCGTCAGGCAGCCGCCGACATTCGACACGATGAAAATAAAAAAAACGACGTGATGGGCCGTGACCCGGTATTTGTTCATCCGCAACCAGGGCCGGATCAGCAGCATCGAGGCGCCGGTGGTCCCCAGGAGATTCGCCACCACGGCGCCCGTCAGCAGGAACACCACGTTCACCAGCGGCGTAGCTTCGCCCTTGACGTTGATATGAATGCCGCCGGAGACGACGTAGAGCGAGCCGATCAAGGCGATGAAGCTGACGTATTCGATGGCGGTGTGCTGCACCCGCTCAAGCGCGTGGAGTCCAAATAAATAATACGCGAGCGTGACCGCCCCCAGGACACAGGTGACCTTGGGATAATGCTTCGCCCACCAATCCGCGAAAAGCAACGGCGCCAGGGCGATCATTCCCAGCAGCACGCCAAAAGGCAAAATCATCCACGGATTCGGCCCCAGAACTTCGTGTTCCATCGCGCAAGGTTATGGCCGCTCAAAACCGGGTCAAACCTAAACGACGGGATTGTCGGTTTTTGGCTTTGGGCTGCACCCGCCCGCGCACAAAAAAAAATCAAGCGAGCGATTGACGGACGATGCCGGGCTGTGGAAAATTCGCTTCGCTATGCACCGCCACCTCGGAAGCGAGCGGCCCTCCGCCGGAATCTGGAAACCGCCTTTGAATCTTTCCCTCACCCGAACCTTCCCGGCGACGGCCAATGTGCGCTTGTCGTTGGAAGGGAAAATGCTATTTTAATCACCGTGACATCTGAGCCCAATCCGTTGAGTGCCTCCAGTGGCTCGCTGCGCCCGGCCACTTGCAGCGGTTGTGGTGTGAAGAATTTCATCGCGCGCGAGACCCCGCCGCTCACCACCGTCCCCTGCACCCGCTGCGGCCAGCCGGTCATGATGCCTTTGCAGTTGCGGCAATTTGAATTGCACTCGGCCATCGCCTCCGGCGGCATGGGGACGGTCTATCGCGCCTTTGACACCACGCTCCAACGCGAGGTCGCGGTCAAATTGATGAACCCGGAACTGGCCTCGCAGCCCGAAGCCATGGAAAGCTTTTCCCGCGAAGCGCGCGCCTGCGCCGCCCTCAATCACACCAACATCATCCACATTTACACCTTCGACGAATTCGACGGCCACCACTACCTGGTCATGGAACTGGCCGACCGCGGCAGCCTGGACAGCCGGATCGAATCCGAACAACGCCTGCCCGAACTGGACGTGCTCGACATCGGCATCAAGGTCGCCTCCGCGTTGGCCACCGCCCTCAAACACAATCTGCTGCACCGCGACATCAAACCGGGCAACATCCTCTTCGATGCCGATGGCGAACCCAAGCTGGTGGATTTCGGCCTGGCCAGCAACGCCGATGACGGCGCCAATTACGACTCCTCCATTTTCGGCACGCCTTACTACGTGGCACCCGAACGCATTTTGCGGGACAAGGAAGGGTTTCACGCGGACATGTACAGCCTGGGCGGGACCCTCTACCACGCGCTCACCGGCCATGTGCCCTTCGAGGCGGACACCACCGACGCCATCGTCGCCGGCCATGTCCACACACCGCTGACGCCACCCCGCGGGGTGGCTCCGGATATCACCGAGCCGACCAGCGACGCCCTCGTCAAAGCGATGGCCAAAAGTCCCGTGGACCGCTTTGCCACCTACGATGACTTTCGCATGGCGATGGAAGGCGCCCGCAGCCTCCTGTTGCTCCAGCAATTTGCCCCCCAGCACTCCGACCCGAAAAAGCCGGGCGGCAACGGCAAGAGCTGGTGGCGGCTCTAGCCCGCGATGTCGCTCCGCGACCCTCCTGCCCACGAACCACCGTTTGGAGTTCAGCCTTCAGGCTGTCGGGCTGCGGACACGCTCAAGCGTGAACTCCAAACGTGCAGGGCGACGGTTCCCTCTCCCTTCATCGGAGGTCCAAAATATGTTGACATATAAACAATATGGCTCTAAACAATCACCATGAGCCGCGCCGCGTCATCGCCGGGTCCGCGCTACCTGGCCCTGCTGCAACTGCTCCGCACCGCCGAGGCCCTGTGGAACGCCAGCCGCGTCTTCTTCGCCCGCTGGGATCTCAGCCCCTCGCAGTTCAACCTCCTTAACCTCCTCCGGGACCGGGCCGACGGCCTGTCGCAAAGCGGCCTGAGCCGCGAGTTGATCATGCACCGTTCCAACGTCACCGGACTGGTGGACCGGCTGGAAAAACGCCGCCTGGTCGAGCGCCGCGACAGCGCCTCCGACCGCCGCGCCTGGCGCGTCGTGCTCACGACGGCAGGCGCCAGGCTGTTGCGCGAGATTCTGCCGCACTACCACCGCGCGGCCGAAGAGGTCTGGGCCGATCTGTCTGCCGCGCACGCGCGCCGCATCGTGGCCGAGCTGGCGCGGCTCAGCGCCAAGGCCGGGCGCACGGCCGCCCGCGCCACAAAGAAATCCCCATGAAAACAGCGCGCAACTACCCGCTGCTGCTGGCGAGCCAGTTCCTGGCGGCCTTCGGCGACAACGTCATTCTCGCGCTGATCATCGGCCAGCTCACGCAGCTGTTCCAGGGCGGCGTCATCAGCGACGGGCAGAACCGCCAGTGGAACGCGCTCTTCACGATGCTGCCGTTCATTCCGGGCGTGCTCCTCGCCGTGCTCGCCGGTTATGTCAATGACCGCTTTCCCAAGACCCGCTGGCTGCTCGGCGGCAACCTCGTCCGGCTCGCCGGCAGCGCGGTCGCGGCAGCAAGCCTCGTGGCCGCTCACGCCGCCACGGGCCGGCTCGCCTGGCAGGGCGTCGGCTACTTCATCGTCGGCATCGGCATGTGCGTCTATGGCCCGGCCAAGTACGGCATCCTCCCGGAAATCCTCCCGCACGAACGGCTCGTCAAGGCCAACGGCACCGTCGAACTCCTCACCATCATCGCCATCCTGCTCGGCCCCGTGACCGGCGCGGTGCTCGTGGACCGATTCCCCTTGCCCGTCTGCTACGGCGTGTTGCTCGCCATCTTCGGCGCGTCGGCGCTGCTCAATCTGCTCATGGTCCCGACGCCGCACGATCCGCGCGTGCGGCTGGGCGCGAGCTTTGGCGAATTTTTCCGCAACTTCCGCGACCTGCTCGCTTCGCCGCGCCTGCGCCGCGTGATGATCGGAACGGCAATGTTCTGGGTCTGTGGCGCCACGCTGAAGGTCAACTTCCAACCGTGGGGCCTCAACGTGCTCCACCTGCCAAACAACACGCAGATCTCGCTGCTGGGCCTTTGGCTCGGCGTGGGCATCATGGCGGGCAGCGTGCTGGCCGGGCAGCTCCACCGCGTGGGCGATCTGCGCTGGACGCGGCGCTACGGCTGGCTGCTGGCGTTGCTGCTCGTCGGCCTCAGTCAGCTCAGCATTCCTGCGGTGGTCGTCGTGCTACTGATCGGCATCGGCGCGACGGCCGGGTTGTTTCTCATTCCGCTCAACGCCGCGTTGCAACACGAAAGCCATCCTGAACGGCTCGGCAAGACGATAGCCGCGCAAAACCTCACCGACTATTTCGGCATGTGCCTCGCCAGCGCCTACGTCGGCGTCGGGGTGCGCCTGGGCTTGAGCGAGACGGGCGTCTTCGTTGGGCTGGCGCTGTTGATCGGCCTGGTGATGCTGACGATGAAGATTTCCGCAGCACCGACTCATTCCAACAATCCATGATCGCCCTCCTTCGCTTCCTCGCTCGGCTCCTTTACCGCTTCCGCAGCTACAACATGGACTCGCTCCAGACGCCCGGCCCGGTGTTGCTGATCCCGAATCACACCTCGTGGCTGGACTGGCTCTTCCTCGCCGCGTGCCTCGACAAGGACTGGCGTTTCGTGACCTCCTCGGTGACGGCGCAGACGTCGTGGATTCACCGCAAAATGATGATCAACCGGCGCACCTATCCGATTGACACCGCGTCGCCCTACGCGGCCAAGCACATGGCGGAGTTCCTCAAGCAAGGTGGCCGGCTGGTGCTCTTCGCCGAGGGCCGCATCAGCACGACCGGCACGTTGATGAAACTCTTCGACGGCACCGGGTTCCTGCTCCACAAGACCCACGCCAAGGTCATCACCGCCTACCTGCGCAACGCCCGCCGCATCCCGTGGGTGAAACACACAGGCTGGACGCAATGGTTCCCGCGCGTGACGGCGCACTTCAGCGACGCGCTCATGCCGCCACGCCTCGAACACATCGGCACCACGCAGGCGCGCGCGCAACTCACCGGCTGGCTGCGCGACCAGGTGGTGCGGCAGCAGTTCGAAGTGGAGATGGAACGCGGGCCGGGCAACGTGCTCTCCGCCATTGTCGAAAGCGCGCGCCACCAGCCCGGCAAGACCGTCCTCGAAGACGCCACGCGCAAGACGCTCACGTATCGCGCGCTGATGCTCGGCGTGGCGGTCATGGCGGAGCAATTCGCCCAACGTTTCGAAGCGCCGGCGGCCAACCCGGCGCGCGCCGGGTCGGAGACCGGCGCTGCCGAGCGCATCGGCGTCCTGTTGCCCAACCTCAACACGACGCCGGTCGTCCTGCTCGCGCTGTGGGCGGCGGGCAAAGTTCCTGCCGTGCTGAATTTCTCCACCGGCACACCGGTCATGCTCGCTTGTGTGGAACTGGCCGGCCTGAAACGCATCATCACCTCACGCCAGTTCCTGGAACGCACGAAAATCGAAGTGAAGCCATTTACCGACGCGGGCATCGAGTTGATTCTCCTCGAAGACGTCCGCGCCCGGATCGGCACGTTCGCCAAAATCCGCGCGGCCTTGCGCCAGCGTTTCATTCCGCATTCGGCATTCCGCCTTCCGCACTCCACCGACGCTGCCGTCATCCTGTTCACCTCCGGCTCCGAAGGTTTGCCCAAAGCGGTCGAACTCACCCACCGCAACCTTCTCGCCAACATCCGCCAGATGCTCGCCATCACCGACATGACCGACAACGACCGGCTCTTCAACGCGCTGCCGATGTTCCACAGCTTCGGCCTGACGGTGGGGACGTTGCTGCCGCTGGTGCGCGGCTTTTACACGTTCGTCTATCCCTCGCCGCTGCATTACCGCATGGTGCCGGCGGCGGTTTACGACCGCGACATCACAATCATGCTCGGCACAAACACCTTCCTCAACGGCTACGCGCGCAAAGCGCACCCGTACGACTTCCGCGCGTTGCGCTATCTTTTTGCCGGCGCGGAGAAGGTGCAGGACGCGACGGCCGCGCTTTGGAACCAGCGCTTCGGCATCCGCATCCTCGAAGGCTACGGGGCGACGGAATGTTCGCCGGCGATCAGCGTTTGCGTGCCGATGGAAGCACGGCACGGCTCGGCTGGCCGCTTCATGCCGGGCATGGCATGGAAACTCGAACCGGTCGAAGGTGTGACCGAGGGGGGCCGGCTGTTCGTGCGCGGACCTAACATCATGAAAGGTTACCTCAACGCTGACGCGAATGCGAAGTTCCTCGCGCTTGGCGGCTGGTATGACACGGGCGATATCGTGCGCGTGGACGAACAGGGTTTCGTTCACATCCTCGGCCGGCTGAAACGTTTCGCGAAAGTCAGCGGCGAGATGGTGAGCCTCACCGCCGTCGAGGACGCGCTGGCGGGCGCCTTTCCGCACTACGGCATCCGTTGCCAGGTGGCGGTGCTCGCGCGGTTGGACCAGGACAAGGGGGAAGTGCTCATCGCGGTGACGAACGAGTCAAAGCTCTCGCCCGAGGAAATCCGCGCCGCGATCAAGGCCAAGGGCCTGACCAACCTCTGCGTCCCGCGCGAGATCAAGGTGGTGCGGGAGATTCCGAAGCTCGGCACGGGAAAGATCAATCACCGCGAACTTCAGAAAATGATCTAGCGGAGAGAGAGATGGGGTATGAGGTATGAGGTGTGAATTATGAGGTAAAGAACGGTCAGCGGGCATCGTCTTATTTTCATAATTCATAATTCATACCTCATGCCTTCCCAAAGCCCATGGACGAACGACTTGAACTCCGCATCCACGGTGACGCGGCGTTGCGGACGCTGATCTATCTGCCCGGTTTGCACGGCGACTGGACGCTGGTGAGCAGTTTCCGCGCGGCGGTGGCGGGCCGCGTGCGATTCGTCGAGTTTACTTATCCGCGCACACTCACGTGGTCGCTGGAGGATTACGCGCGGGCCATCGCGGACTGTCTGCGCGAGCACGGGATCACGCGCGGCTGGCTGCTGGGCGAATCGTTCGGCTCGCAAATCGTCTGGCCGTTGCTGGCGGACGCGGGCCGTGGCTTCGCGGCGGACGGCGTGGTGCTGGCGGCCGGTTTCGTGCGCCACCCGTTCAACTGGGGTGTGCGCGCGGCGGAACGGTTTTGCGGGGGCGTGTCGCTGACGTGGCTGACGCGCTTGCTGTTCGGCTATGCGAAGTATGCGCGGTTCCGGCACCGGCACGCGCCGGAAACGCTGGCGAGCATCAAGGAATTCATCGCGCGCCGCACGGAACTGGACCGGCAGGCGGCGAAGCACCGGCTTCATTTGATCGCTGACTACGACCCGCGTCCGCTCGCGAAGCGGGTGCGGGTGCCGGTGTTTTACCTGGCTGGGTTGTTCGATCCGATTGTGCCGTGGCTCGGCGTGCGGCGCTGGCTGCGGCGGAATTGTCCCGGCTACCGGGGCGGCCAGACACTCTGGCGCGCGGACCACAACGTTCTCGGCACCGCGCCGCGCGAGGCGGCGGAGCAGGTGTTGAAGTGGATGGAGGTGGGGAAGTGATCAGTAATCGGTAAGCAGTAATCAGTGATCAGTGGAGACCGTCGCAATCGGAGTCTGAATACTGATTACTGAACACTGAATACTGATCACTCCACCGCCGCCTCCAGCTTCTCGAAACCTTCCTCGATGAACGTGACGTCCTGGATGCGCGCCAGCTTCGCGTAAAGGCCGTCCAACGCGAGCAACTCCTCGTGCGTGCCGCGCTCGATGATTTCACCGTGGCGCATCACGAGGATCTGGTCGGCGTTGCGGATGGTGCTCAGACGATGCGCGATGACGAAGCTGGTGCGGCCGGCCATCAGTCGTTCGAGCGCCTCCTGGATGAGCTTCTCGGTGTGCGTGTCCACGCTAGCCGTCGCCTCGTCGAGGATCAGGATGGGCGCGTTCTTGAGCAACGCGCGGGCGATGCTGACGCGCTGCTTTTCGCCGACGCTCAGCTTCACGCCGCGTTCGCCGACGCGCGAATCGTAACCTTCCGGCAGACGCGCGACGAACTCGTGGCAGTTGGCGGCGTGCGACGCGGCCAGCAGTTCCGGCTCAGTGGCATCAAGCCGGCCGTAGAGCATGTTCTCGCGCACGGTGCCGTTGAAGAGAAAGGCCTCCTGGCTCACGACACTGATCTGTTCGCGGAGCGAGTCGAGCGTGAGCTGGCTCGTGTCCTGGCCGTCAATCGTGATGCGCCCGCGGGTCAACTCATAGAAGGCGGGGAGCAGGTTGACCAAAGTGGACTTGCCCGCACCGGTGGGGCCGACGAGCGCGGTCATGTCGCCTGGTCCGGCGCGCAGGCAAATGTCCTGCAATACCGCGCGCTCCGGGGAATAGCTGAAGCCGACATGGTCGTAAACGACCTCTCCACGGAGCTGCACAAACGTAGCCGCCGACGCAAGGAGGCGGATCGAATCTGCGCCGTCACCGCTCTCTTTCCGCCTCCTTACGTCGGCGGCTACGGGGCGCTCTTCGGGCGTATCGAGGATGTCGAAGACGCGTTCGCCGGCGGCGCGCGCGGCCTGGAGCATCTGGTTCAAGCCATGGAGGCGGCCGACCGGTTCGTAGAACAGCGCGAGGTAAAAGATGAAGCCGACCAGTTCACCGAGCGTCAGGCGGTCGGCGATGACCAGGCGGCCGCCGAACCAGAACACCAGCCCGATGCCGAGCGAGGCGGCGAAAGCCATCGCGGGCGAATAGGCGGCCCAGACGCGCATGATGCCGAGCGTGCTGCGGCGCAGGTCATCGGCGCGTTGGGTGAAGCGTTCGTCTTCGTGCGGTTGGCGGCCAAAGGCTTTGATCTGGCGGATGCCCTGGAGATTGTCCATGAGCAACGCGTTCATGGCGCTGGCGGCCTCGCGTTGGGCGCGGTAGCGGCGGTGCGCGGTGAAGGTGTACCAGAGCGCGCCGCCCGCCAACAGCGGGATGGGTGCCAGAGCCACCGCGGCCAGCGCGGGGTGGGTGCAAAACAAAATCACCAGCACGCCGGCGATGCTGAGGAGGGCGACGGTGCCTTGCTCGGTTCCGTCAATGAGCACGCGCTCGACAGAGTTCACGTCCTCGATGACGCGGGTCATGAGGTCGCCGGAGGCGCGCTGGTCGAAATAATTAACCGGCAGCCGTTGCAGGCGCGCGTACACGTCGCGGCGCATGTCAAAGATGACATTTTGCTCGAAGGAATTGTTGATGCGGATGCGCAGACCATTGAAAAGTTCGCGCAGCAGGAAGGCGCCGAGCAGGGCCAGCATCACGGGCGCAAGGCGGCCGGTCTGTTTTTTGGCGATGACCTCGTCAATGACGAACTGGGTGAGCTTCGGGTAGGCGAAGGCGCAGGCCAGCGAGAACACGGCGCAGCTCACGGTGCCGGCGGCCATCAGCTTGTAGGGCTGCAGATAAACCGCCACGCGCCGGAGGACGTCCCAGGTGGAACGTGACCGGGCGGTGAACGTGGGGTCGGCGGGGGCGGCGTGGATGGGATGGTGGGCCATGAGAGCGGGGAAAACGGGTGGTCGCGACCGGCGCGGGCGGCAAACAATTCAGTCCAGCCAGGAGGCGTGCCAGAAGCCATCCCGGGATCGGCTGGTTTCGCGGCGCGAGGGGAGATGGTGGTTTTGCAGGATCATTTCGGCGGCCTTGGCGAAGTAAGGATAAAAGAACAGGCCGGTTTCCTCCTGGGCCTTCCAGGTCTGGCCATCGGTCAATTCCAAAATCCAGCGGTACGGTTTGCCGGCCTTGGAAAGGATGCGCAGCCGGGAGTCGGGGCTGAGGAGAGTGCGCAGAAAGCCGAGGCAGTTTTCGCAGACCTGTTGATGGTGCAGGGAGGTGTCGGGCGTGATCGCGTCCCACAGCGAGCCGCGCCACTGGCCGGCCCAGGGATACAGGCCGTAGGGTTCGCAGATCAGACCGACATCGAACCCCTGTTCGTTTTGCTTGCGGATGACCAGTTCATAGCGGGGCCGTTTTTCGTCCCGAATCCATTGGTGGGAAAGTTCCGGGTGCCGCGCCAGAATCGGCCGGGCTGTCTCGTGAAAGATTTCGGTTATTTTTTTACGCTTGTCCATGACGGCGAGAGCGGGCGGAATCGGTATGACGGATTGACTGTTCCAGGCTGCAAAGCATTTGACCAGAGGCGCAAACGTTTGTCATGGGTGGAGTTTAGCGGAAGACAAAGTGAAGGGACACATTTTTCTGGGAATTTTCCGGGCGCGGTGCGCGGCCTTTGCGGGAAGGCGAATTCACAAAAAAAGCGTGCAAAAAGCCTCCAGGTTGGCTACGCTTTTTACAATGCTAATGCCGGTCAATACGAGAGACCCGGCGGCTGTCGAGGCCGAGGTCCAGTCCACCTACCTGGCCCTGTTCGCCAAAGGAGACCCGCAAATGGTGCCGCGGGCCTTTGGCTGGGCGGGGGATTGTTTCACCGGAACATTTGACGACTACCAGCCGATTGACGCGCATTACCACGACTTTGAGCACACACTGCAAGGCACGCTTTGCCTGGCGCGCCTGCTCAATGGCCGCCACCGGGCCGGGGTGGGACCCGTGCTGACGCAAGCGATGTTCGAGTTGGGGTTGCTGGCCATTCTGCTGCATGACACCGGCTATCTGAAGAAAGGGGGCGATCGCGAAGGCACGGGGGCCAAGTACACGTTGCACCATGTCTCCCGCAGTGCCGAGTTTGCCGACCAGTTGCTCCGCCAAAAGGGTTTTGACCGGCCGGCCATCAACGCAGTGCAAAACATGATTCGCTGCACCGGCGTCAACGTGGACCTGGTGGCCATCCCCTTTCAGAGCGAACTGGAGCGGGTGGTCGGATTCGCGTTGAGCACGGCCGATCTGCTGGGACAGATGGCCGCTGGGGATTACGTGGACAAACTGCCGGTGCTCTACGAGGAATTCGCCGAGTCGGATCGCCATTACGGCGGCAAGAGCGGTGGCCTCGGCGCGTTCGCCAGCGCCCGGGAGTTGCTGCAAAAAACCCCTGCGTTCTGGATTGACCATGTGAAGCCAAAAATCGAAAACGACTTCGGCGGCCTCTACAAATTCCTCAACGACCCTTATCCCGACGGCCCCAACCTCTACCTGGACCGGATCGAAGCCAACATAAGTCGCCTGCGCCGCCAACTTGAGGTCACTGCGTAAGGAGCGCCGCCGGGTCTCTCGGCAAACGGTCGAAAGCGCCTGATTCGAGTTGGAAAGATTGTTTCCTTTTTTCGGATGCCTTAACCTGCTGGTATGTCACGCGAGTATCTGTTACAGCCGTTCCGCGCGCCGGCCAATTTGCATATCGATTACGCCCGTGAGTTGAACGCGCAGCAACTGGCCGCCGTCACGGCGCTGCCTGGCCCGGCCCTGGTCATCGCCGGCGCCGGCTCCGGCAAGACCCGCACGCTGACCTATCGCGTCGCCTGGCTGATCGAACAGGGCATCCCGGCCGAGCGCATCCTGCTGCTGACCTTCACCAACAAGGCCGCGAAGGAAATGATGCGCCGCGTGGCCGACCTGCTCGGCAGCGATATCTCTTCGCTCTGGGGCGGCACCTTTCACGCCGTGGGCAACCGCATCCTCCGCCGGCACGCGACGCTGCTGGGCTACCAGCCCGACTTCACCATCCTCGACCGCGAGGACGCCAAGGAGCTGCTCAACGCCGTGCTGGATGAGGCCAAGATTGATGTGAAAGCCACACGCTTTCCGAAGGCCGACGTGCTGGGCGACATTTTTTCGATGGCCCTCAACACCGGCAAAACCATCCCGGAGATTCTTGGCCAGCAATACGATTACTTCGCCCAATTCGCACCGCAGATCGAACCGCTGGCCAGACGCTACGCCGCCCGCAAGCGGGCCGCAAACAGCATGGACTTCGATGACCTGCTGTCGTTCTGGCTGAAGGTGCTGCGCGAGCACGACGATGTGCGGGAGGAATATCAGCGCCGGTTCCAGTTCATCCTGGTGGACGAATACCAGGACACCAACCAGCTTCAGAGCGACCTCATTGATCTGCTCGGCGCGCGGCACCAAAACGTGATGGTGGTGGGTGACGATTCGCAGAGCATTTACTCGTGGCGCGGCGCAAATTTCCTGAACATCCTCGAATTTCCCAAACGCTACCCGGCGGCTCAGGTCTATAAGATCGAGACCAACTACCGCAGCACACCGGAAATCCTGGAGGTGGCCAACGCCGCCATTGCATCGAATGCACGGCAATTCACCAAGCGCCTCACGCCTGCCCGCCCGTCCGGGGTCAAGCCCGCACTGGTCGTTTGCCGCGCCGCGGGCGAGCAGGCGGCGTTCGTGGCCCAGCGCGTCCTCGAACTGCGCGACGAGAGCGCGGACCTCAACCGGGTGGCCGTGCTCTATCGCTCTCATTTCCACGCGCTGGAGCTGCAACTGGAGCTGACGCGGCGCAACATCCCCTTCAGCATCACCAGCGGCATCCGTTTCTTCGAGCAGGCGCACATCAAGGACGTGGCGTCGTATCTCAAGTGGGTCCACAACCCGCGTGACGAGCTGGCCTTCAAGCGGCTGGCGAGATTGCTGCCGGGCATCGGCGCCAAAGGCGCGGACAGACTCTGGCTGGCGGTGAACGCGGAGTGCGAAGCGCGGAAAGCGGATTCACCGGGCAAGGCGCCGCTGGCGACGGCGTTGCAGAAATGCGCGGGCAACGTCCCTCGGAAGGCCGCGATCGCCTGGGCGCAGTTCGCCACCACCGTTTCGCAGCTCGAAGCCGGCGACGTGCGCGGCAGCGCGGCGAGGATGATCCGCCTGGCCGTCGAAGCCGGCTACGAAGATTACCTGAAGGCGAGTTACACGAACTACCGCTCGCGGCTTGAAGACCTTGATCAACTCGCCGGCTTCGCCGTGCAGTTCGAAAGCCTGGACGAATTTCTCACGCAGCTGGCGCTGCTCTCGAACCTCGAAGCCGAAGGCGACCGGGTGGCGGCCGACGATGACGCCGGGCGGATCAAGCTCTCCACCATCCATCAAGCCAAGGGGCTGGAGTTCGACGTGGTCTTTGTGATCATGCTCTGCGACGGGTTGTTCCCCTCGACACGCTCGCTCGATTCCCCGGAGGGCGAGGAGGAGGAGCGCCGGCTGTTCTACGTGGCGATCACCCGCGCGCGCAACGAACTGTATTTGAGTTACCCTTTGTTCCGCTTCACGCAAGGCCGCGGGGGCGACGGATCACAGCAACCGTCGCGTTTCCTGGAGGAAATCCCCGAGTCGTTGCGCGAGCAATGGGACCTCAAACCGTTCCACTCGTACGGCTGACGGGAGGGGGGCAGGCTGAAGCCTGAACTCCGAACCGGGACGCGCTCAGCCGACGTCCATCACGAACAACGGCAGCTCGCGCGGCTGGCCATCCAGTTCCGTCACCGACACACCCACCTTGCGCGCACCCATGCGCAGGTAAAACCCTTCCGCGTTGGGGTCGGACTCGATCTCCATCCGCCGGCCGCCCAGCGCGCGCGCGCGTTCGAGGGCGTGCATGAACAACTGCCGGCCCACGCCCCGGCCCATCGCTTCGGGGAGCACCCAGAGATGTTGCAGGATAAATTTGTCCCGTTCGCGGACCAGCGCGTGAAAGCCGGCCATTTTCCCCTCCAGCACCGCGGCATAGACGTTGGTGGCGCGGATAAATTGCGGCGTGAGGGTGAGCAACGGACTCCAGTTGGTCATCCAGCGTTCGGGGTAGCCCCAGTGGCGTTTGGCCGCAAAAGCGATTTCCGTCAACACGGGCGCATCCTCCGGTTTGGCGCGGATAATTTCCATTTGTGAAAGCGGGCGGCATTGTAAGCCTTTCCCGATGAGAGGCGACGATTTTTGTTTACCGGAAACGCAAAAGACCGTTTGTTGGACTGTGATGCCTCTGGCCGGCCCGCTCCTGACTCTCCGCGCTTTTATTGCCGCGCCCCTCCCGCCGGAAGTGGCGGCGGCCCTGCGCCGGTTGCTGGAAGAACTGCAGGCCAGTTTCCCCGCGCCAGCGGTCCGGTGGAGCCGGCCGGAACAAATCCATCTGACGTTGAAATTTCTGGGCGACATCCCGTCCGCGAGCGTGGACGAATTAACGGCGGGTTTGCAGCGCGCCTGCCGGGGCATTGCGCCCTTCCAGCTCGTGGCCGAAAACCTCGGCTGCTTTCCCGAGGTCCGGAACCCGCGCGTGCTTTGGGTGGGCGTGAGCGGCGAACTCCAGGTCCTGGCCGGACTGCAAAGCCGCATCGCGACGGAAACGGCCGCGTTCACGCCGACGGAAAAAGCGGAGATCTTTCATCCGCACCTGACGCTGGGACGCGTGAAAAATCTTCATCCTCCCGAACGGCGGCGATTGACGGAACGATTGCAAGCCCGCTCGATTGGCCGGCTGGGCGAATGGCAGGTGGACTGCGTGCGGTTGCTGCGGAGCACGCTTTCGCCCGCCGGATCGGTTTACTCCGAACTCGCCGTGATCCCTTTGGCCGCGACGTGAAACTCGTCCGGTGTTGCGCCGCGTCGGACCGCGAGCGTCCTCATGCCGGGACGCAATGGCGCGATCTGTTCCAGGCCGTCGGGGCCGAGCGTCAGCAGCGCGGTGGAAAGGGCGTCGGACTCCGTCGCCGAGGGCAGCGCGACGGCCGCCAGCACCGCGCCTTGGGCCGGCGCGCCGGTGCGCGGATCAATGACGTGGCCGTACGTTTTGCCGTCCGCTTCGAAGGACTTGCCCCACACGGCGGAGACGGAAAGGGCCCCGTCCTTCAGCGGGACCACCGCCAGCCAATCCTCGCGCCGGCCCGATTCGTTCGTGGACTGCACGGTCTGCGCCATCGAAGGTTCACCGGCAGCGCGGGGATGAATGATGGCGATGTACCACGCGTCCTGGTCCGGCGGCGCGCCGATTGCGCAAACGGTGCTGGTGCCTCCGTGGAGGACGGCACGGGTGATCCCGGCTTCGCGCAGAATTTCCGCCGCGCGCTCCAGGGCGTAGCCTTTGCCGATGGCACCCAAATCGAGCATCATGCCGGCGCGGGCGAACTGGACGGT
Organism: uncultured Verrucomicrobiota bacterium; assembly: GCA_964539075.1. Lineage (GTDB taxonomy): Bacteria > Verrucomicrobiota > Verrucomicrobiia > Limisphaerales > CAZIFU01 > CAZIFU01. The sequence continues at coordinate 8,926 of CAZIFU010000016.1, read as the reverse complement.
GAACTCCGCTTCATTGAGCCGCACCAGGTCCATGCCCACGCAGGCGCGGGCGGCGGCCAGCTCGGCGGGATCGGCCGGCCGGCCGGTGCCGCGCACGAAACCCCAGCAGCGCATCAGCGGGGCAATGGTGATGTCAAACGCACCGCCGGTTTCGCGATGCAACCGTTGCGCGTGCTGCAAGAGGCGGAAGAGTTTCGGCTCCACGCGCACCGGCGCGGCCGCGGCGAGGGCGTTGATATGGGAAATCTCGCTCGCGGCGCGATAGCAACTGAGTTGCGTGTCAAGCCGTTCGATTTCGTCAAGCGCCTCTTCACCGGCGGCCCGCAGCGCGGTTTCACGGTCGCCGTGGAGGACCAACTCGAAACGGGTGGCCATCGCGATGCGGGCCAAGGCCACGGTGGTCATGGCTAACAGGAGACAAGCAGCGGTTGCATCAGCCGATCCTTGGTGGGGCGAGACTCCGTCGAGCCAATGTAAACGAGGTGGCCACGGCTCGACGGAGTCCCGCCCACCTTAAGAAACCAATGATAAAAGGCGGGGTTCCACTGGTGTTGCACCCGCGAAACCCCGCCGGGATTCATGCGCCGGTGGGCGCCGTTGTTTCAGACATCAGGTGGTCGGCTTGTCCATCATGCCGTAGGTGAGCGGCTTGATTTCCTTGCCTTCGGCGTTGGTCACCTTGCGGGTTTTTTCGTTGAAGAACGCGACGATACCGAGCCGTTCGGACATTTCGGCCAGCGAGATGACGGTTTGGACCCGGACGGCCAGGTCAATGTTCGCGTTGGGAGCCTTGTTGGCGCGGATGCTGTCGAACCAGTTCTTTTCGTGAGCGGCCACGTCTTCCTTCTGGAGGCCCTCGATGGGGTCCAAGGCCAGGGCCTTGCGCTCGGTTTCCGAGAGGCCCTCGAACTCGTCGGCGAAGGCCCGTTCGGGAATCATATGCAGCACGTTGCCCTGGTCGCCAATTTCGAGCGTGGCTTTGTGCCCGTAGATGACGAATCCCGGGCTGCGGGCGTTGACGGTGCTGCTGGTGACCGTCAACACCAGTCCGCTGGGAAATTCCGCGACGAGTTGCACGTGTTCGGGCACATCGCGCTCCGGCGTGCCCGGCGTGTTGCGGTCGGTGTGCACGTTCCTGGTGCCGATGCTGATGACGCGCCTGGGGAATTCAGGATTGCCAGTGGCCAGCACGAGCGGATTCAGCCGGTGAGGAACCAAGTCACCCAGCAAACCGGTGCAGTACGGGGAGTATTTGCGCCAGCGGTGATAATGGTCGGCGCTGAACGGGCGGTCCGACACCGGTCCCAGCCAGCGTTTCCAGTTCAACTCGGCGGGATTTTTCAGTTCGATTTCGTAGTTCCATTCGCCCTTCGGGTTGTTCCGGCAATAATAACCCTGGCCCCAGACGAGCGTCCCGATTTTGCCGGCGCGAATCAGTTCCGCCGCCTTGTGCCAGGCGCCCGCCGTGCAGCCTTGGGAGCCGAGTTGAAAGATTTTACCGGTGCGCTTGACCGTGTCGTAAATCTTGAAGGCTTCGCCCAGGTAGCGCGTCATCGGCTTCTCGCAATAAACGTGCTTGCCGGATTCCAGGGCGTCGATGGCGATCTGCGTGTGCCACGGGTCGTGGGTGGCGATGACGACGGCATCAATATCCTTTCGCGCCATCATCTTGCGATGGTCGTCGTAGCCGTCGGCTTCCTTCAAGCCGAGGGTTTCGCGGGCCAGGGCCAAACGTTTGGTCCAGACTTCACACACGGCGGCCGGGGCGACGTTGTTTGCGGCGGCGTGTTCCTTGATGCTTTTGACGTGCGCCTTGCCGATGCCGTGGCCGATGCCGACGAAGCCGACGGCGATGCGGTCATTGGCGCCGAGAACATTGGCGGAGGGCGCCTTGGTCTGCCCGTAAACGGAGGTCTTGAGCAGATTGGAGGTGGCGACCGCCGCGGCGACGGTGGCGGCCTTTTTGATGAAACCCCGGCGGGTGTCATTGCCGGCCATGGGTGTGTTTGCGTTCTGATGCATAAATTTGTTTGTCATTGACTGCGGTTGTCCAGCGATGTTTCGAGACTACTGAAACCCGCCGGGAGGTCAATCTTGAAGTGAACGCGGCTGGCTGCGGTGTTGCAATGCGCCCGCCCGGCACGCTAACGTGACCGGCAACAATATGCCCAACCCCTGGACTGGCAAAGGAAATCCCTACACGCGCAAGGAAGTCGTCGAACGGCTGCGCGCCACGCTCAAGCGGGGACGGCCCATCATCGCCGCCGGCGCCGGCACCGGCATCAGCGCCAAATTCATCGAGCGCGGCGGCGCCGACCTGATCATCATTTACAATTCGGGCCGTTTCCGCATGGCGGGACGCGGCTCGACCTGCGGCCTGATGGCCTACGGCGACGCCAATGCCATCGCGATGGAAATCGGCGAGCACGAAGTGTTGCCGGTCGTGGAGGAAATCCCCGTGATCTGCGGCGTCCACGCCACCGATCCGCGCCGGCGGATGTGGCACTGGCTGCTGCGCGTGAAGGAAATGGGTTTCTCCGGCGTCAACAATTTTCCCACGCACTGCATCGTGGATGGCCGGTTCCGCCAGATCCTGGAGGAAACCGGCATGAGCGTGAAGCAGGAGTTCGAGATGGTCGCGCTCGCCCGCAAGATGGACCTCTTCACCATCGTCTATGTGTCCACGCCCGAGGAATCCGCGGCGATGGCCAGGGCGGGCGCGGACGCGATCATCGCGCACGTCGGCACGACGGTCGGCGGCTCGATCGGCGTGCGCGGTGCGGTGGTCACGATGAAGGACTCCGTCAAGCGCGTGCAGGCGGTCATCGAGGCCGGGCGGCGCGTGCGCCAGGACATCATTTACCTCTCGCACGGCGGCCCGATTGCCACGCCGGAGGATGCGGCCTACATCAACGAACACACGGACGCGGTGGGTTTTGTCGGCGCGTCGAGTTTGGAAAGGCTGGCGGTGGAGGATTCGCTCACCCGCCTCACGCAGAAGTTTAAGAAGATTCCCGTCCGCAAAGAAGCGCTGAAAGCCATGAAACGACGGTAAGGAAACCGGCCACGGCTCCTCAGCATGCTCCATTGACCGCTCGTCCAAACCGGAGTACAAATGTCACATGGGCAGCGAAAAGATACTGGGCGAGTCAGGGGTGTTTGCGCCGCGACGGGTCGTCGGACGCCGTCCGCCCGGACAGACCGCATTCGATCGATTGGAGATGCTGCGCCAGTTTGCGCACGAGGTACACCGTGGAAAACCAACCCTTTCTCGACAAGACTATTTCCCCGTTCTTAAGGCTGTTGGTCGAAATCACCAGGGCGAGGGTTGATTTCGCGGTCGTAGGAGGCGTCGCCGTTTGCCTCAATGAGTATGTGCGCTACACTGATGATGCGGACATTCTGATCGACACGGCACCGGCGAACGTGCGCGGCTTGCTGGAGGTTCTTTCCCGCTGGGGCGAAGGCTGGGCGCGGGAATTGAAAGCCGAGGAGTTCATCCCTCAGGAAGGCTCCATTCGCGTCATGGAGGAATTTGACCTCGATATCTTCACGCGGATGCGCGGCAAGTCGCTCGACGATTTCCGACCGCGTCTCCGCCACCTCGAAAGCAGCGGCGTCCGGATTCCGTATCTCGCGCCAGAAGACCTGCTTTTCCTCAAACAAGACTCCTGGCGGGAAAAGGACCAGCTCGACGTGCTGGCGATGAAGGAAATCCTCGCGCGTGAAGCCAGCGGGCGGCAACCCACCGGCTCGTGAATCGTCTGGCTTCACTTTTGCCGGAGCCGCGCCAGAGTGCGCTGCAACAGCCAATGTCCTTTCATCCGAATCGCATGAAAGCAAAACTTGTCACGACACTGACGGCGGTTGTATTGGCGACCTCTGCATTGACCACCGCCGCGCAGGAATGGGCCCGCTTCCGCGGCCCGAACGGCACCGGCATCAGCCACGCCAGGACCATCCCGACTCGAATCTCCGACGCCGACATCAACTGGAAGGTTGAGTTGCCTGGCATCGGCCACGCTTCGCCCGTGTTGTGGGGCGAGCGCCTCTTCGTCACCACCACCAGTGACAGCACAGGCGGCCTGCGCGTGCTCTGCCTCAACGCGAAGGACGGAGCGCTTCTTTGGCGGCACGACTTCGCACTCACCCCATTCCCCCGACACAAGTTAAACAGCTACGCTTCGTCCACGCCCGCCGTGGACGCCGGGCGCGTTTACGTGGTCTGGAACGAGGCGGAACACTACCGGCTCGCCGCGCTCGACCACGGCGGAAAGGTGATTTGGGAGCGCGACTTCGGCCCGTTCGTCAGCCAGCACGGCTGTGGCATTTCGCCCATCGTTTACAAGGACAAAGTCATTCTCGGCAACGAGCAGGACGACGCGAAATTCGTCCCCGGCGGCACGCGCACCGGCGAGAGCTCCGTCCTCGCCGTGGACGCCAGGACCGGGAAAACGCTCTGGCAAACTCCGCGCCGCAGCGTCGTCGTCGCCTACTCGACGCCGTGCATCTTCGAGCCGAAGGGCGGCGCTCCCGCCATCATTTTCAACAGCCAGGGCCACGGCATCTACGCGGTGGACCCCGACCACGGCAAGGTGCTTTGGGAATACGACCGGGCCTTCGACAAACGCAGTTGCAGTTCACCGCTCATCGCCGGCGACATTATTTTCGGCTCGTGCGGCAGCGGCGGCGGCGGCAACTTCGTCACCGCGGTAAAAGCCGGTGATCGGGCGAAAGGCCGCAAGGTCGAGCTGGCCTACCAGATGAAGAAGTCCGCACCCTATGTGCCCACGGGCATCGTCATGGGCGACCTCGTCTGGCTCTGGAGCGACGGCGGCATTTTGACTTGTCTGCACGCTCCGAGCGGAGACATTCGCTACCAGGAACGCGTCGGCGGCAACTTCTTCGGCTCGCCCGTGTGGGTGGACGGCCGGCTGTTCTGCGTTTCGACCTCCGGCGAACTCGTCGTGGTCGAAGCAAGCGACAAGTTCAATGTGCTTCATCGCTACGCGCTGAACGAACTCTGCCACAGCACGCCCGCCGTCGCGCTCGACCGCATGTTCCTCCATACTGAACATCACCTCTTGAGCATCGGTGGCGGGAAGAAGACCGGGAGCAGGTAATCAGGGCCGCCGTCCGAGGAGCTTCAACAACGCCTTGGCACAGGCTTCGGCGAAGGGCGGGTCGTTGATCGCGCAGTCCATTTCGATCACTTCAATGTCTTTGCGAAGATACGTTTTGAGGTTGTCGAACAGCGCCGTGTCGGCGGCCGGGTCGTGAAATTTCTGACCGGGCGCGCTGATGACACTGATAGCCTTCCGCGGAATCAGCACGGTGACCGGACCTTTGGACAGGTTTGCCTTTTCCGCGATGATCCGGCCGAGGCGCGCGCATTCTTCGGGCGTGGTGCGCATCAATGTCACCTGCGGGTTGTGCTGGTAAAACGTGCGGCCTTTGAATTTTGCCGGCACCGATTCCGGCCCGTAAAAGTTGACCATGTCGAGGCAGCCGGGAGCGACGACGGCCGGGACGCCGTGTCTGGCGGCGGCTTCCAGCCGCGTTGGCCCGGCGCCGAGAAAACCGCCCACGAGTTCGTCGGCCCACTCGGTGGTGGTGATGTCGAGCACGCCGGCGACCAGGCCGGTTTCGATGAGCGATTCCATGGTGCGCCCGCCCACGCCGGTGGCGTGGAAGACCAGAACTTCGTAACCGGCGGCCTCGAGGATTTTCCGCGCGTGATCGACGCACGCGGTGGTGTTGCCGAACTGGCTGGCGACGATGATGGGTTTGTCGGTTTGGAGTTCACGCTTCAGCGTGTCTGTGTCGGAGCAGGCTGAAGCCTGGACTCCAACCTCGACCATTCCGCAAATGGCCCCGGCGGCGCGGGTGAGAATCTGGCGCGAGATGCGGTTGAGGCCCGCCACATCCACGATGCTGGGGAACATCACGATGTCCTTGACCCCGACGTATTGTGCGGTGTTGCCGCTGGCCAGCGTGGAGACCATCAACTTGGGGAAGCCGATGGGCAACGCCCGCATCGCCGCGGTCGCGATGGCCGTGCCGCCGCCGCCGCCCAGCGAGATGACGCCGTCGATTTTCTTTTCTGCCACCAGGCGGCTGAGGAGCAGCGGCGCGGCCTGCGACATGGCGGCCACGGTCTCGCCGCGGTCCCGCCGGGCGACCAGTGCCGGCAAATCCAGCCCGGCCGCCGCGGCCACTTCCTGCCGGGTGATGTCCGGCCGGAGGGCCGGCTCGCCGAGCGCGCCGACGTCAATGACGAGCGTTAGATGGCCGCGCCGGCGGATGAGTTCGGCGACGAAGGCGTGCTCCAGCCCCTTGGTGTCGAGGGTGCCGAGAATGGCGATGGTTGGCATGGGCGGAGTTTCGTAAATTTGACCGGCCGGGGCGAACTTTTTCCGGGCGGGGGCGAAATTTCTTGTAGCTTTTTCCCTCGCCCAACCGTCTGAAGTTTTGCACCAAACCCGATACACTTATGTTAAGCCCATTACCCGCCTCGCGATGGAATGATCAGGCTGCGGCGCACCTGTTGAGCCGGGCCGGTTTCGGCGGGCCGCCCGCCGAAGTGGAAAAACTGGCCCGCCTGGGTCTGGACCAGGCCGTGGACTATTTGTTGGAATACGAAAAGCAACCCGACACGATTCCCAATCCCGAATGGGCCAGGCCGGAGCCTGACCTGGCGGAAAAGGCCACGCTGCTCCGGAATGCCAAGGAGCAGGAGAAGCGCGAGATCTTTCAAATGGAGAAACGCAAACAGGCGCAGCGCCTTCCGGAACTCCAGCATTGGTGGCTGCAGCGGATGACCGAGGGCGCGCGTCCTTTGCAGGAAAAGCTGGCGCTCTTCTGGCACGGCCACTTCGCCACCAGTTTCCTGAAAGTCCGCGACGGCTACCTGATGTGGAAGCAGAACGACATCTTCCGCCGCAATGCCCACGGCCAATGGCCGCAAATGCTGGTGGAGACCGCGCAGGACCCGGCAATGTTGCTCTGGCTGGACCAGGCGCGCAGCAACAAGGCGCATCCGAATGAAAATTTCGCCCGCGAAGTCATGGAACTCTTCTCGCTGGGCGAGGGCCATTACACGGAGAAGGACATCACCGAAGCGGCCCGCGCGCTGACGGGGTTCACGATGCAACGTTTCGGCCAGGACTTCAGCTACAACAAGACCATGCACGACGAGGGCGAGAAGACGTTCCTGGGCGCGACCGGCGAACTGGATGGGTGGGCGGTGTTGCGCCTCATTGCAGAACAGCCGCAGACCGACCGTTTCATGACGGGCAAACTCTGGCGGTTTTTTGCCGGGGAAAATCCCTCCGACGAATTGATCGGCGCATTGGCTGCGGAATTCCGCCAGTCGAAACAGCACTTCAAACCGGTCTTGCGCCGGATGTTCCGCAGCGAGGAATTCTATTCGGACGCTGTCGTGGCCAAACAGGTCAAAAGCCCGGTGCAATGGCTGGTGGGCACGGTGCGGATGCTGGAGCGGCCGCTGCCACCGGCGCAGTTTTGCTCGAACATGTTGCGGTTGCTCGGCCAGGAATTGTTCCTGCCGCCCAATGTCAAGGGCTGGGACGGCGGTCTGAGCTGGATCACGACGAGCCATTTGTTGAACCGGTACAACTTCACCGAGTATCTGGTGCTGGGCGTTTCCAACATGCCGATGGGCGGGCGGGGTGCCGGCGGCGGGGGCGGCGCTCCAGCCAACATGGAACAATTCATGAGGCAGCAGTTGAGCCGCGCGGAAAGGGAAGGTCCGCCCGTCAAAGTGGCCAAACTGCTCTCCAACGAGGAGCGGCGCAGCCAGGAGGCGCTGATTGAGGCGCTGCAAAAGCGTTTTCTCCTCGCCAAACTCACGCCCAAACAAACCAAAATCCTGCGCGACTATCTGGATTCGCAAGGGAAGATGGACGAGCAGGACATCCTGCACACCATCCGGCTGCTGATGTGCACGCCAGAGTTCCAGTTGACTTGAGGCGGCGTTCTTCGGGTCGAAAAAAGTTTTATTGGATTTGCCTACGTGGTGTTCAGCGCCAGGTTCAGTCCCGGCACTTTGGGAGCGGGATTTTCCCTGGCCGCCAGTTGCCGGCACAACCGCGCCCGCAGCTTCATTATTTTCTTTCCCGAAATGCGCAATCGCCAGAGGGAGCGGACCGTGCCGCCGTTGTGCAGGTTGAGGAAATGGAAACGGTCCAGATCCTGGTTGAACTCCCGGTTGTCCATGGTCAAGCCGATGCGTTGGATCGTTTGAAAGTCCAGCCGGAAAAAATCGGGGGCAACCCGGTGAATGAACCAGGCCACCGGCAGCGTGTGCGGATAGAGAGCGCGCCAGAAGACCCGGGTCTCATATTCTTCTTCCGGGCAGCGGCACGACTCGCAAAACAGGTCGCGAAACGGTTTCGGCCTCATGCCACTCGAAAGGGAGCCGGCGGAGTGCCAGGAGGAATAAGGGCCGCGGGACCTTCTCTTGTTGGAATACAACATCCAGCCGCAGAACAGACCCCCCATCACCAGCAAGGCCACAGTGCCGGGTTCCGGCACCGCCGTCGCTTGCAGGAACACGTCGTTGCCATCGCCGGCATGGTAGAGGACCTCGAAGTTGAACCCACCAGACGAAATAATCGAGGCTTCCGGCAGACCGTCGAAGGTGCCGCTGACCGCGTTGACCGAGCCATTGTTGATGATCTTGAACAGGGCGCCGTCCGCGGGCGAGAACCCGATCGAAAGCTGCAACGACCCGGCCAGTGCCACATCGCCCGCCGAATCAATTTGATCGTGGCCACTGCCGGCCAACAGGCCGTTCAGTTCGAAGATATTGGTCGAGCCGACGAGCGCCGTGAAGCTGCCAACGTGCAGAATCCCGGGGCTGTTGCCCGGCGCGATGGTGCCGGCGTTAATCACCGGGCCGGAA
>CAZIFU010000015.1:0-4340 GCA_964539075.1 uncultured Verrucomicrobiota bacterium | reverse complement strand
GTAGCCATTGTGATGACGATTATCGGCTTCGGATTCAAAATCGCCGCCGTGCCTTTTCACCTGTGGGCGCCGGATGCTTACCAGGGCGCGCCGACACCCAGCGCAGCGTTCATCGCCTCCGGCTCGAAGGTGGCAAGTTTCTTCATTCTGGCAAAAGTCATGATGCTCGGTTTTGCCGGCGCGGAAGGCAGCGGCGCTTGGAGGGCCTACGTGCCCGGTTGGGTGCCGGTGATCGCGCTCGTCGCCGCGCTGTCGCTCGTGCTGGGCAACCTCGCCGCCATCGCGCAGACGAGCGTCAAGCGTCTGCTCGCCTACTCCGCCATCGCGCACGCCGGCTACATGCTCCTCGGCGTGATGGCCGACAGCTCCACCGGCGTCGCCTCGCTGGTCTTCTACGTGATCACCTATGCGCTCACGACCGTTGGTGCCTTCGGCGTCGTCGCCATCGTCGAGCAATCCGGCGGCGACAAACTCACCGACTTCGCCGGCCTGAGCCGCCGCGCGCCGGTGGTGGCGCTGTGCCTGATGGTCTTCATCCTGTCGCTGGCCGGCATCCCGCCGCTGGCCGGATTCTTCGGCAAGTTCTACCTGTTCACCGCCGCCGCGGCCGCGGGCAAACAGAGCCTCGGCCTCCTCTGGCTCGTCATCCTCGCCCTCGCGATGAGTTGCGTGTCGCTCTACTACTACCTCAAGGTTCTCAAGCAGGCCTACGTGGCGCCCGCGCCCGAAGGTTCTGCACGGCTGAAAGTCGAACCGTCCTCGATGGTCGCGCTCATCATCCTCGCCGCGGCCGTCGTTTTGCTCGGTTGCGCGCCGAATCTCCTGCTCGGCAGATTGCTCGAAGCCATCAAGACGGCGGGGCTGTGATGACAGGTCGTTCAACATGCTGCCGGCATCTTGCCGGCAGTTGTGACTTTCTCCGCCACGTTGAGAAGATGGAACTTCCGGCATCTTGCCGGAAGCACGTTGGAGCACGCCGCCTTTCCGCTTGGCGCAAATCGCCGCCGCCGCTATTGTCCGCTCATTCTATGAATCGCTCCACTTTTCTCCGCACCCTCGCCGCCGCGCTGGTTCTCCCGGCGTTCACCAGTTGCTCCAACGCCGCCGACAGCGCGGGCAAAATCCGCGTGCTCATCGTTGACGGGCAGAACAACCACAAGTGGGAGGAAACCACGCCGTTGCTCAAGCAAATCTTGGAGCACTCCGGCAGGTTCGCCGTGGACGTGGCGACCACGCCGCCGGCCAAGGGCGACATGAAGTCGTTCAAGCCGAAGTTCGCGGACTACAAGGTCATCGTCTCGAATTACAACGGCGAGCCGTGGTCGGACGAGACGAAGGCGGCGTTCGAGGCGTATGTGAAGGGCGGCGGCGGATTCGTGTCGGTGCACGCGGCGAACAACTCGTTCCCCGAGTGGAAGGGTTACAATGAAATGATCGGCGTCGGCGGCTGGGGCGGGCGCACGGAGAAGGACGGGCCTTACGTCAAATATTGGGAGGGCCGGATCATCAAGGACATGTCGCCCGGCCGCGGCGGCAGCCACGGGGCGCGGCATCCGTTCGTGCTCGAAGTGCGCGATGCGAATCATCCCATCACCCAGGGTCTGCCCGCGAAGTTCGCCCACGCGCAGGACGAACTGAACCGCGGAGCGTCCAGAAAGCAAATTCCTATCAGTAGCTTGTCGCCGCCCTTGAACGATATGCGTAATACCGTGTCATTGCCAAGGCGTTCGGCGCGGACGGTCGTCGGATTGGCCCAGGCTTCGGCATCCCAGACCGCCGGGTCGGTAACCGTCGCCGCGGGACGGAAGTCGTCGAACGCGGGCAGCGGCGGCCCGTTGTACCGGTATAACTTGGCAAACTGCGCAGTGCCTTCGTCGGAGGCCTCGAAGCGCGGGGCACGAGCGCCCAGCGCGTAGGCGATCAGGTTCAGGCCAAAGCGGCGCGAACCTTCCAGCATCTCGTCGGCGGTCAGGTCGGTCAGCGAAGGCCGCCCGGCGATATTGCGCGGGTCGATCTCCAACCCGTCGGCGTAATCGTTGCGCGTGTAAATCACCCGCGTTGCCGCGATGCCCTTGGCCGCCGTGAAGCTAAGCCCCTCGATGAACTCCGCCCGGTACTTGTCACCCGGTGGAATCTTGTAGCCCTTGAAGCCAATCAAGTTATACGACAAATGAAATAATTCATGCGCCGGGTCCAGGCGCTCCAGCTTCTTCAGCGGGTACAACCGCGCGAAGGCGTTGCGAATCGCCTGGTCGAAACGCTCATCGCCGCTGGCGCTGGAATCGTTCACCCACAGCACACCGCCGCCGTCCACGTACGCGCGCATCCCGGCAATTTCGGCGTCACTGAACACGATCGGGTCATTGGCGGTGATCAGCACCACACGGCAACTGATCAGCGCCTTCGGGTCGTTCAGGTTCACCTGCCGCATTTGCACGTCGACATCCGGCAACCCGCTGCGTTCGTTGAAAGCGTTGGCCAGATGGTACAGCGCAGTCGGCGACGACTCCCAGTCGGCGCTGTGCCGCGCCAGGCCCAGCATCAGGCGCACCGCCGTACCCGTCGGCAAGTCCCAGCGCGGGCGCTGGTTGCCCGGCGTGCCTTCACCCGCCAAGCCGCTGCGTCCGGGCCGGGCAGTGCGTTCCGTCTTGGCGACAGGCACCGGCGCTTCCAACGTGCCCTGCCCGCCATGCGGTGCCCGTTGAACCGCGGAGCGTCCAGAAAGCAAATTCCTATCAGTTTTTTGCGACTGGACCTACCGGGCCTCACAGCGCGGCAAAGGGAAAAAGTTTCTCCTGGTGGATGAGCTGTGGCAGTTCTGCAACGCCGAGAGCATCCCACGCGAGCTGGCGCTGGTCTCACAGGCCGGCCGCGAAGAGAACCTGGAGCTTGTCACCGCCACGCAACGCCCCGAGCTGGTCAACGCCTCGATCACCGGCGCTTGCACCGAGTTGGTTTGCTTCCGCCTCCAGGAGCCGGATGGCCTGCGCTGCGTCGCAAAGCTGGGTGCAGACCGTTTGTTGGTGGAAAAACTCCCTCCGGGCGCCTTCATCAGCTACAACCGCCTCTCAGGCGCCAGTCTCACCGGGCGGGTTTTTTAGAGAAGGTCCGTCCAGCCGTGCGCGGCCATGATCTTTAACACCAGGTCACGCTGCCGGGCAATCGCCACGCGGCCACGCTGGTTTACAACTTCCTCCCTTGGTGCCGCGTAAATCAGATCGCACTTGCAGAGCGTCGCTCGGTCCAGCCCGTCGGCTTCGTCCAGTATAAACTCGTGCTCTTGAGCCGGCCCGCGTTGCGTTGAGCCGATCACGACTTCAACCGGGTCTTTCCGCTCCGCGCGGTCGGGGTGCGAGACGATCACGGCCGGGTGTGGCTCCTTCCAGCCGGGCGGCTGCCACGAGAAAATGTCGAAACGCTTCACTCCGGCTCCGGGAGATTGCGTGTGGCGTGTTTGGCCAGAGCGGCTTCGGTCTTTTCCCACTCTGGGTCGTCCGGCAGGTGCTTGATCCGCGGGATAACTACCAGCTTCACGTCCTGCTCTGACTTCACCAGACGGATGATCCAACAGTCAGGCGACAGCGTTTCAATCGTCACGATGGCCCCAACTTCAAGTGCGGGAGGCATCGTGACGCGGTGGCGGTCGTCAACGCGCGCCGGCCTGATTCGTGGGTCAACAACGTAGCTCACAAGGGGTTTATCCCACAAAAGGCGGACATTTTCAAGCCCCAAGAGCGGACATTCGGACGGACACTTAACCGGACGTTCGGACCCCGGAGGGACAGCCGATGTCCCTCCCGGCGTCCGGGAATGGGGCGTTTTTAGGTGGACAACCGGACATTTCGTCCGCCTTTGGGTGTCCGGGTTTGGGTTCGGAGTTGAACCGCGGAGCGTCCAGAAAGCAAATTCCTATCAGTGTTGTCCTCGCTCCTGAAGCCGCAGCAGAGGCGGTTTATCAAGCCGCCGTGAGATTGATCGAATATTTGAAGCGAATACCACTGCCTTCAGAAATGTGATCGGGCCTTGAGAGACCTGGAATCCAATGAACCTCCATATTGAACGTCAAGCGGCTCGCGCGGACCAGAAACGATTTGCAGACTATATCCTTCCAATCTTTACGCATCGGTTTGGAGCAGTTTCCGTCTTGCTGTTTGTAATGTTAGTCGTTGTGGAATCCTATTATCGAAATGCTCTTCACATAAAGGGGTCGGTTCTTGATATTGACATATAGCGGGCCGCTGGGCACTCTCCCGTCATGGCGCGCAAGTTGAGAGTCGAATATCCCGGCGCGATTTATCACGTCATGAATCGCGGGGACCGGCGTGAGCCGATCTTCAAAG
>CAZIFU010000014.1:0-1807 GCA_964539075.1 uncultured Verrucomicrobiota bacterium | reverse complement strand
GGCCGGCGTGACCACGGACATTTGCATGGTCGCGCCCGCCATCAGCGCCTTGGAAGAAGGCTTCAACGTGCAAGTGGTCTGCGATGCGTGCGGCTCGACGAACCAGATAGCCGAAGAGATGTCCTGGCGCAGAATGGAGCGAGCGGGCGTTCGCCTCACCAGCACGGGTGCAATCGTGGCGGAACTCGTGAAGAATTGGGCATCGCCGGCGGGCGCAGTCGCATTTCCATTGCTGACCTAGAGCATGTGCGGCATGCATGACGCGATCGAACCCAAACCAAAACAACCATTATCAAAAATAGATGAGCACTACCCAAAATGAATGGCATCGCGTTGGTCCCGTTGAAGAATTGAAGCAGACCGAGCTTCAGGAAGTTCGGGTCGGGGGAAAGGCGGTCGCGCTGTCATGTCGCGACGGCAAATTCGGGGCCGTCGGCGGCCACTGCTTGCATGCGGGAGGACCTCTGGGTCGTGGTCGGTTGGACGGAGATCGCATTGTTTGCCCGTGGCATGGATGGAAAGTGAATCGCTGTGACGGCCTGACGGGATCAGGGCAGGCAGGCGTTACTGTTTACGCATGCAAGGAGGAAAATGGAATGCTCTGGATCAGCGCCGCGCCAGTGACCCCGGGCAAAGCTGTGAAACGCGAAGCGCATCCTCTCGCGCGACCGGTGAAGCGTGAGCCCGGCTCCATCCGCGTGGTCGGCATCTCAACCACCGGGATGGACCCGGAAGAGCATCGCTATTCAACGTCCGAGGCCTTGCTCGAAGAAGCGCTGAAGCACGCGGCGGCACAGGGTTGTGAGACCAAGCTGATCAAGCTCAATGAACTCAAGTTCAAGCACTGTGAAGGCTATTACTCGAAATCGGCGAGGGCCTGCACTTGGCCGTGCACGCTGACCCAGATGGATGAGGATGATAACCTGGAGCCGGTTTACGATGCCTTCGTTCACTGGGCGGATGTCTCGATTATCGCGACGCCGATCCGCTGGGGAGTCGCAAGTTCGCTGTATTTCAAAATGGCGGAGCGCATGAACTGCGTGCAGAACCAGATCACCATCAACGACCGCGTCCTCATCCAGAACAAGGTGGCATCGTTCATCATCACCGGCGGACAGGACAACGTGCAGGGCGTGGCCGGGCAGATGCTAACATTTTTCAGTGAACTCGGTTTCACCTTCCCCCAGTTTCCGTTTGTAGCTCATAGCCGGGGCTGGTCGGCCGAGGACATGGAAAACAACATCAATTTTGTGCAGCACAGCGAGCATCTGCGCAAAGGGGCCTGCGAACTGGTGGACCGTGCCGTGGCCGCGGCCAAGGCGCTCATTGAGAGCCCAGAGCGCGAGACCAAAGTGGGGCGCGGCGGACGGAAAGCTGGTGGCAGTGAATCCGATGATCGTTAATGGTTTGCCATGTCGCTCTTGTCACCGAAGCATTTCACACGCACAACGCTTTCTGCCGACTGAAGCGATGCAGCCCCCAATAACTACGAACACGTAACATCATGATCAAAGCAAAAGACCTCACTCAAGAACCCGCCCGCAGTCCGCGCCTCCGCATTGGCGGTTACGTCCCGCTCGCCCGCATGGCCGACAAGGGCCGCGCGACGCTGAACGGCACTGCCGGCGAATATCACTTCGACTGTCCGGTCGATAACATGCTCTTTGGCTTCAAGGGCGTGAAAGGCGCGGAGGTAAAACCCTTGCTCGCGTCCGGCGCGAGTGACGAGGAAATCGCCGCGTGGCTGGATACTCACGGCACGCCGAAGACTGCGCCAGAAGTTACTGCATGGGGGGATTCGATCGAG
>CAZIFU010000013.1:0-6556 GCA_964539075.1 uncultured Verrucomicrobiota bacterium | reverse complement strand
CCCTGGAGAGTCAGGGCGACGCCGGCCAGCGAGCTGAGAGTGAAGGCGTCCGCGTTGTTGCTGAACGTGAGCGAGAAAATGTTCCAATCCGTGTCGAGCACCGACCCGAGACGATTCGTGCCGGCGAAAACCAGTTTGGCGGTACCGTTATTAGTCGGCGCCACGTTGCCGTTCCAATTCGTGCTGTTAGACCAGAAGTCCGTGGCGCCGTCGCCGTCCCAAACGTTTTGGCCGTGCGCGGGTGTGCCGCCAAACAGCAGCGCGATGCCGGCCAGGACACAGACGATCCGCTCTGCATGGCAGGCGCGGCGCGGCAAGCTGCGCGCAGAATGCGACGGTTGACCGAAAACTTGGGACATCATAGCCACTGGCAAAAAGCAATGGCTGTGCCGTCAGGCCGGGAAATCTCTTAGAGATGAGAAGCAACCGCCCGGATGGCCCGCGCCAGTCCAACCTGGCCGCCCGTCATGCTTCTCCCGCCGAGGAAGGCGGCATGCACTGCCGTCGCGCCCGGCACTGAAGGACCAACGAATACGGGCCTCTTTTACCGATCGACCCGCCTGATGGCCCGGGGTTTGCAGTCGTTCGTGCTGGGAATTTTTTCCGAGAGGATGCAGATTCTGGTTAAAATTTTCCGCGTGGCGCGCGAACGGCACCGGCGGCAAGTGTCATCGAATGTGCCAAAGGTGTGCCGAAAAAAGGCAGTCGCGTGACGCGGCCCCACCCCTCGCAAGACGAAGAATTTCCCTTTGCCTTTAACCACCGTTTCGCAACACTCCCGCAGCATGAACAACAACTCACGACCTCCGGATTCGAAAAAATTCGCCGCCTACCCGCGCCTCAACCCGCTGGGAGTCGGCAAAAACATTTCCGCCGCCGATCTCATTGACCAGACGTTTCTCGCCTACAACGGCGGCCGCCTGCGCGAAGCCGCCAAACTGCTCGTGGAGAAAATGCTGCCCGATGACGGCTTCATCGGCCTGAGCCTGAGCGGCGCGCTCACGCCGGCCGGCCTGGGCAAGTCCTGCCTGATTCCGCTGATGAAGGCGGGCTTTGTGGATTGGATCGTCTCCACCGGCGCCAACCTCTACCACGACCTCCACTACGGCCTGGACATGCAACTCTACGCCGGCACACCGTTCCTCGACGACGTGGAACTGCGCGACGAAGGTGTCATCCGCATTTACGACGTACTCTTTGATTACCAGGTGTTGCTCGACACCGACGCCTTTGTGCGCGAGGTGGTCCTGGGACCGGAATTTCAGCGTCCGATGGGGACGGATGAATTTCATTTCCTGCTGGGCAAATACGCTTCCGAACGCGGCAAGAAGCTTGGTTTGAAGGACAGTTCCGTTCTCGCCACGGCGCACGAATGCGGCATCCCCATCTTCACCAGCAGCCCGGGCGATTCGAGCATCGGCATGAACGTCGCCGCGATGGCGCTGCGTGACTTGAAGCTGGTCTTCGACGTGAACCGCGACGTGAACCAGTCGGCGGCGATCGTGTATGACGCCAAGACCACTGGGCATAAAAGCAGCGTCTTCATCCTCGGCGGCGGCTCGCCGAAGAATTTCCTGCTCCAGACCGAACCGCAAATCCAGGAGGTCATGGGTGTGCAGGAAAAGGGGCACGACTACTTTCTCCAATGCACCGACGCGCGCCCCGACACGGGCGGCCTCTCCGGCGCGACGCCGGCCGAGGCGGTGAGTTGGGGCAAGGTGGACCCGGCCACGCTACATGATTGCGTGGTGGCCTACGTGGACTCGACCATCGCGCTGCCGCTCCTGACCGCCTACGTGTTGAGCCGTGTGAAACCGCGCCCGCTCAAGCGGCTCCACGACCGGCGCGACACTCTCCTGGAAAATCTCCGGGTCAAATATCTCGAAGTCGGCACCGTGACCAAAATCACCTCCAGCCGCAAAATCGCCAAGCGCGCCAGCGGCGTGGCTTTGGAAAATGCCCGCCGATCCTGACCGGCAAAACGGCGATTGCAAAAAAGGCCCGCCCGCGCAACGATGCGACCATGAAACCCCCGCGCGCGCTTTTCTTCGCTGCGGCCAGCCTGCTGTTGACCTCCGGTGCGGTGTTGTCCCAGGGAAACAAACCGATCGCCGGCATCGTTGCGGATGTCACCATCGTCAAGCTGCACACCGGCTTCACCTTCACCGAAGGCCCGGCGGCGGACGCCAAGGGCAACGTGTATTTCACCGATGTCCGCGCCAACCGCATTCACAAGGTGGACACGGACGGACGGCTCGCCACCTTCCTGGAGGATTCCAAAGGGTGCAACGGGCTGATGTTCGACGGCCGCGGCCGTTTGATCGCCTGTCAGGGCGGCGAAGGCCGCATCATCGCCATTGACGTGGCCACCAAAAATATCGAGGTGCTGGCCGACCACTACAATGGCAAACGTTTCAACGCCCCGAATGATCTGGCCGTGGACCGGCTGGGCGGCGTTTACTTCACCGATCCAGGCTTTCGACCGGCCGAGATGACTCAGGACAAAGAAGGGGTTTATTACATTTCCAAGGACCGGCAGGTGACGCGCGTGCTGGACAACCTGCCGCGACCCAATGGCGTCCTGCTTTCGCCCGACGACAAGACGCTTTATGTGGTGCCCTCCGGCTCACCGGAGGTCCGGGCTTACCCGGTGGAAGGACCGGGTAAACCCGGCGCGGGACAGCCGCTCTGTCCGCTGGAGCAATTGCCCGCCGGCCAGCCCCGCGGCGGTGACGGCCTGACCGTGGATACCAAAGGCAATCTTTACCTGGCCTTGCCGGCCTTGAGCGCCATTCAAATTGTCTCGGCCAAAGGGACGATGTTGGGGTTGATCAAGTTTCCCGAAGCGCCGGCCAACTGTGCCTTCGGCGGCAAAGATATGAAGACCCTGTTTGTCACCGCACGCACCTCGCTTTACGCGCTGAAAATGAACACGACAGGCCATCGCATCGCCGGCGGCCAGCCTTGAGACAACAGAAATCAAGCTGCCTTTCCCGAAAAACTCCCGCGCAACCAAAAGCGAAATTGAGGTGTTTGATTAAACGAACACCAACTCGAACCCCGAAATCCTTATGCCCACTCTTAAAACTTCCCTGACAGGTCTGGCCCTTTGCCTGGGCTGGCTGGCCGCCCCGGCTTTGGCCGCGGACAAGCCCCATGCCGATCAACAATACTGGCCCCAATGGCGCGGCCCGGAGCGCACGGGCGTGGCGCCGCTGGGCGACCCGCCGGTGGAATGGAGCGAAACCAAAAACGTCAAATGGAAAACCAAACTGCCCGGCTACGGCCACAGCTCGCCGGTGGTCTGGGGAGACAAGATTTTCGTGCTCACGGCGATCGAGAGCCGGAAGCCGGCGGCGGGCGGCGGTGAAACCACCAGCGCAACAACGCCGCCACGCGGCGGCGAAGGGCAACCGCCCCTCGGCGGCGGTCCAGGCGGCAAAGGCGGTGGTTCGCGCAAAGGCTCCGGCGGGCCAGGCGGCAAAGGCGGCGGCATGTCAGGCTCGGCGCCCACCGATCCGGTGCAATTTGTCGTCGTCTGCGTGGACCGCCAAAGCGGCAAAATCCTCTGGCAGCAGACGGCGAAAACGGAAGTTCCACACCAGGGCCATCAGCCCAATAACACTTTCGCCTCGACGTCGCCGATCACCGACGGCGAGCGCGTTTACGCCTTTTTCGGCTCGCACGGAATTCATTGCTACGACGTGGCCGGCAAGCTCCTTTGGTCGCAGCAGTTCGGAAGAATGAATACCGCCAACGGCTTCGGCGAAGGGGCTTCGCCCGCGCTGTCCGGCGATGCGCTCATCGTGAACTGGGACCATGAGGGCGAGGACTTCATCACCGCGCTGGACAAGCGCACGGGCAAAACGCTCTGGAAGACCGCGCGCGACGAACGCACGACGTGGACCACTCCGCTGGTCGTCACGCACGGCGGCCAGACCGAAGTCATCGTGCCCGCCAGCGGCAAGACGCGCAGCTACGACATCGCGACCGGCAAATTGATCTGGGAATGCGGCGGGCAGACGGCCAATGTGATTCCCACTGCGGTGGCCAACAACGAATTCGTCTTTGCCATCAGCGGCTACCGCGGCAACAGCCTTCAGGCGATCAAACTGGGCCGCACCGGCGACCTCACCGGCAGCGATGCCGTCGCCTGGAGCTACAACAAATCCACGCCCTATGTCCCTTCGCCGCTGCTTTACGGCGACAACCTCTATTTCGTTTCCAACAACAACAACATCCTCTCCTGCTTCAACGCGAAGACCGGCCAGCCGAACTACGAAGCCGAGCGGTTGGAAGGCATCCGCGGCATCTACGCCTCGCCCGTCGGCGCCGGCGGCCGCGTGTACGTCGTCGGACGCGAAGGGACTTCGCTCGTGCTCAAAAACTCCGCCAAGTTCGAAGTGCTCGCCAAAAACACTCTCTCCGATCCCATGGACGCCTCGCCTGCCATCGCGGACAAGGAAATCTTCCTGCGCGGCCACGAGAACCTCTATTGCATCGCGCAATAGACACGCGAGGTCCGCCAGCGGCGGTTGGGAGTCCCGCCTTCAGGCGGCAAAGCAACGGTCCAAAGGGCTGTGCGCCTGAAGGCGGAACACCCAACCACGCCGATCCCTGCCTTTTTCAGAACGCTTGCATTCCTCCCGCCTTGACCAGATTCACCAAGGATTTCCCGGCCCCCATCAGGAGGCTTGAACCGTAATAGGATTTGCCGGATGATCGCTCTCCCATGAGCGAGGTCACGCGCATCCTCGACGCCATCCAGCAGGGCGACCCCAAGGCTGCGGAGGAATTGCTTCCGCTCGTCTATGAGGAACTGCGCCGGGTCGCTGCGTTCAAGATGGCCGGCGAAGCGCCGGGCCAGACGTTGCAGCCCACCGCGCTTGTGCATGAAGCGTGGCTGAAGCTCGCGGGCAATGACCACCAGCGGTGGAACGGCCGCACGCATTTCTTCGCCGCTGCCGCCGAGGCCATGCGCCGCATCCTCATCGACAATGCCCGCCGCAAACGCGCTCTGCGCCACGGCGGCCAGTTCGCGCGCGCCGACATCGCCGAGGTGGACCTGCCCTTCCCCATGCCCGACGATGAACTGCTGGCACTGGACGCCGCGCTGGACCGGCTCACGGCGTTTGACGCGCGCGCGGCGGACGTGGTGAAACTTTGCTTCTTCGTCGGTTTGACGCAGGAGCAGGCGGCGCATGAGTTGGGTGTTTCGGTCAAAACCGTCGAGCGGCTGTGGGCTTTTGCGCGCACGTTCCTGTTCCGGGAGATGCAGAAAGAGCGGGAGTCAGCGGCATAAAAGAGCCTGAATTTTCTTGAGGGGTTTCGCCCCTCGATCTCGCTTCTACGGTTGATGGGCTGTGCCCACTGAGCGATGCGATGAATGCCAACTCCGAGCGGATCATAGAACTCTTCAGCCAGGCGAAGGCGAAAGCTTCGCCAACGGAACGCGCGGCGTTTCTGGCCGAAGCTTGTCGCGATGAACCAGACGTGCGCGAACAGGTCGAGGCGCTGCTGCGCGCCGAGGAGCCGCCGCAGGACTTTCTGAAGCCCCCGTCCGGCCTCGACCGTACCGCCGTCCCGTCCGCCACCGAAAAGCCCGGCGACAAGATCAGCCACTACAAGCTGCTCCAGCAAATCGGCGAGGGCGGCTGCGGCGTGGTCTTCATGGCCGAGCAGGAGGAACCCGTGCGCCGGCGCGTCGCCCTCAAGGTCATCAAGCTGGGCATGGACACCAGGCAGGTCGTCGGCCGCTTCGAGGCCGAGCGGCAGGCCTTGGCGCTGATGGATCATCCCAACATCGCGAAGGTGCTCGACGCCGGCGCCACCGAGACCGGCCGGCCGTTCTTCGTGATGGAACTGGTGCGCGGCATCAGGATCACCGACTACTGCGACCAGAACAACCTCTCCACCGAACAGCGCCTCAATCTGTTCACGCAGATCTGCCACGCCATCCAGCACGCGCACCAGAAGGGCATCATCCACCGCGACATCAAGCCCTCGAACATACTGGTGACGCTGCACGACGGCGTGCCCGTGCCCAAGGTCATTGACTTTGGCATCGCCAAGGCCACCACCGACCAGCGGCTCACCGACAAGACCGTCTTCACCGCCTTCGAGCAGTTCATCGGCACGCCCGCCTACATGAGTCCGGAGCAGGCGGAGATGAGCGGGCTGAACATCGACACGCGCACCGACATTTACGCGTTGGGCGTGCTGCTCTACGAACTGCTCACCGGCAAGACACCCTTCGATGCGACGGAACTGGTGGCCGCCGGGCTGGACGAGATGCGCCGTACCATCCGCGAGCAGGAACCCTCCCGCCCCTCGACGCGCCTGAGCACCATGTTCGCCGACGAACTGACCGACGCGGCCAGACATCGCCACACCGACGCGCCGAAACTGGTCCACCTGGTGCGCGGCGACCTGGACTGGATCGTGATGAAGTGCCTGGAGAAGGACCGCACGCGCCGTTACGAGACGGCCAACGGCGTGGCGATGGACATCGAGCGCCACATCGGTCACGAACCGGTCACCGCCTGTCCGCCGAGCA
>CAZIFU010000012.1:0-47787 GCA_964539075.1 uncultured Verrucomicrobiota bacterium | reverse complement strand
GGTTGTGCTTCTCGATGTCGCGCATGGCGGCATTGACCTTCGCGCCGATGTTCTCGGCTTCGGGGCGGTTGAGCAGGTAATCGAACCGCGCCTCGGCGGGCAGATAGAGGATGCCTTCGGCGTGATAGGCGGCGGGTTCATCCAGCCGTGATCCACGGCGGGACACGCGGGGCGTGGACTCTTCACCCCTCACCCCGGCCCTCTCCCCTCCGAGGGGCGAGGGAGATGATAATTTGGCGCGCTGGGCGGCGAAGCGGACTTCGGCGAAGCGCAGGAAGATGAGGCCAAGGACGGGCGCGGAGTATTCCTGGGACTTGAGGCCGGAGTTGGCGCGGAACTGGTCGGCGGCGTCCCAGAGGCGTTTTTCCAGCGCGGCGTTGTCGGTGTCTTTTTCCGATAGGGCGATCCAGATCATGGCGTTGCGCCAGAGTATTTCAAACGGTTTCAAGAGGGAACATGAAACACGCATGAGCAGGACCGTGTTCCTGATACACCAAAGCCTGCCAGGCGCGCGGCAGACTGTGCCGTGTGAAAATTGAATCAAACGGCAAACCGCATCCGAACCACGGCCCGGCAGTCGTCAGTCTGTCCCGATGGCTGGAGCAGGTCGGCGTGACAACATGCACTGCCTGGCGCTGGCGAAAGAAGGGCTGGCTCACGACCATCAACATCGCCGGACGGCAGTATCTCACCCAGGAAGCGATTGATGAATTTCACCGCCGCGCCAGCGCCGGTGAATTTTCCCAAGCCCCCAAAGTCCCGACGCGCAAGGAAGCCGGAGCCGGTGCGTGACATGTCCTAAAATGACCTTTCGCTAAAAGGCGGGACTCCAGAAGCGAACCGCGAATGCAATTTCCCCCTCCCCCCGCCACCCCGCCGGGACGGGTCGCCCGCGAAAAAAAGAGATTCCTTTGGCACTCTGCTGGCACTGACCCGCGTTCTTCCCAAAATACCCGGTGTTGTCACGGCCTCTATACGCATTTGACCCACCCGTCAAAAGGGGGGCTACCCCGGACACCGTGGGGACGGTCGGCCCGCGAAAGAGATTCCTTATCGTGGCTTGCACTCCGGCATGTGATTCATGCCCGATGCCCTGCCGCTCTACGATGCCCACCGCTGCGCGTGGCGTGGCGCAGAGCGCATCAGAAGCGGCACAACTGACAAGGGGCCAAAGAGCAGTTGATTCGGTGGATTCAGCCGTTGTGCTAGTCTCTGTGCTAGTTTCGCCTGTTTTCAGACGCGCCAGCGATGACAGGCAGAAACACCGCATGGACCTTGAAAACATTGGTCGGAATTGACATGTTAAGAAACGCAAAAAGAGTCAGCGAAAGCGACCCATTGTCTTTTAAGAGTCAACTGCTCTACCAACTGAGCTACCGAGGCCACCAGCAAGGGTTGGAGGATTTCAACCCGCACTGGGATTGTCAATCTTTCCGGTGAGTATTTCCAGTCGCAGGAAGAAGCCCGCCCCCTTTTTCCGGCATCTTCTGAAACCGTTCGCAGAAAATGATTGGGGGAAAAACGGTGGGTTCATGCTGGTTTTGTGTGTCTGCCCGCCCTTATTCCGCTTTCAACGTTTCAAGGCCATACAAGTCAACACACTTTTCCCGGACAACCGTTTAGCGCTTGCCCCGAAGATAGTTTTGCACCTCGTCGTGATCGCCCGCGAAATCAAAAGTTAGCACGCCCTTGCGCGCTTCAAAAACCAGACGCCACGCCAGACCCGTGCGGCACTCGTAAAGCCGTTTGCCCAATTTCCGAATTGCCAGACCGGTGTGAGCGTACGGTCTGCCAAAACCCTCCAGGACCAACCTCAGGGTTGCGGACCCTTCTTCTTCCCGGCGGGCTTCCCGCACAATTTTTTTGAACCGCTTGGACAGTTCAACGGAAATCATCTTTACTCCCGGTGAAGCGTGTCATTTCACCGCGCGAGCGCGCGGCTTTAAGTCCCTTCCTGATGCGTTTTTCCGCCGCCGTCATCTCCCCGGGCGTCAAACCGTATTGTTGAAGCGCGTAATCCGTGGAAACCACTTCCACCGGGCGCAACGCCACGATCTTGCCCTCAAACATAAAGCCCACATCTTCCCCCTGCGTCGCTTTTTTGAGCCAATAGCCAAGCCGCCCGCGCCCTTCGGTGATCGTAAGAGTCTTCATACGCTCATTATAGGCGCACACGGGCAGCCTTGCAAGGATCCTTTCACCGTCCGCGTGCCGGGACGGGCAACTGATACCAAGTCGGAATGAGAATCGGTCCATTGCGCACAGGAAATCCCCTCACCCCGACCCTGCCCATGAACCGGGCGTTTGGTGTCCACCCTTTAGCCTCCTGGGGTGGTGGGGCAAGCGTTGTTTTCATCGCCCATGCGGATGGCCCCCGCCGAATCCGCCCCCTCACGTCGGCGGCTACAGGGTGCCGCGGTTCCAATTGTCGTGTTTGTTGTTGGATGTTGAATGTTCAGTGTTGAATGTTCTCCAGTTTAGGCTCCACCGCGACGCTCCTCTTGTCACGCCGCGCTCGTCACTGTTAGTCTGCGCGGATGGCTGGCTGGCAACGCACGCAAATCACTTTCCGCTACGAGCGGCTGCGCGCCTTCGCCGCCGGCATCCTGGAGGCGGGGGCCACCACCTTCCTGCTGCTCATTGCGGTGCGCTGGTTTGAGGCCGGGTCCACCGCCAAGGCGCTGGTGGCCGGCGGCGGCAGTTTGGGCCTGCTGCTCTCGCCGCTGGTCGTCTCGCGCGTGGAGGCCCTCGGCTGGCCGACCAGCATCGCCGCGTCGCGCCTGGCCGCGCTGGGGTCGGTGTCGTACCTGGTGATGGCGCTGGTGCCGGTGCTGCCGGTGTTTGTGTGCGGCAGCATCCTGGCGTTGACCTGCTCGGCCGCCGCCATTCCGCTGCTGACGCAGATTTATCAGGAGAATTATCCGGTCAACGAACGGGGCCGGTTGTTTTCCAGGGCGGTCATGATCCGCATCGCGATGGCGGCGTTGTTCAGCCACCTGGCCGGACGCGCATTGACGGCGCATATTGAATATTACCGCTGGCTGCTGGTGTTGTTCGGCGTGGCGTTCGGGTTCGGCAGTTTCTGCCTCGGACGGATTCCTTCGCGGCCGCTGACCAGTTCGGGCGGGAAGCATCCGTTCCGCGCGCTGCGGTTTGCGCGTGAGGACGAGTTGTTCCGGCGCACGCTGATCTGCTGGATGTTGATGGGCTTCGCCAATTTGATGATGCAGCCGATGCGCGTGGAGTATCTGGCCAATCCCAAGTACGGCCTGACGCTGACGGTGAGCGCGGTGGCGTTGATGACGGGGGTGATACCCAATCTCGCGCGGCTGGTGCTCAGTCCGGTGTGGGGCTGGCTGTTCGATCACATGAATTTCTTCGTGCTGCGCGTGACGGTGAACCTCGGCTTCGCGCTGGGCATTCTGGCGTTCTTCACCAGCAACAGTCCGCGCGGGCTGCTGGTGGGCGCGATCATTTACGGCATTTCCAACGCGGGCGGCGACGTGGCCTGGAGCCTGTGGGTGACGAAGTTCGCGCCGCCGGAGCGCGTGGCGGACTACATGTCCGTGCACACGTTCTTCACGGGGTTTCGCGGGCTGCTGGCGCCGGTGGCGGCGTTTCATCTGGTCACGGCGTGTTCGGTGGCGACGCTGGCGTGGTTGAGCATCGGGCTGATCTTCGCCGCGTCGCTGCTGCTGGTGCCGGAGATCAAGTTTGGCCGGGGCGCGCGCCAGGGGCCGGCGCTGGTGGAAGAAATTTCGGAGTGAGTGCGAATCCGGCTGTTGGAGTTCAAGCTTTAGCTTGTCCGGGCACACGCTGAAGCGTGCACTCCAAACGTGGCAAAATAATTTTCGGGAAGTCTTGCGCGCGTTGGCCACAAAGCTTAATGGTTGTCATGTTTTTGAGCCGCGCACGCCGCCGACCCGCTTGGACGCTTCCCGTCGCGCGCCCGTCTCCGCTCTGGCTTTTGCTCCTGGCGATGCTGATGCCTCCCGCGACGCGGGCGGCGGACGTGGTGGAATGCCGGAAGCTGTTTATCGCCGGGGAATATACCAACGTCATCACGCTGGCAGAAAAAGCCTTCGCGGCCGACGAGCGCGACGAGGAATGGCCGCTGATGCTCACGCAAACGCTGCTCACCCTGGGCCGGTTGACCGACGCCCAGGCCACGCTGGCCAAGGCGCTGTCACTCTACCCCTCCAGCGTGCGGTTGCGCCTGCTCGGCCACGAAGTGTTGCGGCAGAATGGCGACCCGGCGGCCGCGCGCGGTCAACTGGAGGAAATCGCCAGCCTGGCCCGCTCGAGCGAATGGCGCTATCGCGATCCGGCCAACCGCGTCGCTCTGGGCGAAGCGGTGCTCTTGCTCGGGGTGGACCCGCGCCTGGCGTTGGATGTTTTTTTTGATCCGGTCAAAAAGTCGGACCCGGATTTTCGCGGGAGCTATCTGGCCAGCGGCAATCTGGCGCTGGCGAAAAATGATTTCCAACTGGCGGGGAAAATTTTCGCCGAGGCGCTCAAGCGTTTTCCCGAAGACCCGGACCTGCACTTCGGGCTGGCGCAGTCCTTCGCCCCGTCCGACCCGGCCCGGATGGCCGACGCGCTGGACCTGACGCTCGAATACAACACCAACCATGCCGGCGCCCGGTTATTGCTCGCCGACCACCAGGTGGACGCGGAGGATTACGACGGCGCCGAGGAAACGCTGGCCGAAGTGCTCGCCCTCAATCCCGTCCACCCGGAGGCGCTGGCCTATCGGGCGGTGCTCGCCAACTTGCGCGGCAACGCGAAGGCGGAAAAAAAATTCCGCGCGGCCGCGCTCAAGTTCTGGCCGACGAACCCGAAGGTGGACCATCTGATCGGGCGGAAACTTTCGCAGAAATACCGTTTCACCGAGGGCGCGGCCTGTCAGCGGCAGGCGTTGCGTTTTGACGCGGGTTTCGTGCCGGCGAAAATCCAACTGGCGGAGGATTTGTTGCGCCTGGGCGAAGAGGAGGAAGGCTGGCAACTGGCCGAGGAAGTCCACCGCCTGGACGCCTACGACGTGGTGGCCTACAATTTGATCACGCTCAAGGACAGCATCGCGCATTTCCAGACCCTGACCGACCGGGATTTCATCCTGCGGATGGACCCGCGTGAAGCGGCCATTTACGGGTCGAGGGCGCTGGACCTGCTGGCGCGCGCCCGGACGAATTTGTCCGCCAAATACGGCCTGCAACTGACGCGGCCCACGACGGTGGAAATTTTTCCGCAGCAGAAGGATTTTGCCATCCGCACTTTCGGGTTGCCGGGCGGGGCGGGCTATCTGGGCGTCTGCTTCGGTTCGGTGATCACGGCAAACAGCCCGGCGTCGCAGGCCGCGCACCCGGTGAACTGGCAAGCCGTGCTGTGGCATGAGTTCTGTCACGTCATCACCCTGCAACTGACCCGCAACAAAATGCCGCGCTGGTTGAGCGAAGGCATCTCGGTCTATGAGGAGCGCCAAGCCAACCCTGCGTGGGGCGAGCACCTCACCCCGCGTTACCGTGAGATGATCCTGGGCGACGACCTCACACCCGTCAGCAAACTGAGCGCGGCGTTCCTCTCGCCCAAGAGCGCCCTGCATCTCCAGTTCGCCTATTACGAGTCGTCATTGGTCGTCGAGTTTCTCATCGAGCGCTACGGCCTGGAGAGCTTGCAAAAAATCTTGCGCGACCTTGGCGCCGGCCTGCCGATCAACGAGGCGATTGAAAAGCACACCGCGCCGATGGCAAAAATTGACGAGGCATTCGCCGCGCTGGCCGTCGAGCGGGCGGAGCAACTCGCGCCCGGGCTGGATTGGGAGAAGCCCAGCCGGGCCGACCTGTCCGCGAAGAACGCCGGGCCGGCCGAAGTTGGGAAGTCACTCAAGCTCCTGCTCGACCCCACCGACGAAGCCGCCGGACACGATGGCCCCGATCCCTGGCTGGCCTGGGGCGAGAAGCATCCCACGAACTTTTACGTCCTGACTCACCAGGCCGGGGCGCTGATCGCGGGCAAGAAGTGGGAGGAAGCCAAGGCGCCGCTGCAAAAATTGATCGAGCTGTATCCAGGCAACTCGGAAGGCGACAACGCCTACACGCTCCTGGCCGCCGCCCATCGTGCGTTGAATGAAACCAACGAGGAACGACAGGTTCTGGCCCGGCTCGCCGCCCTGAGCGCCGACGCCACCGACGCCTACGCGCGGTTGATGGAACTGGGCGCCGCCGCGCAGGACTGGCCGGCCGTCGCCGAAAATGCCAGCCGTTTTCTCGCCGTCAACCCATTGCTGCCGCAGTCGCACCGTTTGCTGGCGCAGGCGGAGGAAGCGCTCGGCAACCCGCAACCAGCCGCCGAGGCTTACCGGACGTTGCTGCGGCTGGACGTGCCCGATCCGGCCGAGGTCCATTTCCGGCTGGCGAAATTGCTGCACCAGACCGGGGACGCCGGCGCGAAGCGACACGTGTTGCAGGCTTTGGAAGAAGCCCCGCGCTATCGCGAGGCGCATCGGCTGCTGTTGCAAATCGAGCAGGAAAACGCTTTGCCGCGCGACCCGGGCGACGCGCCAGAGATCAACGCGGAGAAGAAACCATGAAAATCGGGCGGACCATTGCGTGCGTTTTGATTTTCACGGGCTTGCTGGCAGCCATTGCTTTCGCGCAACGCGGCCGCAGCTTTTCCCGCTCGAATTCCCGCACGGCAAACTCCGAGGGCCGTCCGGAGCGCAACGGCACGCTGGACTGGGAACTGGACAAGGACATGCCGAAGGATGTTTTCACGTTCGTCCGGGTTAAATACAGCACCGGCGGCCGCTCCCGCTACGGTTACGGTTTCGACTATGGCTACGGGCGCGGCGGGCGATTTTTGACCGACTATCCGGATGCTGACGTGAACCTCGCCTTCCGCCTCCAGCAGATGACCTCGCTCAAAGTCCATCCTGACGGCGTCATCCTCGCACCGACCGAAAAGGAGTTGTTCGATTATCCGTTCATTTACATCGTGGAACCGGGCGACCTGCTGTTCAGCGAGGAGGAGGTCAAAACCTTGCGGAAATATCTGCTCAATGGCGGCTTCCTGATGGTGGACGATTTCTGGGGCGAAGCGGAATGGGAAAACTTTTACCGGGAAATCAAGCGCGTGTTCCCCGAACGCGAGCCGGCCGAGTTGCCGATGGAGCATCCGATCTTCAACTGCGTTTTTCCCATGGACAAGTTTGCCAGGAACAAGCTGCAAGTCCCGAACATCAACGTGGGCGCGCAAAGCCGATACACCGGAATCACCTGGGAGCGCTACGACGCCAGGGATGTCCACCTCAAGGGCCTCTTCGACGACAAGGGCCGGCTCATGGTCATGATCTGCCACAACACCGACAATGGCGACGGCTGGGAGCGCGAAGGAGAAGACGAGTATTACTTCCACGAATTCTCGGAAAAAATCGCCTATCCTTTGATGATCAACATCCTCTTTTATGCCATGACGCACTGAACGGCGGCCCACGGTGTCATGCCTATGAACCAGCCCACGCAAGAACCCGACTGATGCGCAGCGCCTACAAACAATGTGCGCTGGCGCTGCTCTTCCTCTGCGCCCTGGCGCAATGGGTCATGGCCCAGCGGATGAGAAGCTACGGCCGCGGCGAAGGCTGGCTTCCCCAGTATGAAACTTGTTACACTGCGCGGGAAGTCCCCTCGCACAGCACCGGCACGCCGGACTGGACGAATTCCGCCGGGTTCGAGAAGGACGTGTTCACCTTCGCGCGCATCCGCTGCGACCGGACGCCTTACGGATCGTGGAGCGCGGGCGAATGGTGGGTTGATTTTCCGGACAGCGATCTGAACCTGTCGTTCCGGCTCCAGCAGATGACCTCGATGAAGGTGGACCCGGACGGGCGCGTGCTGAACCTGACCGACAAGGAATTGTCCGGCTATCCGTGGATTTACATGGTGGAGCCGGGACGCCTGCTGTTGAAAATCGAGGAAGTGCCGATTTTGCGAAAGTATTTGCTCAACGGCGGCGTGCTCATGGCGGACGATTTTTGGGGCGAAAAGCAATGGGAGGGTTTCAATCGCGAGATCAAGCGCGTCCTGCCCGAACGCGAGTTCGTGGAACTGCCCATGGAGCACCCGCTTTTCCACTGCGTCTTTGACCTCAAAGGGCCGAAGAACAAGCTCCAAACGCCGAACGTTGGAACGGGCGAAGAAAGCCTGGATCCCGACTGGCCGGAATATGGTGTTACCTGGGAAAAACGCCACGAGGATTATACGCGCGAAGGAGCGAAAGACATGCACGTCCGGGCCATCCTTGACGACCAAGGCCGGATCATGGTCATCGCCACGCACAACTGCGACAACGGCGACGGCTGGGAGCGCGAAGGCGAACACGAAGGATTCTTCCATGAATTTTCCGAGAAGCGCGCTTTCCCGCTCGGCATCAACATCATTTTTTACCTGATGACGCACTGAAGCCAGACCCACCGTGAAGACCTCGCGAACACTGCTTCTGTCCGGCGCCCTGGCGGCGTTGGCCACCGGCATCTGCGTCGCGCAATTCCGGACCGGGGGCGGCCGCGGCTTCTCCGGCGGCGGCGGCGATACCGGCCCGATGATTCAGACCGAAGGCGGTGTGTGGGTGAACGAGGAAACCGTGCGCACGGCCCGCGAGACGGCGTCGCACAGCACCGGCACACCCGAGTGGACCAATGCGCCCGGATTCGAGTCGGACGTGTTTACTTTCGCCCGCATCATTTACAAGGCCAGCCCCGGCTCACGCGGCTGGCGTTCGAGCTGGATGGGCTGGCTCAACGACTATCCGGACAGCGACTTGAATCTCTCCTATCGCCTCCAGCAATTGACCTCCTTGAAAGTGGACCCGGATGGACGCGTGCTGCGGCTGAGCGACCCGGTGCTTCACGATTTTCCCTTCATTTATATGGTGAAGCCGGGGCGCATGGAATTCCGGGACGAAGAAGTCCCCCGGTTGCGCAAATACCTGCTCAACGGCGGCACGCTCATGGCGGATGACTTCTGGGGAGCCCAGGAATGGGAAAGTTTTGCATCCCAAATGAATCGCGTCCTGCCCGAACGCGCCTGGACCGAGCTGCCCATGGACCATCCCCTGTTTCACTGCGTCTTTCCCCTCGACGTGCCCAGGAACCAACTCCAGGTGCCGCCCATCCACTTCTACGAACGCACCGGCAGCAGTTCGCGCAATGGCGAGGATTCCAAAGACGTCCATGTCCGCGTCTGGCTGGATGACAAGCAACGCATCATGATCATCGCCACGCACAACACCGACAACGGTGACGGCTGGGAACGCGAAGGCGAGGAAGCCGATTATTTCCATTTGTTTTCCGAAACACGCGCCTACCCGCTCGCCATCAACATCCTCTTTTATGTCATGACGCATTAAACCGCCCCAATCCCCCGGCCGCCGCCGAAACAAATCAACTGTAACAATCGCAACTCAACCCTCCGTCTGAAAGGACACCAACGTGGAAACCGCAACCGCATCATACCAGGCCGAACAACAGGCCGTCGAACAACTCATCGCCGGCCGCTCCCGGACCACCGCCGAACTGGCCAAAGTCATCGTCGGCCAGCACGAGGTCATCGAGGAAATCCTCATCGCTCTGTTTGCCGGCGGGCATTGCCTCATCACCGGCGCGCCCGGCCTGGCCAAGACGCTCCTGGTGAAATCCATCGCCCAGATCTTTCACCTCAGGTTCCAGCGCATCCAGTTCACGCCCGACCTCATGCCGGCGGACATCACCGGCGTGGAAATCCTCCAGGAATCCGGCGAGGGCCGCAAAATGGTCTTCGTCAAAGGCCCCATCTTCGCCCACATGATCCTGGCCGATGAAATCAACCGCACGCCGCCCAAGACCCAGGCCGCCCTGCTCGAAGCCATGCAGGAACACCAGGTCACCGCCGCCGGCGTCCGCCACGTGCTCGAAGAACCGTTCTTCGTGCTGGCCACCCAAAACCCCATCGAAATGGAAGGCACCTATCCCCTGCCCGAAGCGCAACTGGACCGCTTCATGTTCAACGTGGTCATTGATTATCTGCCCGAGGACGACGAAGTGGCCGTCGTCACCCAGACCACCGCGCGCCAGCCCGAACCGATTGAGGCGCTGTTCAACGGCAGCGACGTGATGCGCTTCCACGAGGTGGTGCGCAAGGTGCCGATTGCCGAGGACGTGGCGCGCTTCGCCGTGCGGCTGGCCGCCGCCTCGCGTCCGCACCAGGACGGCACGCCGGCCTACATCAACGAATGGGTCAGTTGGGGCGCGGGCACGCGCGCGGCGCAACACCTCGTGCTGGGGGCCAAGGCGCGCGCGCTGCTCCACGGCCGCTCGCACGTGACGAAGGAGGACATCCAGACGCTCGCCTACCCGGCCTTGCGCCACCGCATTTTGATCAACTACCGGGCCGAGGCCGAAGGCATCACCGTCGAGAAAGTCATCGCCCGCCTGCTCGACACGGTGAAAGGAACCGCCGGCTGATGCCGCCCGCCCCGCAATTCCCCGGCTTGAAATCCGGCTCGCTGATTGATCCGCAGTCGCTGATGGCAATCAAGAATCTGGAGCTGCGCGCCAAGGTGGTCGTCGAAGGATTTTGGACCGGCCTGCATCGCAGTCCGTATCACGGTTTCTCCGTCGAGTTCACCGAATACCGCCAATACACGCCCGGCGACGACCCGCGCTACCTCGACTGGCGCCTCTACGCCCGCAGCGATCGCTATTTCATCAAGAAGTTCGAGGACGAAACAAACCTCCGCTGCCACCTGCTCGTGGACAACAGCCGCTCGATGGGCTTTGGCTCACTGGCCTACAACAAGGCGCAATATGCCAACACGCTCGCGGCGACACTGGCCTACTTCCTCTCGCTGCAAGGCGACGCCGTCGGCTTGCTCACCTTCGACGAACACATCCGCGAGTATCTCCCCGCGCGCCATCGCACCGGCCACCTGCGCCATCTGATGCTCGCCCTCGAACACCCCGCCGCCGGCGCCTCCACCGACCTGGCCGCGCCGCTCAAGCGCATCGTCGAAATCGTCCGCAAGCGCAGCCTGATGGTGCTGATCTCCGACCTGCTCGCGCCCATCGAATCGCTGGAAACCAACCTGGCCAGCCTTAGCGCCTGCGGCCACGACGTGCTGCTCTTCCACGTGCTCGATCCGCGGGAAGTCAGCTTCGACTTTGACAAGGCCGTGATGTTTCACGACGTGGAATCCGGGCGCGACCTGTACGTGGACCCCGCCGCCGCGCGCAAGGAGTATTTGAAAAAGCTGGCGGCCCACAATGCCGCCGCCCGGTCCGCCTGCCAGAAACTCGGCATCAACTACCACACCTTCACCACCGACCGGCCGTTGGAACTGGCCCTCTTCGATTTCCTCCGCTCCCGCATGCAACAGGGCAAACGAATCAAACGCGCCGGCGCCCGGACCTCGCGCCTTACGCCATGAGCTTTCTGGCCCCGCTTTTTCTGGCCGGCGCTCTGGCCGTCGCGCTGCCGGTCGTGTTTCATTTGATCCGCCGGACCTCGAAGGAGCAGGTGACGTTCAGTTCGCTGATGTTCCTGATGCCCTCGCCGCCGCGCCTGACCCGGCGCAGCCGGCTGGAGAATATTTTCCTGTTGCTCCTGCGTTGCGTCGTGCTTTGCCTCCTCGCCGCGGCGTTCGCGCGCCCGTTTTTTCAAAAACCAGCCACGGCCGACCGGCAATCCGGCCCCGAAAAAAGCATCGTTATTCTCCTGGACACCAGCGCCAGCATGAGGCGCGGCGATCTCTGGCCCACGGCGCGCGCCCGGGCGGAGGCGATTTTGAAAAAGGCTTCCCCGGCGGACCGCATCAGCCTCTTCACGTTTGACCGCCACACGCGACAGTGGGTGAGCTTTGAACAATGGGCAGCCATGGGCGCGGACGAGCGCGTGGCCCTGACTTCCAAACGCCTCGCAGAACTCTCGCCCGGCTGGTCCGGCACCCGCCTGGGCAACGCGCTCATCACCGCCGCCGACGCGTTCGCCGAGCTCGACCGGCAGCAACAACCCGGCGGCCTCCGTCAAATCGTGCTCCTCAGCGACCTTCAGGAAGGCAGCCGGTTGGACGGCTTGCAGGGCTACCAATGGCCGCGCGGCATTCAGTTGCTCGTCGAGCCGCTCAAAACCAAACGCACGACCAACGCCGGCCTGCAACCGGTCCAGGACCAGGATGAATTCAACAAAGCCCCCGCCGACGCCGGGATGCGCCTCCGCGTCAGCAACTCGGCCGATTCCAAACGCGAGCAGTTCCAACTCCGCTGGGACGGCGACGCGGAAAGTCCCGCCGTCGAAGTTTATGTGCCGCCCGGTCAAAGCCGCGTCGTGCCGGCGCCGAAGCTGGCAGCGGGCGTCGCCGGCGAGCGGCTGGTGTTGGCGGGCGATGATGAGAATTTCGACAACTCGATTTACCTCGTTCCGCCCAAAGCCGAGCGCGTCCAGATTCTCCACCTCGGCAACGATTCGGAAACCGACTCCGCCCAATCGCTCTACTACCTCAAACGCGCCTTCCCGGAGACCCGCCGGCAAGTCGTGCAGATTCTCGCCCGCCCCGGCGAGACGCCGCTGCCCGCCGCCGATCTGGCCGGCGCGCACCTGATCATCATCACCGATGCGTTGCCCGCCAGCCGGCTTAAAAGCGTCCAGCACTTTTTGAGCGAGGGCAAAACGGTTTTGTTCGCGTTGCAAGCCGCGTCCGACGCGCCCGCCCTCGGCCGGCTCGCCGGCGTCGAAAATTTCTCCGCCGAGGAAGCCGCCGGCAGCCGCTACGCGATGCTCGGACAGATTGATTTCGAACATCCGCTCTTCGCCCCGTTCGCCGACCCGCGCTACAGCGACTTCACCAAGGTCCATTTCTGGAAACATCGCCGGCTGGACGCCGACAAGCTGCCTGGCGCGCGCGTGCTGGCACGGTTTGACGACGGCGATGCGGCCTTGCTGCAAATCCCGGTTGGCCAAGGCTCGGTCCTGGCGCTCACCGCGGGCTGGCGTCCGGCAGACAGCCAGCTGGCCCTCTCCTCGAAATTTGTGCCGCTGCTGTTTTCCATTTTGGAACAGAGTGGCGGCCTTAAAACCCAGCCCTCGCAATACGTCGTGGGCGATGACGTCCCGCTGCCCGGAACCGCCGCTGCCCGACCGTTGACCGTCCGCAAACCCGACGGCGCGCTGGTGGAACTGGCCGCGGGCGCATCCAGGTTTTCACAAACCGACTTGCCGGGCATTTACACCGTGACGTCGCTCGAACCGCCGTTGCGTTTCGCCGTGAATCTGGAAGCGGCCGAAAGCAAGACCGCGCCGCTGGCCGAAGACGAACTCGAACACCTCGGCGTCCCGCTCCACGCGCCGCCGGTGGAAGCCGCCAAACAGCTCGAACAACGGCGCGAGCGCCTTCAGGCCACTGAACTGGAAAACCGGCAAAAGCTCTGGCGCTGGTTGATTGCGGGTGCTTTAATGCTATTGGTGATGGAAACCTGGCTGGCCGGCTGGCTCAACCGGCGGCGGGCCATACCGATGGCGGCCCAGACATGATCAACCTGAACCTCAAGGCCAGACTGGAAACCGTGGCAGACAACCAGCGCCGCCTGCAACTGTGGCGCGGGCTGTCGCTCATCTGGGTGGCGGCCGCCTTGCTGGGCGTCGGTTTTTTTCTGCTGCGCTGGCGGACCGGCTGGAGTTCTTCGTTCACCATGCCGCTGCTGGCCCTGGCCGCGAGCCTCGCGGCGCTGGCCCATTGGACGCGTTGCCGGAAGACCGCGCCGGGCCATCGCGCCATCGCCCGCCTGATCGAACAGGAACATCCCGAACTCAACTCCTTGCTGCTGGCCGCGACGGAACAAGAGCCGGCTGCCGGCCGTTTCAATTATCTTCAGGACCGCGTCATCGCCGAAGCGCTCGAACACCAGCGCCAACATCTCTGGGGCCAGCGCCTCGCCGAACGATTGTTCTTCCTCGAATGTGCCCACCTCGCGGCGCTCGTTCTCCTCGTCGCGGTGCTCGTGTCCCTGCCCGTCCAGAAGCCGCTGTTGACTCTCCTTCACCTCAACGAGGGCGTCACCGTGACACCGGGCGACACCACGCTCGAACGGGGCAGCGGGTTGGTCGTGCTGGCGCGCTTCGAGGGGCGCTTGCCGGCCGAGGCCACGCTGGTCATCGGCCCGACGGCCGAAAACTCCAAACGCGTTCCGCTCGTCAAAAATCTCGAAGACCCCGTCTTCGGCGGCAGCGTTCCAGAAATCAACAGCAACGTGACCTACCACGTCGAATACGCCAATGCGCGAACACCGGAGTTCCACGTCACGGTCTTCGAGTATCCCGCCTTGCAACGGGCCGATGCCCGGCTCACTTATCCCGCCTACACCGCCCTGCTGCCGAAAAAAATCGACGACACGCGGCGGGTCAGCGCCGTCGAAGGCACGACACTGGATTACACCTTCCAACTGAACAAGCCGGTCGCTTCCGCCCGGCTGGTGGCCAGGGATAAATCGAATATTCCGCTGCTGCCCAGCCCAGCCGGCACCAACAGTTACGTCGCCAGACTCACGCTCGCGCAAAGCCAGCGCTACTCTCTCCAGTTGACCGATGACGCCGGGCGCACGAACAAAACCCCCGCGGAATTTGTCATCACAGTGTTGAAAAACCGCCCGCCGGAACTGAAATTTGCCGCCCCGCGCGGCGACCAGCGCGTCTCGCCGCTGGAAGAAATCGCCTACCAGGCCGAAGCCTGGGACGACTTCGGCCTGCGCGCCTACGGCCTGGCGTACACGGTGGCTGGCCAGGAAACCAAGTTCCTCGAACTGGGCCGCGACACGGCTGCTAACGAGAAACGCCAGTTCACCCATCTCCTCCCCTTGGAGAGCCTCGCCGCCGAGCCGGACCAGCTCATTTCCTATTTTGTCTGGGCCGATGACGTCGGCCCCGACGGCCAGGTGCGCCGCACGGCCAGCGACATTTATTTCGCCGAGGTCAGGCCGTTCGAGGAAATTTTCCGCGAAGGCGAGTCGTCCGAAGGCGAATCCGAAGGCGAACAGCAGCAGGGACAACAACGCGGCAGTCAGGCGACCAAGCTGGCCGATTTGCAGAAGCAGATCATCAGTGCGACATGGAATCTCCAGCGCGAGCACGTCGGCGCACCCAAAACCACCACGGCCCCATGAAAAGAAAATTCATCGCGTTCGTTTGCGCCGGCTTGTTCGGCGCCATCTCCCTCCACGCCCAGCAACGCCCGGCGCGAGCCGCAAGCGCACCGACACCAGCCGCCACAACAAAGGCCGGTCCCAAGTCGTCCGGCGATTACCAGGCCGACGCCGCGGTGTTGATCGAGTCGCAGGAGCAGGCGCTGGAAATGGTGCGCGGCCTGAAGGAGCGCGCGACCGATCCCCGGACGCAAACCCAGCTCGCCACGGTGGAGCAGGAAATGGAAAAAGCCCTGGCGCGGTTGAGCGAGGCCACCAACTCGCCGGCGACATTGCCGCAGGCGCTCGCGGCGGAACAGGCGGCTTATCAAGCCTTGCTGAAGCTTGCCGCACGTGAGTACCAAGTCTCGCGCAGCCGCAGTCAGAAAGGCGCCAAAGGCGCAAGCGGTGGTCAGCGTAACCAGAAGCAGCTCGACCAGCTCGAACTCAAACAAAACGAAAACCGCTATGAAACCCAGCGTCAGGCCACGCCGCAGCAATCCGCCGAGCAACGCGAGCAGCTCCAGGTGCTCAACCGCCTCAAGGAACTCGCCCGCCGCCAGCAGGATCTCAACGAACGGCTCAAGGAACTTCAGACCGCCCTGCAGGAAGCCAGAACCGAGGAGGAAAAGGAAGCCGCGCGCCGCCAGCTCAAACGCCTGCGCGAGGAACAACAAAAAATGGTCCAGGACATTGACGAGTTGCGCCAGCGCATGGACCAGCCGGAAAACCAATCGCGCATGGCTGAATCCCGCCAGCAGCTTGACCAGACCCGCTCGGAAGCCAGCCGCGCCGCCGATGAACTGGAAAAAGGCGCCGTTTCCCAAGCCCTCGCCTCCGGCACGCGCGCCCAGCGCGAGTTGCAGGAGTTGCGCGACGAATTCCGCAAGAAAAGCTCCGGCCAGTTTTCCGACGAGATGCGCCAGTTGCGTTCCGACGCCCGCGAGCTGGCCCAGAAGCAGGAGGAGATCGGCGGCAAAATGGACGCGGGGCCGGAGTCCGGGCGCAAAACGCTCACCGATCCCACCAACCACAAGGATCTCGCCGCGCAACTCGACGAGCAGAAGAAGCGGATGACGAACGTGCTGGACCGCGCCACGACCCTTTCCGAACAGTCCGAGACCGCCGAGCCGCTGCTCTCCAGGCAGCTTTACGACACCATCCGCAAGGCCAGCCAGGACGAGGCGAAAAACCTGACCGAAACCCGTGACGAGTTGCTTCAGAGCGGCCGGCTCACGCGCGGCGTTTATGACATGCTCGAAACCGCGCGCAAAGAGGGTGGCAACAAATCGCTGGAAATCACTGCCGAGTTGTTGCGCAAGGGCCAGACCGCCGAAGCCAGCCTGCTCGAACAACGCGCGCGCCGTGGCATCGAGGAATTAAAGCAGGGCGTCGAACGCGCCGCCGAAAGCGTCCTCGGCGACGAACTGGAAGCCCTCCGTCTGGCGCGCAAGGAACTCGAAGATTTGACCCAGCAGGCGGAAAAAGAAATGGCCCAGGCCGACGGCGCCAACGCGCAGGGTGAACAAAAAGGCGCCGGGTCTCGCCAAGGCCAGCCACAAACGGCTCAACGAGACGGCTCAGGCCAGCAGACGAAACCGTCCTCCGAATCGCCCGACGGCCAGCAGCCCGGCCAACAAGCCCGCGCGGGGGAACAGCCGGACCCGTCCGGGAAAAATCAGAAGGGCAAGGGCGGCCAGGCGCAATCCGGACAAAGAGGCGGGCAGCCCGGTGATTCTCCGTCAGCGAATTCTGAAAACCAATCGCCAGCACAACAGGCGCAACAAAATGCCGCGGGTCAGCCCGGCGGCCAGACGGGTCAGGGCCAGCAAAATCGCGACGGCAATCCGCAAGCGCAATCCGGGCAACAACGCGACGGCTCGCGGCAGCGCGGCGGCCCGGCTTCCTTGGCCGGCGGCGGCGGCGGAAACTATGATCGAACCGCTGGCGGCTGGGACGGGTTCCGCAACTGGCTGGAGCGCGACGGCGACCGCGGACCGGGCGGACCGATCACCGGCGCCGACTATACGCAGTGGGCCGAACGGCTGCGCGATGTTGAAGAAATGATCGATACGCCGGAGTTGCGCAACCAGGTGGCCGCCGTGCGGGAGCGCGCGCAGGTGTTGCGCCTGGAGTTCAAGCGCCACAGCAAAAAGCCCGAATGGGCGCTCGTGAAAGCCCAGATCGTCGAACCGCTGGCCGAAGTGCGCAGCCGCATCGGCGAGGAACTGGCCCGCCGCGAGTCCAAGGATTCCCTCGTGCCCATTGACCGCGACCCCGTGCCCAACCGGTTCTCCGATCTCGTCCGCCGTTATTACGAGGAGTTGGGCAAGAGCCAGTGATGTTTTTGGCGACGCTATTCATCTCGGGCCGCGATTGGTTGCTTCCAGCGGCCGGCGCGTTGGGCGTGGCCTTGCTCGCCCTGGCCTGGGGCTATTATGGAGCGCCGGCGGGCCGGGGAACGCGCGCCCTTTGCCTTTCACTCAAACTGCTGGGGCTGCTGGCGCTGGCGTTCTGCCTGCTCGAACCGCTCTGGAGTGGCCAGCGAGCGCGTCCCGGCGCCAATCTTTTCGTGGTGCTCGCCGATAACAGCCAGGGAATGCAGATCAAAGACCGCGGCGAACCGCGCAGTCGCGGAGAATTTCTGCGCGGCCTGCTGGCCGCCGACGGCGCGGCGTGGCAGGACCCGCTCAACGAATCGTTCCAGGTGCGCCGCTACTTGTTCGATTCGCGGTTGCAATCCACGCGCGATTTCAGCGAGCTGCTCTTTGACGGCCCGGCCACATCTCTGGGCGCGGCCTTGCGGACTCTTGGCGACCGTTATCACGGCCAGCCGCTGGCCGGCGTGCTGTTGTTCACCGATGGCAACGCCACCGACCTCGGCGATGGCCCGCCGGACCTGGCGGGATTGCCGCCGATTTATCCCGTCGTGATTGGCCGCGACGACCCCATCAAGGACGTCGCGCTGCAAAAAGTCGCCGTCAGCCAGACTTCCTTCGAAGACGCGCCGGTGACCATCCAGGCCGACGTGACGGCCGCCGGTTATGCGGGCGCGAACATCGTGGCCCAACTGTTGCCCGCCGGTCCGGCGCCTGCCTCGACCAACGAAACAAAACACGCCCCCGGCAAGGCCATGGCCACCGCACCCGCTGCGCAGGAAAAAATCGTCGCTGAACAAATTCAGAAGGCGCCGCGCGCCGGCGAAAAATTAACGTTCCGTTTTCAAATCCGCCCGGAGCAAAGCGGGCTTTCGTTTTATCGGCTGCGCGTTTCGGCGCAGTCGGAACTCGGACAATTCGCCCGGCCGGAAATTTCCACCGAAGCCACGCTGGCCAACAACAGCCGCGTGCTGGTGGTGGACCGCGGCCGCGGGCCTTACCGCATCTTGTATGTGTCCGGGCGGCCCAACTGGGAGTACAAGTTCCTCCAGCGGGCCATCACCGAAGACGAGCAGGTGCAACTGGTCGGCCTGATCCGCATTGCCCGGCGCGAGCCGAAATTTGAATTCAAAGGCCGGATCGGCGAGTCGAGCAACCCGTTGTACCGCGGCTTCGGCAACCAGTCCAAGGAAGAGGTCGAGCGTTACGATCAGCCGGTGCTGGTGCGTCTCAACACGCGCGACGAATTCGAGTTGCGCGGCGGCTTTCCGAAGACTGCCGAGGAACTTTACGCCTATCACGCGGTGGTGCTCGACGACTTGGAGGCCGAGTTTTTCACGCAGGATCAGATGCGGTTGCTCCAGAAGTTCGTCTCCGAGCGCGGCGGCGGCTTTCTGATGCTCGGCGGCGCGGAATCTTTTCACCAGGGCCATTACGACCGGACGCCCATTGGCGACATGCTGCCGGTTTACCTTGACCGGACGGAGGAAGGCAAACCATTGGCCGGCCTGCGTTTGACCCTGACCCGCGAAGGCTGGCTGCAACCGTGGGCGCGGTTGCGCAACAACGAAAACGACGAGCGCACCCGGCTTGCCGCCATGCCGCCGTTTGAAGTCATGAACCGCACGCGCGAAATCAAACCCGGCGCCAGCGCCATCGCCACCGTCACCGATGCGCGCGGCGCCACGCTTCCAGCCCTCGTCGTCCAGCGCTTCGGCCACGGCCGCACTGCCGCCCTGATGATCGGCGACCTCTGGCGCTGGGGCTTGCACGACGAAGAAAGCCACCGCGATATGGACAAGGCCTGGCGGCAACTCATGCGCTGGCTCATCAGCGATGTCCCGGAGCGCTTTGATCTGCAAACCGAAACGAAGCGCGGCGACGCCAACCAGGCCGTCGCGTTGCAGGTCCGCGCGCGCGACAAAGTCTTCCAGCCGCTCGACAACGCCACGGTCAATTTGACCGTCCAACCGTTCGCCGACGCGCCCCGGACTGCGAAACCCGCCGAGGCCGGCAGCGAACCGCGCACCGGCACCAATTCTGTGCGGCTGGCCGCCGAAGCTTCATTGAGCGAAGCCGGGCTTTACGAAGCGATGTACGTCCCCCGGCAAACAGGCGGCTATCGCGCCGAGGCCGTGGTCACCGACGCCTCCGGCGAAGAAGTGGGGCGCGCGCAGGCCGGCTGGACCTCCGACCCGGCCGCCGAGGAATTTCGCTCGCTGACACCGAATCGTGCGCTGCTTGAAACCATCGCCAAACGCACGGGCGGCGAACTCATCGATGCAAACCAACTCGCCGCGTTCGCGCGCAGTCTGCCCAACCGCAAAGTCCCGATCACCGAGAGCTGGACCTCGCCGTTGTGGCATCAACCGGCGGTGTTCCTCTTTGCGCTGGCCTGCTTCCTCGGCGAATGGGGCCTGCGCCGCTGGAAAGGCATGGCGTGAAACCGCTGAACCAGAATCAAACATCCAACACCCAACATCCAACATCGAACGTCCAACGATCTGCATTTCGGCCATCATTGGATGTTGGGCGTTGGAGGTTCGATGTTCGATGTTCTCTGGGGTTGATGGGGAGTTTCCACGGTTTTCTGACCGCGCATCGGAACCATGAACCGGTTAGCGCTTCCCTTGTCGCGCCAGCGTCTTGGAGTGCGCCGGTCCTCCGGCGCTTTCGCTCGGCGGGCCACCGTTCCCAAAGCGGCAGAGGACTGCCGCAGTCCAAAACCTTGCGGAGCTTCGGATGGTTCATGGAAAGGGCCGGGGTGAGGGCGCCGCTTTTTCGTTTGTACCGATTATTACAGAGAAATGGCGTGAGACGGTTGGCCCCGCTGCTTGTTTTTTTCGCGGCTTGGCTGGCCCAGGACACCGCAGCTTCCTCCAGCGAAGAAGACCGCCCCACCGTGATCGTCGTCGTCGGCGCGCCGGGCGAGGAGGAATTTGGCCAGAGTTTTGCCCGGTCAACAGACCATTGGGAAAAGGCGGCGCGCGCGGCAGGCATCAAACCGATCACGCTGGGGTTGAAGAAAACGGAACGCCCAACGGATCTGGAGCACCTGAAACAAATCCTGCTCGACGAACCAAAGCAGTCGGACAGCGAATTGTGGCTGGTCCTGATCGGCCACGGGACTTTTGACGGCAAAGAGGCCAAATTCAATCTCAACGGCCCCGACTTGTCGGCGACGGATCTGGCAGGTTGGCTGCAACCTTTTCGCCGTCCGGTCGCGGTGGTCAATTGTTCCTCGT
Source organism: uncultured Verrucomicrobiota bacterium (assembly GCA_964539075.1). Classification (GTDB taxonomy): domain Bacteria; phylum Verrucomicrobiota; class Verrucomicrobiia; order Limisphaerales; family CAZIFU01; genus CAZIFU01. Next base: position 26,965 of record CAZIFU010000012.1, on the reverse strand, counting down.
CGAGCGGGCCATTTATCAACAAGCTCTCGGCGCCGGGCCGCGTCGTGATCGCCGCCACCCGCAGCGGCTACGAACAGAACTATTCCCGCTTCGGCCAGTATCTCGCCGAGGCGATCGCCGACCCGCAGGCCGACCTCGACAAAGACGGGCAGACGTCGCTGCTGGAGGCCTGGCTCACGGCGTCCAGCCGCGTCGCGGAGTTTTACAAGAGCGAAGGCCGGCTGGCGACGGAGCACTCGCTGCTCGACGACAACGGCGACGGCCTAGGCACGCCGGCGGACTGGTTTCGCGGCGTGCGCGCGGTGAAGCGCGCGAAGGAAGGCGCGGCACCCGACGGCCTGCGCGCGCACCAGTTCCATCTGATTCGCAGCGAGGCCGAGCGCAAGCTGCCCCCGGCGGTCCGCGCGAAGCGGGATGAATTGGAGCTGGCGGTTGCCCGGCTGCGGGATGCCCGGCCCAATTATGGCGAGGAGGAATACTATCGCCGCCTGGAAGCGCTGTTGCTCGAACTCGCCAGGTTGTACGAGCAACAAGCTCCCCAGCCTTGACAGCCCCGCTGAAAATGTTCTGATTCGTAGGAGTCGAGGTAACGAGGCTCAAATTGATGCCGACACAACGGACGGATTTCAGCGGAATTGCCCCCTTCAAGTGCGACGCTGAGCGGGAGACTTTTCTAAAGTTCCAGCATCCAGGCAACTCGCTTGCGAACCGCCGCAATCACTGGCGCCTCGAAACGGCCCGCGCGCCGCTCAAAACGATGATGCTCGACGGACTCGATCCCCAGCACGTTGGCCACGCCATCATCCGAACCAGGCATCCACTTGACACGCGGCAGACGGACTTCGTAATTGCCGCCTTTGATCGTCGTGGTGCAGGGCACGCAAACGCTCAAGGCCCGCTCTGCGTTTGGATCTTCCCGCGACACGACCATCAGGGGCCGAAACTTTGCTTTAAGTCCCAAATCAACCCGCCAGACCTCACCAGGCTTTGGCTGGATCATAAAAGCTCTCGAGGGTCTTGGCCCGCTGTTCCCAAGGAGAGAGCAGACCAGCTTCCCGCGCTGGCACCAGCTCTGCCTTGGTGATGACCAGCAAGGTGCCGTCGCGCTCGACGTATTGCGGAGAGCGAATCGCCTTGTCCAGGATTGCTCCCGTGTCGGCTTTGAGTTGGCTCGGCTTGAGGACTGTCACGGCTTGAATTTAGGCCATTTTCAGGCCAGGGCAAGTCGAAACCCGGACATAATTGCCGTGAAGGATCAGACCCAGGCACCCGGGCCAGCGGACGATGCCGAAAGTTTATGGCGCGGTAGGGCACGCCATCTCAGCGCGCCGCTCAAGATCGTTTCGGGATACTCCAATCTGAACTGGCAGCCCATGACGCGAGCTTGCTCGTGCTCTGAAACTGTTCAAACCGCAAACTGTCGCTTCGCCGGGATTAACTACTTCACGCATGGGTTTCCCTAACCGTTTTCATTTCATGTAAACATTAAGCCGCTCAAGGGCCTCGACCGCAGTTTTTTCGCCTTGGGCACTCGCGAGGGTTAACCATTTGCAAGCTTCGCCATAATCTTTAGGAACGCCCTTCCCGTCACGATACATCAACCCAAGCCAACATTGTGCTGACGGATCGCCTTGCTGAGCAGCCTGTGAAAACCACTTCAGTGCTTCGCGATAATTTAGAGACGCTCCGTAGCCAGAGTAAGCTACACCGAGCGAAACCTGAGCCTCTATGTTTCCCTTTTCCGCCGCTTTGCGAAACCACTTATTCGATTCCGTATGCACCTTCCATTCCCTGGAACGTCTCTTCTGCGCCTAGCGGATCGAGCCTGGAATAGAAATAATCCGGCGCGCACTGAGACTCCACAGGAACTCTGACGTTCCGCTGCTGGTCAAAACGCCAAACGAAAGATGATGATCTCCCGGCCTTTGCTCCGTCTGCGGAGAACTGCTTCAAATAGACCGCTGGAAGATAATGCTGCCTCTTATATTTAGACATTGGCCCTCAAGTTTAACGCAGACTCATCACTTTCTGCTAAAATTTCTTTATTCTGCGTCAGCGTTCGCCCAAGTTCACCCCATCACACTGATGCTGGTGACGGCGCTCCTCGAGTGGTCAGGCCCACAGATCGCATACTCAGCTCCACTATGGTAAGCGCAGAACTGTTGGCGTAACCGACTGTCCCCATCTCAAGCATTGGCACGACCTTGCCCGTGTACCCAAACCAGTCAATCCACAAACTGCCGAATCTGCGGGACTGCCCCTTCATTTCAAGCAACAGGCCTCGGAGCCTTAAACCCGCAACCCGTTCGGAATCATCGGCAGGGACCGCAGCCGGATGCCGGTGGCGTTGAAGATGGCGTTGCCCACGGCGGGCGCAATGCCGACAATCGGCGTCTCCCCGGCCCCGAGGGACGGCAAATCTTTGCGGTCCACCAGCACGACTTCGATGACCGGCGCGTCGCTGAAGCGCGGCACACGATATTCGGACAAGCGCGGATTGAGAATCTTGCCGTTCTCGAACTTGATTGCTTCGTAAAGCGCGCCGCCCAGTCCCATCGTCAGCGCGCCTTCGACCTGGTTCTTCAAATGATCGGGATTGACGATCGCGCCACACTCGAAGGCCGACACGGCTCGCACGACCTTTATCTTTCCCGCCGCGCGGTCCACGGCAACCTCGGCGCACGTGGCCACGTAACTGCCCTTGTCGGATCCGCACCCTAGGCCGAAGCCGCGATCGGGCGCCGCCTTGGTCTTCCCCCAACCGAACGCCTTGGCCGCAGCGTCGAGCACCGCGTGCAGTCGTGCGTCTTTGAGATTTTTTAGGCGGAATTCCAACGGGTCCATGCCGACGGCGTGCGCGAGATCATCCATGTGGCTTTCCCGCGCGAAATGGTTCGCCGTGGCCGCCAGCGAGCGATACGAGCCTTGGCGCAACGGCGCGCGGGCGGAATGAAATTGGGTGTTTTGATGCGGGATGTCGTAAAGCGGACGGATGGCCGAGGCGCCGGAGTTGTAGTTGTGAAATTCCCATGCGGTGATCCTGCCGTCGTTGCGCGCGCCACTGGTGATTTCGATGACACCGGCGGGCCGGAAGTAGGCCCACGTGAACTCTTCCTCGCGTGTCCAGACCAGTTTCACCGGCTTGCCCGCGGCCTTGGCCAGTCGTGCCGCTTCGATGGCCGCTTCGCCGGTGTGTTTGCCGCCGTAACCGGCGCCGGTGTCCGGCACGATGACGCGCACTTTGTCCTCGGCGAGGCGGAAAGTCTGCGCGAGTTCGCCGCGCACGCCGAAGGGCCGTTGCGTGCCCGTCCACACTGTGAGCTTGCCCTCCTTCCACTCGGCCACGGCCGCGCGCGGTTCCAGCGGCGTGTGCGCGATGTAGGCAATCGTGTAAGTCGCTTTGAGCTTCTTGTCCGCCGCCGCCAGTCCTTCCTCGAGGGAGCCGGCTTTGTTCGTGGACGCGCCGCCAGAACCGCCGCCGCCTTTGGAGCTACGACCCTCGGAAGTCTGTTTCTTCAAGGAGTCAAACAGCTCTTTGTCGGACAATTGCGGCGAAGTTTTCCACCCGGCTTCCAAGGCCGTCAACGCGTGCTGGGCAATTTGGTCCGTCGGCGCGGCGACTCCAACGAAATCGCCGTCGCGAACGACCGTGACGCCGGGGATCGCTTCAGCCTCTTTGGTCTCCAGCGAAACGAGCGACGCGCCGAAGGCGGCCGGGCGGAGCACCCTGCCGAAAAGCATGTCCGGCCGCCTGATGTCCGAAGCGTATTGGTGCCGGCCGGTGACAAATTCACGGCCATCCACCTTCGACACGGGCGTGCCGCAGACTTTCCATTGTCCGGCGGGCGTCAACGGGGAACTGTCGCTGACCGTCTTCATCAGCTTCTGGCCTTTGGTCAGTTCGCCAAAGCCGACCGACCGGTTCGTATCGGGATGAGTGACCTTCCCGTCCGCGACGACCAGGTTGGAAGGGTCCACCTCCCAGTGTCCCGCCGCCATATCCACCAGCAACTCGCGAGCAGCCGCCGCGACACGGCGCAGTTGCGGGAACATGTCGGGCGTCGTCCGGCTGCCGGCCGTGCCCCCGTCGTAGGGCACGAGGTCGGTATCGGCCATCAGCAGGTGAATCGAGGAAACCGGCGCGCGCAGTTCCTCGGCGACGGCCTGGGTGAGCGACGTGCGGATGTTCTGGCCGACTTCGACCTTGCCGGTGTAAACGGTGACCTGGCCGTCCTCGCCGATGTGGAGCCACGCGCTGATGTCCTGCGGGCGGCGCTGGCCACCGCCCGAGCTGCCGCGCCGTTTGCCTTTGGTTTCCTGCGCCAACGCTTCCCGAACCAGGCAGACAATCGCGATGCCGCCGCCCAGCACCTTGAAAAAACTGCGCCGCGCCAGATCGAAATGGTAAGGCAGACCGGCGCGAAGTTCGTAGCGCTCAACTTCCGTCAGCGGTTCGAGCCGTTCCTTCATCGGCCTGCCTCCTTCGCCGTCCGTGCGGCCATTTGGATGGCCGCGACGATGCGACGATAACAACCGCACCGGCAGATGTTGCCTTCCATGTAGCGGAGGATTTCAGGCCCGGTCGGGTTCGGATTTTTTTTCAGCAGACTGACGCCGGAGAGGATCATGCCGGAAGTGCAATATCCGCACTGCAAAGCGCCGACTTGAAGAAACGCCTCCTGCACCGGATGCAGCCGCCCGTTCTGTTCCAGGCCCTCGACGGTTGTGATTGCTTTGGAGGCGGCCTTGCCGACTGACGTGAGGCAGGAGCGCACGGACACGCCGTCCAGAAGCACCGTGCACGCGCCGCATTGGCCTTCGCCGCAACCGTATTTCGCCCCGGTCAGACCGAGATCATCGCGCAACACGCTCAACAGGCTGCGCTCGGCGTCCGCGTTGAGGCGCAGCTTTTTTCCGTTCACGTGAAGTTCGGTCACGTTCATGGGGCGTGCAGGATTCTCCTCCGTCGAACACCAAGACGCAAGCGAGGATTCGCTCAAAGGCGCGCGAAGCAACCCCTCACCCTGTCCCTCTCCCCTTCCGAAGGGGAGAGGGAAACCACGCGGTGCCGCGCGCCAAGCCGGACACATCGCTGGAGCGAAGATTTCCTTCCCATGAAGCTCGTTGGCCCTGCAACGAGGCGGCATCCACGCGGGCTGGCGAAGGCGCGAAGCGTTTGGAGTGCGCCGGCCCCAGCCGGCGCTTTCCCAGTCCGCCACAGCGCCGACTCGCGTCGGCGCACTCCAAACGCTGACGCGCGGCCCATGGCTCCGTCCGGTTCAAGGGCCCAAATCGCGGACACGCGTCCGTGGAATCTCTCCCCTCATCCGATGAGGGGAGAGGGTCAGGGTGAGGGGTGTGTTCAGCCACTCGAGCACTTGACGGAATATCAGAGTGGCCAGGCAGGAAGAAACAAATGACCCAACAGCAGGGGTCGTTAAAACTTGGGGTGCGTCACCCGCGCCTGTCACAAAATCTCCTTGTGCCGCATCGTGGAGCGACGTAGTGAACAGGCATGACCCAGCCACCCGCCGCCTTGAATCGTTTGAACCGCCGCCGTTTTCTCCATTCTATCGCCCTTGCAGCGGGCGCCGGCGCGCTGGGCGTGCCGGCGCTGCTCCGTGGAAAGTCGCTCAACGAAAAACTCAACCTCGCCATCATCGGCGCCGGTGGCCGCGGCGCCACGAACCTCAGGGAAGTCAGCGGCGAGAACATCGTCGCGCTCTGCGACGTCAACGAAAACAATCTCAACAGCGCGGCGGAGAAATTTCCCAAGGCCCGCAAGTACGTTGACTTCCGCAAGCTGTTCGACGACGCCAAGGACATTGACGCCGTGGTCATCAGCACGTGCGAGCACACGCACGCTTTCGCCACGCTGCGGGCGCTCCATCTTCGCAAACATGTCTATTGCGAGAAACCGCTCACGCACTCGGTTTGGGAGGCGCGCGTCATCGCCGACACCGCAAAGCAGGCGAAAGTCGCCACGCAGATGGGCACGCAGATTCATGCGAGCGACAACTACCGGCGCGTGGTCGAGTTGGTGCAGAGCGGCGCGATCGGCCCGGTGCGCGAGGCGCACGTCTGGGTGTCACGCGCGTGGGGCTTGCAAAGTCCGGAGCGCGCAGAGGCGAACAAAGACCGCGCCAGCACGCAGGAACGGCCCAAGGAAGCGATGCCGGTGCCGGCTGGTCTGCACTGGGACCTCTGGCTTGGCCCCGCGCCAGAGCGGCCGTTCCACGAGGTTTATTTCCCCGGCCCCAAGTGGTATCGCTGGTGGGACTTCGGGGGCGGCACGATGAGCGACCTGGGCAGCCATTGGAACGACCTGCCGTTTTGGGCGCTCAAGCTGCGCCATCCGCTGACCATCGAGGCGCACGGCCCGCCGGCCCATGCGGAAATCGCCCCGGCTTCGATGAGCGCCACCTACGAATACGGCGCGCGCGAAAAAATGCCGCCGGTCAAGCTCACCTGGCACCAGGGCGAGAACAAGCCGATGCACTACACGGAGAAGCTGATTCCCCAGTGGCAGAACGGCGTGCTGTTTATCGGTGACAAGGGTATGTTGCTTTCCGACTATGGCAAACATGTCCTGCTGCCCGAAGTGGACTTCAAGGATTTCCAACGCCCTGCCCCGTTCATCCCCGATTCCGTCGGCCATCACGCCGAATGGCTCCGGGCGTGCAAGACCGGTGACCCGACGACGTGCCACTTTGATTACTCCGGCGCGCTGACCGAGGCGAACCATCTGGGCAACGTGGCGTATCGCGTCGGAAAAAAAATCCAATGGGACGCCGCGAAGCTCAAGGTGACGAACGCGCCGGAAGCTGCGCACCTCATCAGGCGCGAGTACCGCAAAGGGTGGAAGCTCGTTTAGCTTTTGGACTGCGGCGGGAAGCGAAGCGCCACGTCGCTTTTGAAGCTTTGTCCGCGGCCAAAAAGCGGCGTCGCCGCTGCGCTCTGCCACCGCAGTCCAAAATCCTCGCGGCGTGTGAGGATTCTGACGGATAACAGTTCAAAGGGCACCGCACCAACAGGATTTTAAGATTTTTATTGCGGGAAAAGCCTTCACAGAAATTCGCCGGTGTGGTTTCATAAAACCATGTTAATCCCAGTACTTCCAAAAATCAGCCGGGCACGCGACCATGCACGCCATGCGGCATAATAATAATTTTAGGCGGCATAGCACACACTCGAAATGAATCGGCAGATTAAGTTCGCATCGTTCCAGGGATGGCTCATCCTAACCAGCGCACTAGTGTTTGGAGGTTGCGCCACGCCCGTCGAATATTCGGCCCAACCTCTGCAGCGTTACGACAAAGACGCGACATACCGAATTGATGACCTCGAAGATGGATTCATCATCACCGTTTACTACTCGCGTTTCCAGTTTTTCCCGGAGAGCGAGGCTGTAGCGATGGCAGGCAAGAGCGCGCTGTTGAGCATAGCGCACGAGCTTTCAGACTCACGAGGACGCCCAATTGAGCAGATAAACGAGCAGCGTATCAAAATGTCGATGGGCCGGAATGGCTTTTCGGGCATTACTTCTTGGTCTGGCACCGTGAAGGTTTTCTACAAGAAGACTGGAACGTGATTTGAGAATGCGGCCCAACACTTCAAAAGGCTGTGTGAAAAACCCGCGACTCAAAACAACTTCGCTCACATTTGATTTATAGCGCGTTTTGATGAGGTCGTGAGACATCTTGGATGGTCCAAAAATGAATTTTTACACAGCCTTTCGGTGGAACCAACAGCCAGAGCCGTTTCAGTTCGGTCGCGGTTGGATTCTTTGCTCGCACACATGGTTTCATTCGCCCGGCTTCCACCGCTGTGGCTCACCTTTATCCGTTGGGCGGCATCACCGCACCGCGAGCAAGTCGTAAATGGAAACCGCAATGCATTTTGAGCACACGATGTGCCTCCTCTTTGGCAAGAAGGCGTACCAAATCGCTGGCTCTGAAGTGAATCCTGTATCTCGGAGGAAATGGCTACAAAAAGCCGTTCGGGAACTTCTACGTGTCGTCAACTCCCTTTATACCACACCTCGCCACAAGCAGATGCTCATGGCGGAGCTTGAGGCAATTACCCAATTGCTCAAAGGCACCAAAGAGCCTCCGTGGGTCTTGGTCTATCGATTGTTTGATCTGTCTTTCCGACTCTTGGGCTTTGACAATGGCGCTAAGTGCCATACGGCGGTTTACTTTCAGACCCAGGAACAATACTACAGAGCGCAGGTTCTTAGCGGCGGCGACCCGATGCAAGCCTACGATGACCGAAAAGACGCTATATCAGTCAGGCGTTCGGTGGTTAGGGTTCTCAAGGATAAAGGGTTCGACGATTTCACAATCTCGCTCGTCCTCAATACCACTGAATACAAGGTGAAGCAATTGCGCTCAAACCAGAAGCTCAACCGAACGCGCAGAAAGATGCCACACGAGTAGATTGCGCGGTGAATGTGATCCACGTCCCTTGTACGAGTCCCACAAACGCCTACCACTGCCGCGACATCGTTTCGTCCGGCGTCTCGCTCTCCACTTCGCAGCCGCGACGGTCCTGGTGCTCGGCTCGCTGCTGGCCGGGATGGCGGGCTACTCCTATTACGAAGGTCCCGGCTGGTGCGATACGATTATGAACGCCGCCATGTTGCTCGGCGGCATGGGTCCGGTGGAAGCGCCACAGGCGAATCTGGTCAAAACTGCGCGAAGACGATTTGCCCATTCCATCGCGCGAGACGCAGGCTGCTTTGCAACAGCAGCGATGCGCTGTAAACTGTCACGAAGAATTGGAGGGCAATCCCCAGTCGCAGAAGCGCTCGCGCGGTTTCGAGCCGATGGCGCGCGATGATTTGGATGATCACGACGACGACGGCTACGGTGGCGAACTTGAAATAGATGAGCCCCTTCAGTCCGCCGGCAAAGATAAAGAAGCGCGCCAGCAAATTAGCCTCGCGAAAGGTGCCCGTCCGCAGCAACAGGAACGTCAGCACCAAGTCGAACACACCCATCAGGATGAACCAGCACGTCTCGTTCTCCAAAGGCAGCTTCGCTTCAAAGAGGAAATGTTTCAAAGCGTTTTGCCGCGGCTTGTTGGCTTCGTGATTCTTTTCCATTGTGCTCGCGGAATTCTTATCAAATCAGGTGAGGATTTGCCCAACCATTTCTCCCTGCGTTTCTGCCGACGTGTTGCCCTTTCATACCAGATTCCTGTGATTCCCGGTAAAATCGCCCTCACCCCGGCCCGGAGGGAGAGGGAGAAGCGCATCCCGTCGCTCGGCAAATCGGGCGCGCCCCGAACACGAACACGCTGGCGACGATTCCCCCTCTCCCTCCGGGAGAGATTCCACGGCCCGCACCAAGCCGCGAATTGTGCCCCCGAACCGGAGAAAACCGGGCTTGGTCGCGTCAGCGTCTTGGACTGCGCCAGTCCTCTGGCGCTTTGCAAGTCGTGGGTTGTCGAAAGCGCCAGAGGACTGGCGCACTCCAAGACCTGGCGGTGGTACGAACGGTTCATGGGTAGGGCCGGGGTGAGTGGAACGGCGCATACGGATTTAAAGTAATTACCGAATTTCATCCAGAGTTGGTATCATGCCGGTTTGGTGTTCCTTTGAATCTTTACGGCTTCAGGCTTGTATTTTGAGGTGATTCGGCGGATAAGCAGCTTGTTGAAAGCCTGTTCCTCAAAGCACAGCCGGCCCGTGCCTTGCCTTGCTTCCCAGCTTGCGAAGCTGATTGCGGCAGGCGTCCTCGCGGCGGCGGCTTCCCTGCAGGCGGCTTCGCCCGCGGACAATGTTTCCTTCCGCACGGAAGTCATGGCGGTTCTGTCCAAGGCCGGTTGCAACGCGGGGGCCTGCCACGGCAACAAGAACGGCAAGGGCGGCTTCAAGCTCTCGCTGCGCGGCCAGGATCCGGAGTGGGACTTGCAGGCCCTCACGCGTGACCTGTTCGCGCGGCGCGTCAATTCACTCGAACCGGACCAGAGCCTGATGTTGCTCAAGCCCACGACGCAGATCGCCCACGAGGGCGGGCTGCGCTTCCACACGGATTCGGAGGAATACGAAATTCTTCGCCGCTGGATCACCGAGGGCATGCAGGACGATCCGCCGACGCGCCCCCGGCTGGAAAAAATTGCGGTGACACCGCTGGAGCAGGTGTTGATCGAGCCGGCCGCGCAGGTGCAATTGAAGATCGAGGCGATTTTCTCGGACGGTTCCCGTCGCGACGTGCGCAAGCTGGCGGTCTATGAGCCAGCCAACACGCTCGCCCAGATCACCCATGACGGCCTGGTGAACCGCGAAGCCGACGGCGAGACGACCATTCTCGTGCGTTACTTGCAGGCGCAGGCGGCGGTGCGGCTGGCGTTCGTGCCGGCGCGGCCCGGCTTCAAGTGGTGCGCGACGCCGGCCCGCAATTACATTGACGAACAGGTCTTCGCCAAGCTGCGCACGGTGCGCGTCAATCCCGCGGAGCTGTGCACCGACAACGAGTTCCTTCGCCGGGCGTATCTCGACCTGCTCGGCCTGCTGCCCACCCCTGAGGAAGCGCGGGTGTTTCTGGCGGACAAAGACGCCGGCAAACGCGCGCGGTTGGTGGACCGGTTGCTCGAACGGCCGGAGTTCGCCGATTTCTGGGCGCTCAAATGGTCGGACTTGTTGCGGAACGAGGAAACCGTTCTCGACCGCAAGGGCGTGCAGGCCTTTCACCATTGGATCCGCCAGAGCATCGCGGAGAACAAGCCGCTGGACCAGTTCGTGCGCGAGTTGATCGCGGCGCGCGGCAGCACCTACCTCAATCCGCCGGCGAATTATTACCGGGCCAATCGCGATCCGGTGACGCGGGCCGAAGCCACGGCGCAGCTTTTTCTGGGCACCCGCCTGCAATGCGCCCAGTGCCACAACCATCCTTACGAGCGCTGGACACAGGACGATTATTACGGCTGGGCCGGCCTGTTCTCGCGCGTGCAATACAAAATCATCGAGAACCGGCGCACCGACAAAAATGACAAGCACGAATTCGTCGGCGAACAAATCGTGTATCAGGCCAGCGAGGGCGAAGTGATCAATGCGCGCAACGGCAAACCGGCCGCGCCCCGTTTCCTGGGCGCGGCCACGCCGGAGTTCGACAACGAGGCGGACCGCTTGCAGGAACTGGCCGACTGGCTCACCAGCCCGGAGAACCCGTTGTTTGCCCGCGCGCAGGCCAATCGCATCTGGTTCCATTTGATGGGGCGCGGCATCGTGGACCCGATTGACGATTTCCGCGCCACCAACCCGCCGACCCACCCGGCCCTGCTGGACGCGTTGACGGCGGATTTTGTCGCCAGCAAGTTCGACCTGCGCCACCTGATCCGCGTGATAATAAACTCGCGGACTTACCAGCTTTCCGCGACGCCCAACGACACGAATCGCGACGACGAGATCAATTATTCGCGCACCATTCCGCGCCGGCTGACGGCCGAGCAGATGCTTGACGCGCAGAACCAGGTGATCGGCGTGCCCTCCCACTTCAACGGTTACCCGGCGGGAATGCGTGCCAGCCAGTTGCCCGGCGTCAAGGCCGTGCGACAGCGCGACCAGAAGCCCTCCGGCGGCGACCAGTTCCTGGGCGTGTTCGGCAAACCGCCACGGCTACTGACATGCGAATGTGAACGCTCCAACGACACCGCGATGAACCAGGCGTTTCAACTCATCAGCGGCCCGGAGATCAACGAGTTGCTCACCCACCCCGACAACCGGCTCACCCGGTTGCTGGCCTCCGGCAAACCGGCGAAGGAAATCATCGAGGACCTTTACTGGAACGCGCTCACCCGGGCGCCGACGGCGACGGAATTGAGCAAGGCCGCCAGTTACCTGGAAAAAACCAACGACCGGCGCCTGGCGCTGGAGGACGTGGCATGGGGCCTGTTGAACGCGAAGGAATTTGTTTTGCGGAAATAGAACAATTCTGGAAAACATGAATTTTGATTCAATGCTGGATTGTCAGGACACACCCCTCACCCTAACCCTACCCCTGAACCGGCCCCTACCCATGAAGCTCGTTGGCCATGCAACGAGGCGGCTTCCACGCGGGCTGGCGAAGGCGCGAAGCGTTTGGAGTGCGCCAGCCCCAGCCGGCGCTTTCCCAGTCCGCCACAGCGCCGGCTCGCGTCGGCGCACTCCAAACGCTGACGCGCGGGCCAAGGCTCCGTCCGGTTCAAGGGCCCAAATCGCGGGCGCGCGTCCGTGGACTCTCTCCCCTCCTCTGATGAGGGGAGAGGGTCAGAGTGAGGGGCGATCTGAACGGCGGACGTCGGTTCGGAATTTTCCGTTTGCACCGGGAGCCGGTGTAGCCTTAATTAGCTGAGTTCCCAGTATGAATCCGCAGTTTTATTCTTACGCCTGCCGCGGCTTTTACGCGGAGCGTTTCTCCCGCCGGCATCTGCTCAAGGTGGGTGGGCTGGGTTTGTTGGGCCTGACGATGCCCGGCTTGCTCGCAGCGGAGGCGAAGAAAAAAGGCCCCAAGGCGCGGGCCAAATCGGTCATCTTCCTCTACCAGTTCGGCGGGCCGAGCCACCTCGACATGTTCGACATGAAGCCCGACGCGCCGGAAGGCATCCGCGGGCCGCACAAGCCGATCGCCAGCAATGCGCCGGGGATCCAGGTGAGCGAGCATTTGCCCAAAGTCGCGAAGGTGATGGACAAGGTCACATTGATCCGCTCCATGCACCACACGATGAAGAACCACAACTCGGCCGCCTACTACGCGCTCAGCGGACACGCCCCGCCCACGGACGACATACGGCTGCGCGATTCGATTGATCTGTCCCCCGCCTACGGTTCGGTGGTGGACCGTCTCGCGCCGGTCGGCGGAGAAATGCCCACGTCGGTGGCGTATCCGTACGTCATTGCCGATGGGTCGGTCACACCCGGACAACACGCGAGTTTTTTGGGCAAGGTGCACGATCCGCTGCTGTTCACGCAGGACCCCAACGATCCGAATTTCGGGCTGCCCGAACTGAGCCTGCCGGCCAACCTTTCCTACGAGCGTTTGGAACAACGGCGCGAATTGCAGAAGGTGATTGACGCACAATCGCGCCTGCTCGACTACTCGGCGGCAGCGCAGGGACTGGACGCCTATTACGAGAAGGCTCTGGCGATGCTCCACTCGACGCGGCTGCGCAATGCGTTCAATCTTTCCGCCGAGCCGGAAAAGTTGCGCGACCATTACGGACGGCACACCTACGGACAAAGCTGCCTGCTGGCGCGCCGGCTGGCGGAGGCGGGAACGAAATTCGTCACCGTTTATTTCTCCGGCTCGATCGGCGGTCGAAGCACCACGTCCGGCGGCTGGGACACGCATGGTTTCGACAATACGCGGATGTTTCCGATCATCGAAAAGTATCATCTGCCGCTCACCGAGCAGACGTTGCCCGCGCTGTTGACCGATCTGGACGAACGCGGCCTGCTGGAGACGACGCTGGTGGTCTGGATGGGCGAGTTCGGCCGCACGCCGAAGATCAACAACAACGCCAGCCGCGACCACTGGCCGCAGTGTTACACCGTCCTGCTGGCCGGCGGCGGCGTGAAGCGCGGGTTCGTTTATGGCGAATCCGACAAGACCGGTTCCTACCCGGCCAAAGACCCGGTGCGCCCGGACGATCTGGCCGCGACGATCTTTTATCTTCTGGGCATTGATCCACACACCGAAGTGCGTGGCGTCGGCAACCGGCCGCTGCTGATTTCCGAGGGCAAGCCGGTCATGGGAATTCTTGCTTGAGGAACCAGCAGGGGCTTTTCTCTTTGTCGCACGGTTGCGCCGTGTTGAAATAAGCGGATGAAACAATTCGGGGCGATCCTTTTCACCGCGTCATGGATGGCGTCAGGCGTGGTGGCCCAAAGCCCCGAATTGAAGTATGCCTTTCCCTCCGCCGCCGCTCCGGGAAAAACAACCGAGGTGACGTTCCACGGCCCGGACCTTGCGGGTGCCACCGCGTTGTGGACCAGTTTTCCCGCGAAGGCCGTTTTCCCGACCGCAAACAAAACCAACCGCAACGACACGCAACAAATCTCCTGCCGCCTCACGCTCTCCTCCCGCGTGCCGGTCGGCATCGGCGGCGTGCGCCTGGCGACGACCAACGGGATTTCGAGCCTGCGCCTGTTCATGGTGGATGACCTGCCGGGCGTCAACGCCAACGGCCAGAACAAAACCCCGGCCACCGCGCAGGAACTCAGACTGCCCGTCGCCGTCGAGGGCTCGTGCGAAGCGATGAGTTTCAATTACTTCAAATTCGCCGCGAAAAAAAGCCAGCGCATTTCAGTCGAGGTCGTCGCCCAACGGCTCGGTTTCGCGCTCGACCCGGTGCTACGGTTGCTGGACGCACAGGGCCGCGAGCTGGCGTACAGCGATGACGCTCCGGGCCTCGGCGCGGACAGCCGCTTTGTTTGCCGGATTCCCACCGATGGCCAATACCTGCTGGAGATTCGCGACACGCGTTACCAGGGTGGCGCAAGCTACCGTTACCGGTTGCGCGTCGGGGATTTTCCGCTGGCCACGATTGCCTTTCCTCTGGGCGCGCAACAGGGAACGAAGGCGAAATTCACCGTCATCGGTCCGGGGTTGGAAAAAGCCGGCCCGATGAGCGTGACCATTCCGAAAGACGCGAAACAATTTTCGCTTGGCGTCAAGACTCCCGGCGGCAAAAGCTCCGGTTTCGTCAACGTCTTCACCGGTTCGTTGCCGGAACTTCTCGAAATCGAACCGAACGACACGACGGCGAGCGCGACCCAAATCATTTTGCCGGTCACCCTCAACGGTCGTTTCGAGAAGCCCGGCGACCGCGACTGTTTTGAGTTCGAGGCGAAAAAGGGCGAGCGCCTCCTGGTGAGCGGCAGGACGCGCAGCCTTGGCTCGTCCGCCACGTTGCGGTTGCGGCTGGAAACTGCGGACGGCGCGCGTGTGGCGGAGGCCAACCAGTCGGACGCGAGCGAGGGGAGCCTTACCAACACCTTTAAGGCCGATGGGACCTATCGCCTGGTGCTGGAGGAATTAAACCGTTTCGGCGGGCCGGAGTTCGCGTATCGCGTGACGCTCGAACTTGGCCGGTCCGGATTTGCGCTGTCCGCCGACAGTGAAAGCGTCACCGCGCCGCAGGGGGGCAACTTCGAACTCAAGGTGACCGCGACGCGCCGTGATTACACCGGGCCGATCACACTTTCGGTGTCCGGCCTGGGCGACGGCTTCGCGCTCGAACAAAACGTCATCGCCGAAAAAAAGAATGATACGGTGATCAAGGCCAGGGTCCTGGCGGGATTGAAGGCAGGCCAACCGCTGACGTTTTCCATCGTCGGACAGGCGACGATTGACGGGCGGGAGTTCACGGCGACTGCCAGCACGATGGCTGCGCTGCGCAAACTGTTTCCGCAACTCCCGAACCCGCCGCTGCAACTGGATGGGTTGATCGGCCTGGGTATCAAGCCCGCCGAAGAAAAACCTGCCCAGGCAAACGAGCCGGCCAAATAATTTTCCCCCATCAACCCGTGCCAGCTCTGTCTGATATTCAGCAATTCATAAAGCCGTGTGCTCGATTGCCCTCACCCCAGCCCTACCCATGAACCGGGCGTTCGGCGCCCACCCTTTAGCAGCGGCGCGATCCTGCGCGTGGCCATGGGCCACTGGAGAAATCATCACGTGCGCCTGCTGCGCGGCCTTTTTGATGCGCTCCAAAAGGGAGACATTCTCCTGGGTGACCGCGCCTACGGAGATTATCTGACGATGGCTTCTCTGCCCAAGCAGGGGGTCGATGTGGTGGCCCGATTGCACGGTGGCCGCAAAGTCGATTACCGCAAGGCCGTAAAACGTTTGGGCCGTCATGATGGCTTGTTCCAGTGGTCAAAGGGGCGCGAGAGATCAAAACTTCTCACCCCCGCTCAATGGCGAAAGGTTCCAGAGAAAATCATGGTGCGCCTCATCTGTTTTGACGCGGTCGTCAGACGCCGCAAGCAACGGATCAGGCTGGTGACCACCTTGCTGGCTCCGCTCGCCTATCCGGCGCAAAAACTGGTTGCTCTTGTATGCCCGACGCTGGCACTGGGAATTGGCTCTCAGACATCTCAAAACTTCCATGGGAATGGAAGTCTTACGCTGCCAAAGCCCCGAAATGGCAGGGAAAGAATTGCCGGCCTATCTGGTGGCCTACAATTTGATCCGCTGCCTCATGGCTGAGGCGGTGGCACTGGCCGGCGTGGATATAGAGCGACTCAGTTTCAAAGGCTCGATCGATGCCGTGCGCCAATACACCTCGGCAATGCAGAACCATCGGGGACAAAAGCGCCGACGCGAGCTCTGGAGCCAATGGCTTGTCACAATCGTGATGGATCAGGTGCCTCTGCGCCCCTATCGCAATGAACCGCGCGCAGTCAAACGCCGGCCAAAACCTTACCAACTCCTAAACAAGCCGCACCACCTGTTCAAAGAAGTTCGCCATCGCTGCCGCTACCGTAAAAATCAAACCTTGACAGATCGTGCTCTAATCTAAGCGCCATTCGTGTCAGCCCTCACTTTTGACACTTTTAATTTTCCATGCCTTTTTACTTTGCGCATCGACAACACTGTTCTTTTGGGTCGCTCCACTTTCAAAGACCGCGCTGCAATGTTCCACGCTCACGGTTGGCGCTCCTCGGGGCGGCGCGTCAACTTCAGGCGCGTGACGCGCAACCCGTCCATTTCCTCCACCTTCAACTCGAAGGCGCCGAGCAGGAGCACATCGCCGGGCTTGGGAAAACCGCCGAGCCGGCGGGTCACCAGTCCGTTGACCGTCGTGATCCCTTCCTCGCGCAACGGCTCGCCGATCAGTTCGTCCAGCTCGTGCAACGGCAGAGCGCCGGAGAGCCGCCAGGTGTGGTCGCCGGTTTTTTCCAGCAGCGCCGTTTCCTGGTCGAACTCGTCCTGGATCTGGCCGACCAGTTCCTCCAGAATATTTTCCAGCGTCACCATGCCGACGGTGCCGCCGTATTCGTCCACCACAATGGCCAGATGCGATTTCCGTTCGAGAAAAAGCTGGAGGAGTTTTTCGAGCCGCGCCGTTTCCGGCACGTAAATCAACTTGCGCGCCGCCGGCAGCAGGTCCGCGCCCGTGGCCGCCTTCGCGCGCGACGAGTAGAGGTCCTTAATGTGGACGACGCCCAACGTCTTGTCGAGATCGCCGCCCTCGCACAGCGGGAAGCGCGAGTACCAGGTTTTCTCCGCCACGTCCACGCACTCGGCGATGCCCGCGTCCGTGTCGAACACGGTCATTTCCTGGCGCGGGCGCATGACTTCGCGGACGGTGCGGCGCCGCAATTCGAGCGCGTTCAAGAGGATGTGCCGGCCCAGTGCCGTGCCACCGGATTGCTTCTGAGCGGTGGCAAAAAGCAATCGGAGTTCCTCCTCGGAATGCGCGCGTTCGGCTTCCGTGGCCGGCTCTAATCCGACCTGCCGAAGCAGCCATTGAGAAAACGAGTTGAGGACGACGACGAACGGATACGAGATTCGATAGAACCACAACATCGGGTAGGCGATCCACAACGTCGTCGGCAGCGGCTTCTGAATCGCCAGCCATTTGGGGGCCTGTTCGCCTACGCTGATGTGCAGGAAGGTAATGGCGGAAAAACCGATTGCAAACGCCAGTACATGGCGCAGTTCCGGCGATTCGAGGTTCAGCCAGCCGAACACGGGTTGCAGCAACGCCATGAAAACCGGCTCACCGATCCACCCCAAACCCAGGCTGGCCAGCGTGATGCCCAATTGGGCCGCGCTCAGGAAGGCATCGAGCTTCTGCAAAATCAACTGGGCCACCTTCGCCCGGCGATGGCCGAGCCGGACCTGCGGCAGCAACTGCGTGTCGCGAATCTTGACCAGGGCGAATTCCGCCGCGACGAAAAAGCCGTTGAGCAGGACCAGCATCGCCACGGCGGCGATTTTCAGGGCGAGCAAAATGACCGCGTTCCAGTCCATGTTACAATTTCACCTCCCCGAAAATGACTTTCAGAATGTCCTCGAGCGACACGATGCCCGACTCGCGCTGGTCGCGGCCCAGCACGACCGCCAGACGCTGGCCGCCGCGTTGCATCCGCTGCAAGGCCACCTCCAGGCGCTGGTCCTCCTCCAGGTAGAGCGCCGGCTGGACGAACTCTCCCGCCAGACGCCCCGGATCCAGGCCGGGGTCGTAGAGCACCGAGCGCAAGCTGACCAGTCCGGCGATGCGCTTGCGCCCGTGCTCCTCCTGCCACACGGGCAGCCGGGTCAACTGGCGTTCGCGGCACAACTGCAGCACTTCGACGATGGGGGTCTGAGCCGTGACGGTGACCAGCTTTTCCAGCGGCACCGCGATTTGCCGGACCGTGACGTGTTGCAGATCGAGCACGCGGTTGATCATGGCGCGTTCTTCACTGGTGAGATTTTGCGCCGACTCCTGCATGACCAGCCGCAACTCATCGCGGTTGCCGAACAAATGGCCGGTGAAAGTGCGTCCGCCGGTCCAGCGCAACAGTCCGCGCGCCAGCCGCTCCATCAGCGCGACCAGCGGGGACAAGGCCAGATGAACAAACTGGAACGGCACAGCCAGACCAAGGCAAAGCCGGTTGGGAAACTGGCGAAAGAGCATTTTGGGCAGCAACTCGAAGAGCGCGTAGAGCAAGAAAACAATGACCAGCAGCCCGGCCACGAACAGGCCGGAATGCCCGCCCACCGTTTCGTGCAGCCGCGTGACTAACAGCGCCACCGCGACAAAGTTCGCCAGCGTGTTGCCGACCAGGATGGTCCAGAGAAAATTTTCCGGGTGCTCCAGAAACCCGTGCAACACCCGCGCGCGATTGCGGCCCGCCCGCATCAACTGCCGCACCCGCAGCCGGCTCAAGGCGAACACGCCGGCCTCCATGCCCGAAAGCAAAAACGACAGCGCCAGGCAGACGACGATGAGAGGGAGGGTGGGGATATCGGCATTCATGCGAGAAGACGGGAACATCCAACACCGAACATCCAACATCCAACATCCAATGAACTCGCGAATGCCATTGGGGCCGGCGTTCGATGTTGGAGGTTGGATTTTGGATGTCGGATGCTTCTCATTTCACCTGCTCCACCAACAATTCCCGCACCCGCCGCTCGTCCGTCACCTGCGCCGTCAATTTCAATCCTTGAAACGTAGCCATCTCGCCAGGAGAGGGTACCAAGCCGAGCAAATGCACGAGCAGGCCGCCCATCGTGTCCACTTCGGGCACTTCGCCGAGGTCCGGGTATTCGCGGCGGAAATCCTCCAGGCGCATCGTGCCGTTGACGCGCCAGCGGCCCTCGCCCAATTCCTCCATCACGAAGCCTCCCGTCTCGACCTCGCCGTGCAACTGGCCGAGCACTTTGGCCAGGATGTCCTCGACCGTCACCAGCCCCGCCGTGCCGCCGTATTCATCGAGCACAATGGCCAGGCCGCGCCGTTGCAGCTGGAGGCTTTTGAGGAGTTGCAACAGATTCATGCTCTCCGGCACGAAGGAGGGAAACTCGATCGCGTCGGCCAGATCAATCTGCGGGTCCAACAACAGCGCCCGCGTGTTGAGCACGCCGACGATGGTATCGGGCGTTTCATCGTAGATCGGCAGGCGGCGATGCTTGAAGCGGCGCGCGGCGGCGATCATTTCCCCGACCGGCAGATCGTCCGGGATGCACGCCATGCGGGAGCGCGGCTGCATGACTTCGTTGACGGTGCGGCGGTCGAGGCTGATGATTTGCAGGATGATTTCCTTCTCGGTCCGCGCCAGCGCGCCCTGATGGTGGGCCAGCTCGAGCAGCTCCTGATACTCGGCATCGGCCGAACCGCTGGGCAACCGGGCGGCCTTGGGCAGGAGCGCCAGCAGCGCGACGTTGAGTTTTTGCGCCACCTCGCGCACCGGCCGGGAGACCCGCAGAAAAACCCACATCGGCCGCGCGACCCACAACGCCCACCGCTGCGGCTGGCGGACCGCCAGGGTTTTGGGCACGACTTCGCAGCCGACGAGGATCAGCACGAGCAATCCGGGAACCGTCAGGCTGATCAACCATTCGCCGTGCAGCGTCATCCACAACCCGGTGGCCAGCAGCGCGGCATTGGCGAAGGTGTTGCCCAGCACGATGGTCGCCAGCAAGTCCTGCGGCTGGGCGAGCAGGCGTGCGACGGTGGCGCCGTGCCGCGGCGCGCGCTCGGCCAATTGGCGCGTCTGCCATTTGCCAAGGGAAAAGAGCGACGCCTCGGCCAGCGCGAAGAAAAAACTGACGCCGGCAAAAAACAGCACGCCGAGCAAAGCCAGTGTCGGGTTCGGCACCATGCGCCGATATTAAGGCAAAAGACCGGGGACAAAAGACAAAACTGAAAGGGCACGACGGGGTGGAGGCGCATCTCACTTTCTGAGCACGAGAGGAGCGAAGCACCAAGCTCCAACCTCCAAGCACCAGAGAAGTTCCAAATCTCAAATACCACACAACGCTTCGGCGGTCTTTGAGACCTGATGTTTGAAGTTTCTCTGGAGTTTGGAGCTTTTCGACCCCTGTGTCGGACTTGCTAAAAATTGAGGGCGTGTTGCCCAAATCGCCGCAGGCGTTATGTCCGGGGGGACGAGCTACGCGAGTCCCCGTTTTCCCCGGCAAAGTGGAAGAAGTTTGGGACTCGCGTAGCTCGTCCCTCCGAAAAGCAGATTTGGGCAACAAGCCCTTGAGATGCGCCCCACCTGGGAAGCGGATTCTTAGTTCAACGCCACGCCGCGGCGAATGAAGGTCGGCATGTCCAGATCTTCGCCGTGAAGGATGGTCGGTTCGCTTCTATCGAAACGGCCTTTGGAGATGATCTCCAGCGGCAACTGCCCCTGATGCAGCCGCGGCGTTCTCTTGCGGCCGCGTGTCGCAGAGGTTCCTTGCCGGGCCAGCATTTGTTGCTTCTTGTCCGGCGTCAGTTCCGGCGGCGGGGGCACGAACCGCGCAGCCGGCCTGGGGGGGGACGTAGAACGAAGGAACTGGGAATCCAGCTCCAGTCCGGCCTCCGGCGTGGCGGCGGCGGGTTGTGCCCCGTTCGGGACGGCAGCGGGCGGCGCGGGCTTCTCCTCGTTTATCCCGTTGCGACGCGAAGCCACGAGCGTCACGGCCAGGCGTTCATTGAATTCCTCGTCAATCGCGGCGCCGACGACGACGCAGGCGTGTTCGCACTGGCGATTGATTTGTCCCATCACGCAATTGACCTCGGCCATGGTCAAATCCGCGCCGCCGACCAGGCTGACCAGAACGGTCTCCGCCTCATTCAACCATTGCCCGCCCTCCAGCGTCGGGCTGGCCAGAAGTTTTTCCACCGCTTCGCGCGCGCGATGCGGACCGCGGGCTTCGGCGGTGGCGAAGAAACTCTCGGCATGGCGGCCCTGCACCACGGCGCAAAGGTCGGCGAAATCCACATGGATCAGCCCGCGCCGGCTGAGCAGCCGCCAGAGGCCGCGCACGCCCTGGGCCAGGAACTCGTTGGCGGTCTGGAACGTTTCCACGACGCTCGTGTGTTCACCCACCAACTCCAATATTTTCTGGTTGGGCAGACAGAGCACGCCGTCGGCCTCGGCCTTGAGCTGTTCCAGGCCGCGGCGGGCCTGGTGCTGGCGGCGCGCGCCCTCGAAATCAAACGGCAGCGTGACGATGCCCAGCACCAGCGCGCCCGCGGCCTTCGCCGCGCGCGCCAGCACCGGGGCCGCACCCGTCGCGGTGCCGCCGCCCAGACCGCCGACGATGAACACCATCGTCACGCCGGCGCACAGCGCCCGCAGCCGGGCCTCTTCCTCCTCGGCCGCCGAGCGGCCGCGCTCCGGATCACCGCCGGCGCCGAGGCCGCGCGTGGTATTGGCGCCCAGTAAAAAGTGCTCCGCCATGCCGCACTGGGCCAAAGCCGGCGCGTCGGTGTTCAACGCCACGAAAGAGACGCCGGGCAAATCGCTTTTGAGCATGTACTCGACCGCGTTGCCGCCCGCGCCACCGACGCCAAAGATTTTGAGGGCCGGGGACTTTTTCATGGCGCCGGGAGCGGCCGTTTTTTTGAGGGGGAGGTTCATGCGTTCCTTTGCGTGCCCGGCCGCGCCGGGAGGAGGGTTTGAATCAAGGTGACGAGGGCGCCGAAGGGACTGTGCGGGACCTGCTTGTTGAGCTGGAAGGAGCCGAATTTCACCAGCCCGATGGCGGTGGCGAATTCCGGCTGGTCGAGTGCATAGCGCAGTCCGCTGATGGAATTGGTTTTGCCCAGCGAGGCGGACAGTTCGAAGACCTGCTCGGCCACTTTCTCAATGTGCGCGATGCGCGCGCCGCCGCCACAGATGAAAACGCCGGCGCGCAAATAATCCAACAACCCGGCCTCTGCGACGTCGCGCGCGATGAGCTGGAAGATTTCCACCACGCGCAGCGCCATGATGCGGCGGAGGTGTTCGAGGTTGATCGTTTTGGCCGGCAGCCCCAGCTCGCTCGGCAGGCTGAGGGTTCGGCCTTGGAGACTTTCCTCGACGAGCGCGGAGCCGTGTTCGATCTTCAATTGTTCGGCCCGGCCCAGCGAGACTTTCAGGCCGACGGCCAGGTCGCTGGTCACGTGGTCGCCACCGACCGCCAGCACGCCGGTGTGCCGGATCACGCCGTTGGTATAGACCACGTACTCGGTCGTCCCGCCGCCGATGTCAATGACCAGCGCGCCCAGCTCTTTATGTTCGCTGTCGAGCAGCGCCAGCGAGGAAGCCAGGCCGTTGAAGACCACGTCGTCCACTTCGAGCTGGAGGCCTTTGACGACGCGGATGGAATTGCGGAGGCGGTTGAAGTTGCCGTGCACGACGTGCATGTCCACCTCCAGCCGCGCGCCCAACATGCCGACCGGCGAGGGAATGCCGTCCTGGCCGTCCACCAGGAAGTGCTGGCGGATGGCGTGGATGACGTGGTTTTCAGCCGGAAGATTGATCGCCTTGGCATTTTTGAGCACGTCCCGCACATCCTCCTCGGAAATATCCCGGTCGGAGGAAACCACCGGGTGCACACCGCGATTGTTGAAGCCGCGCAAGTGGCCGCCGGTGACACCCAGATACACGCTGCGGATTTCCATGTCGGCCATCTGCTCGGCTTCGACGATGGCGTTGCGAATGTCCTCCTCGGCCTGGGCGGGGTCGGCGATTTCCCCCTTGCGCACGCCGCGGGAGCGGGCCTGGCCAAGGCCGACGATGTTGACCACGCCGGCGGAATTGACTTCGCCCACCACGGCGCAAATTTTCGAGGTGCCGATTTCCAGGCCGACGAGGAGGGAGGAGGGGTCAGACATTTTTTTTCCGGTAATGCGGGGGTTTGCCGGGTTTGGCGTGAACGGGCGGCACTGCGCTGGACTCGATCCACCGGGCGGGAATGTTCTCCGTCACCGAAAGGTCCAGGGACGCGATGGCCTTGTTGTTTTTCAAACCGTAGTCATGCAACATGCGCCAGCGGCGCATCTGGGTGTCCAGTTGGTTGAGCGAAAAAACGATTTCACTCCCCTGCCCGGTCGTGACGCGCAGGATGTCCGGCGAACTGACATTGATCTGCTTGAGGTCCACCAGCCCGGCCATGGGCGAGTGCTCGAATTCGCGGATCAGGCGCAAGGCGGCCTGGACTGGCGGCGATTCCACCGGCCGGCCCGGCCGCAACTCGGTCTGCGGCAGGCCCAGTAACAGGGGCAATTGTTCGTTGGCCTCGCCCGGTCGCGGGCCGTGCTGCCAGTTTTCCAGCGGAATCATGACGTAGCCGGCGTCATCGAGCTGGTAGATGACGGGGACCAGGCCGCCGTTGTTGGGGCGGGCCTGCAAGGCGTGGACCCGCGCCACCGGCTCGCGTTCGACCACGCGCAACTGCAGTTTGTCCGGCAGCATCCGCTCGACCGTGGCGGACTGGATGAGCGGGGACAATTCCAGGTTGCGTTTGATGTGGCCCAAATCCAGGGCCAGCAGATTTTCTCCCGGTTTGACGCCGGCCCAGCGCCGCAATTGGTCCGGCGGGATGATGCCATCGGTCAGCACGTCAATGACGCGGACCGCAAAGGCGGGGTTCTCGAAGACGAGGCGGTTGAGCGCCCAGTGGGCCGCGCGCCAGCCCAGAAAGAGCGCCGTCAGCGTGGCCAGCGATACGCCCAGGGCCAGACCGAGCATCCGCAGGCGCGCGGCGCGGGTCTGGCGGGAGCGCAGCTTGACTTCCAGCACCTCGTAGCGCTTGAACCGGCGATTCTTATATTTTCGTCGAAACCACATTTTTCAAAATAATCGCAACCGGACGTTTCACCTGGCCCGTTTTGGAATGGCCGGCACGGTTTTCCGTTCGAGCGCCAGGTCCACCATTTTCTGACAAAGTTCCGGATAACCCAGGCCCGCGGCCGCCGCCGCCTTGGGCAGCAGACTGGTTTCGGTCATGCCCGGCAGCGTGTTGACCTCCAGCACCACCGGCGCGCCGTCCGCGCGGACCATCACGTCCACCCGCGCGTAATCACGCCCGCCGATCGCACGGAAAGCGCCCAGCGCGGCGGCCTGAACCCGCTCCGTCGTCGCCGCGTCGAAGGGGGCCGGGCAAAAATATTCGGTGTTGCCCTGGGTGTATTTGTTGCGGTAGTCGTAGCCGCCTTGTTTGGGGCGCACCTCGACCACCGGCAGAACCTGGTGGCCCAGGAGGCCGACGGTCGTCTCGCGGCCTTCGATTTTTTCCTCCAGCAACACCTCCGTGTCGTAGCGGAGCGATTCGGCGAGCGCGGTGGCCCACTCGGAGACGGCGTTGACGAATTGCAGGCCGACACTGGAACCCTGGCGGACCGGCTTGAGGATGACCGGTGGGTTCCAACCCCGCGGCCAGCTCGCGGCGGGTGAACTGATCACCTCGTAGCGCGCCGTGGGCACGCCCGCCGCCACGCAACGCTCCTTGGTCAGCACCTTGTCGAACGCCACCTGGCTGGCTTGGGCGTCGCAGCCGGTGTAAGGGACGCCGAGTTGTTCCAAGCGCCGCTGCACCGTGCCGTCCTCGCCATAGGTGCCGTGCAGCGCGAGGAACACCACGTCGGTCTTCGCCGGCAACTTCCAGTCCTTCTTCTGCGGGTCCAGTTCCACCACGGCATGGCCGAGCGAACGGAGCGCGCCCGCCACCGCCTCGCCGGAAGCCAGCGAGACTTCGCGTTCGGCGGACGGGCCGCCCAGCATGACCGTGATGAACAATTTTTCAACCATTAGACCTGCTCGCTTTCGCGGTTGGCCGCGCCCACGAGAGAGGCGCGCGGGCAATGGACCCCAAAATTCCATTTCTCAGTGACCACCGGTCGGAACGCGGAAGCGACCCCCTCACCCCGCCCCTCTCCCCCTCGAAGGGAGAGAGGGTGGTCGAAGCGCGCGTGAGGAGGATTTTCTGTGCGCAATGTGATGATTCTCATTCCGACTTGGTCTCATTCGCCGATGATTTCGACTTCGGTTTCCAGTTCGATGCCGCGTTCCGTGCGGGCCTTCTGTTTGATCAGGTCAATCAGTTCCAGCACGTCCCTGGCCGTCGCCTTACCTTCGTTGACGATGAAATTGCCGTGGACGTCGGACACCCTGGCCCCGCCGTGCCGTGTGCCTTTGAGGCCGAGTTCGTCAATCAGTTTGCCCGCCGGAATGGCCTGGGGATTTTTGAAAATGCACCCGGCGCTCGGCTGGGCCGGTTGCGTATCCCACCGCTTGCGGCTGCATTCGTTCATGCGCCGTTCGATGACCTCGCGCGGAGCAGGCTGGCCGTTGAGGACGGCGCCCAGCGCGATGTGGTTCTTGAACAGCGGGCAGCCGCGGTATTCCACGTTGACCTCGCTGGCGGCCCGTTCGAGCGTCTGCCCGGTAAAATCCATGAACCGGATTTTTTCGACGACTTCAAACATCCAGCCGCCCATCGCGCCGGCGTTCATGCGCAAGCCGCCGCCCACGCTGCCCGGGATGCCTTCGAGAAATTCCAGCCCGGCCAGCCCGTGGCGTTTGGCCGCCTGGGCCACGTCCCTCAACTTGGCGCCCGCCCCGCAATACAGATGGTCCCCGTGCAGTTCCACGCAGGACAAACTGGGGTGCGCCAGGCGGATCACCACGCCGCGGATGCCGCCGTCGCGAACGAGCAGATTGGAGCCGCGCCCGAGCATGACAAAGGTCACGTGCTGCGCCACGCAGAACCGCAGCAGCCGGGACAGCTCTTCCTCGCTGGCCGGCTCGACGTAATAATCGGCGCGCCCGCCGACCCGGAGGGTGGTGCGTTTGGCCAGCTGCTCATCGCGCAAGAGCACCGACGCCGGGGAAAGCAACGCCGCCAGTTGCGCGAAAATTCTTTCGCAAGCCGCCGGCTTTTCCTCGCGCAGACGGGCCGCCAGTTGGCGGGCGGCTTGCGTGATGTCACCCGCGCCCAGAAACAGGACCAGATCGCCCGGCTGCATTTCCGCCCGCACCGCCGCGCCGAGTTCGGCAAGTGTCGCAACGAACGTGGCGGGCTGGCCCTGGGCATGGATCGTCTCGGCGAGCAGGGCGCCGTTGACGCCGGGAATTTTTGGTTCGCCGGCCGCGTAAACTTCCGTGATCCACAGCCGGTCCGCGTCGGTGAAACAGGTCGCAAAATCCGCCAGCAAATGTTGTGTGCGCGTGAACCGATGCGGCTGAAAGGCCACCAGCAGGCGGCGGCCACCCAGCGCCTTGAGCGCCCGCAACGTGGCCTGGATTTCCTGGGGGTGATGGCCGTAATCATCGAAGAGGCGGAAACGCTCGTCGCGGAACAATTCCTCCTGCCGGCGCGCGGCGCCGGTGAACGGCGCGATCGCCCGGGCGATGTCGGCGGGCGCATAGCCGAGCTGGTGCAATAGCGCGATGACCGCGGTCGCGTTGGAAATATTTTTTTCGCCGTGCAGCCGGATGCTGAAATCGCCCAGCCGGGCGCCCCCATGCCAGACCTCAAATGGGGTCTGGGGTCTGGGGTCTGGGGTC
>CAZIFU010000011.1:0-13588 GCA_964539075.1 uncultured Verrucomicrobiota bacterium | reverse complement strand
TTTCCGTCGGGAACCGCACTTGCGTGTCCGTGCCATTCTGAAGATTGGTGCTCCATTGGCGGGCGTGCTCGCGCTCGACACCGTAGCCCGTGATGCTGGGCGGCGCACCCCACCAGTTGGTACACCACGCCCGGTACGAGGCGTTGTTGGTCGGAACCAATCCCTGGTACTGGACAATGCGGTCATAGACTTCGACCGTCACCTTGAGGCGCGCGGCAGCGATGGAGTTGCTGAGGCTGGCGGCGTTGA
Organism: uncultured Verrucomicrobiota bacterium; assembly: GCA_964539075.1. GTDB lineage: Bacteria > Verrucomicrobiota > Verrucomicrobiia > Limisphaerales > CAZIFU01 > CAZIFU01. Next base: position 13,339 of record CAZIFU010000011.1, on the reverse strand, counting down.
CCGGGTGGATGCCCCAGAAGTGGAGCATCGGGCGCACGTCCCGGCCGATGGACTTGCAGAGTTGCAGGATCATGCTGTCCGTGGCAGTCGAGTAGGACTGCCCCTTGTCGTCCTTGTCGTTGTAGAAATACCAAAAGTCATTCAGCCCGCCCCAGCCGAAGAGGCGCGCGATGTCCGCATACTTTGCGTGGCCCTGCGGCTGATACGCCTTCTCCCAGTCGTCCATCGGCACCTCGCGCGGCGAGAAGTTGAAACTCGTCATCCACAGCACGGCCGCGTTGGGCAAGGTGCAAAAAGTGCCGTAGCCATTGGACTCGCGCAGCGCCTGGTCATAGGTCTTCCCGAACTTCTGCGTCATCACGGCGATGTGCAGCAGGTTCACCGTGGATTCCTGTTCACCTTCAAACTTCGGGAAGAAGTAAGCGTGCCCCGCCTCGTGGAACTCGTAGTCCGGCGCGAACTGCGGGCCGCGCACCAGGTAATGGCTCGAGTTCCCATTGTAGGCGGTGTCGGGATTGTAGCTGACGTTCACCGCCGGGTAACCCGGCGCATAGACCGATGCGCGCAGCAGGACGTCCACCTGGTCATACATCGTTTCCTTGCCCCGGTTCCGCGGGTAGCCCATCAGGTCGTTGATCGCGTCCATCGCGGCGTCCCAGTTCGCCATCACCACGATCGGGTTGTTGGTGTTGGCGTAAATCCAACTGCGCGGCACCTGGAACATGAACTTCTCGCTTTGAAAATCCGCCCAGGGCCCCGGCTGCGTGCGCTCGGTGTTCATCCATTCCGTCAAGGTGGTCTGGTGAAAACTTTTCGCCGAGAAATACGGCGAACGCGCCGCGCCGGTGATGGTGACATCGACGACGCCGGCGTTCTTGCCGGACGGCACCTCGATGTAAATGCCGCCGCCCAGCGGGCTGGCGACTTTTGTGTTGGTGGAAGTGATGTTGTAGAGCAGCGAGGATCGGTCAAGCCGCCGGACGGTGGGCCGGCCCGACATGTCCCACGAATGCGCGCCAACCCGGATCTGATAACCTTGGCCGACGAGCGCCGGCGGCACGGTCACCGTGGCGATGGTGCCGGGCGCGAGGTAAGTGCCCGTGGGCTTGCGCGCCGGCTCGCCCCAACCTTGCGTGGCGCGGCCGAACGTGTCCGGAAAGCTGCCATTGATCGACACGGTGTGCATCTGGTTCGTGGGCGGCACGGCGCAGTTACCGGGGAAATTCGCCGAGCTGCCGAACTTGTATCCGCGCAACAGCGTCTCGTGCTGGGCGAGCTTCGAAGCGGTGTAGATGTGATCCATGATGCCCTGCATCGTGCGGTAGATCGTCCAAGTCATGTCGTCGGCCTCGAGGTCGCGATCCAAGTCGCCGGTGGCCACCCAGAGCGCGCCGACCTCGGTGTCGTACGTCGTGATCAAGCTGAACAAGGAAGCGATATTCGTGGCGCTGTCGCCGTAGCGGGGCGACTCGTTCGCAATGGTCCGGCTGTGCGTGGCGATCTGGTTGGTCGTCAGGTTCGTGACGCCAGTCAGGTGGTTCTTCAGCGCGGCGATGGCGGCCAGCAGCGGGTCGGCGGCGGCGGTGGTGAAATTCCAAGTTGTGTTGTTGGTGATGCCGGCGAAGGGCGCGCCGCCATTGCCCAGGAGCGCGCCCGGCTCGATCCGCACGGCGTAACTCTTGCCCCAATCAATCAGCCCCGCCGTGGCGATCTTCAGCAGGTTCGACGAGAGGACGATGCGCGGGTCGGCCACTGGAAGGTTGGTCTCGGTGGCGGCGGTCACGTTGCGGATGATGATGTTGCCCGTGCCTGGACTCAGGCTCTGGTTGAACGTGCCCACGAGATCGGCGCGGACCAGCGCTCCCGTGGCGTTGTCCGCCGGATTGCCGGCGATGAACGCAAGTGTCGCTCCCGTGGGCGCGTCGAGGTTCAGATGGAAATGCCGGTCCTCGTCCACGGTGAAAATCAGCGTGTTGTTGCCCACTCCAGGCGACGCCCCGCCCGAGGTGTAAAGCTGGCCGTTCGCGAAATCGTTCGCGGTCACCACGAGATAGGGAATGCCGGTGGTGTAGGACGTCGTGCTGCTGGTCATGCCCACATCCACGGCGTAAGTGGTGTCCCCCTCGAGCACCACCGGCGACGTGAACGTCCACGTCATATACTGACTGCCGCCCCAGGTGTTCGTCTGGGTGAACGTCTCCGTGTGGACCTGCGTGAACGTGGTGCCCGTGACCTTGCCGACCCGGACCACGTAGGTCTTCGTGGGCGTGGCGCTGCCGGAGTCGATGGTCTTGTAAGACACTGAGCGCAACCAGAGCGCCGCGCTGCCCGTGCGGAAGGTCTGCCCGTGCGCGCTGCCGGCGACGGTGCCCGATTCGGCCCAGAACTTGTCGCTGCCCGTGCGCGCGGTCAGGTTGGCGATGTCGAAGCCATTGACGGCGGGCTGGCTCGAACTGATGGAAATCGTGCCCGCCCCCGCTGGAACAAGCGCGATGCCGAGCAGGCAAAACGCGGCGAGCGCAACCCGGCCAACACGGCGCCGGAAGGAGCTGGTGGCGCAGGCGTCCCGCCTGTGAGCGTCGATCCGCACAGGCGGGATGCCCGTGCCACTACGCGGATTGATGGAGCGAACGATGGAGCGAAACATGGGAACGGAGTGCGTGGTCATGGTTAGGGTCAGGGCAACGCTTGCACGCGGACAAACAACTTCGCGCCGGTGAGCAGCGCGGGGCTGAGAGTGACGGTGACGGTCTCGATGTTCGCCACCGGCGCGGAGGGCGTCTGGATCGCGCCGGTGTCCGGCGTCCACGTCGCCATGTCGGTCGAGGTCCAGATCGTGTGGGTCAGGCCGGTCAACGACGGCGCGCGCCGTGTGTAGGTGAACACGCCGGAGGGCATGGCCGCCGTGGGCGTCACCAGCGAAGAGGACGCGGCGTTGGTGGGATTGAGACCCCAGATGCGCTCGTTGTCGTTGCTCACGCCGTCGCCGTCGCGGTCGCCGGTCGGGTTGCTCAGGTTCTGGGTCGGCCACTGCGCGGCCCACGTGGCGTAGTCGCCGCCCGCGTAGAGCAGGTCCAACATGCCGCGACCCATCGCGTCGCCGACGAGCATGAAGGTCTCGGCGTTGTGCCAGTAGTGGTAATTCTGCGCGGTGTTGGGGCCGGTGGTGCGCCAGTAACCGCGGCCTTCCATGCTGCGCACGTTGCCGGCGAACTCGGGATACTTCACCGGATTGCTCACGGCGAGTTGCGCGTTGACGACGGTGAGCCGGTTGCCGGCGGCGGCGAAACCATCGAAGCCGCAAGTGACGAGCACGAACGGCGCGTTGGTCTTGATGTTGGCCGGATAACGGCCCGTGTAGTATTGGCGCAGTTGCTTGATCAGGCGCACCAGGTTCGTCTCGTAACGCACGGCCCAGCCGGTGGTCGTGCTCTGGCCGTCGTTCCAACCCTGGAACCAGCCGAAGCCGGCGATCTCAAAGCCCTGCGCCGCCCATTGCGGATATTGCGTGGCCCAGTTGTCGAGGATGTCCGTGACGTTGGTGACGGAATAGACGCTCCAGTAGGTGGACCACGACGCGCCGACGCCCGGCTCGGAGGCCGCGCCGGAGGTGTGCGCGGACTTGCTGAGGTAGGTCACGCCGTTGCGGCGCACGGAGCAACTCGCGACATACGCGATGCCGGACGCCCAGCCCTTCGCGCCCATGTCGTCCTCATCGAGGAACGAATCGTCATACTGCTTGCCGGCATACCAGGCGCCCGTCACCGGCGGCGTGCCGCCCACGGCGTAATTGCCGTAGTCGCCGTAACCGGCATAGACGGTGCCGCTGTTGGTGTAGCGCACACTGCCCGGCGGCAGGAAATCCCAGCCGAGCGCGCGATTGCCGATGCTGGTCTTGATGATGAGCACCGGCTCGTCGAGTTGCGATCCGACGACGTGGCCGAAGCCAAGTTCGGGTCCGAAGGAATCCGTGTCCGCGCCAAAGCCCGGCGCGAGCGGCGCGTTCCCGATGGCCGAGGTGACGCCGCGATAACGCACGTCCTGCCGGATCGTCCAGGCGTTCGCGACGGTGATGAGGTTGGGGAACTTCAGCTCGTTGACGCACAGCGACCACAACGTGTCGTCCTCGCTGCCAGTCACGCGCCCGAAGCCAACCATGTTGGACTGGCCGGAAAGGAGGAAGACCTTGACCCGCTTGTTGGTCACGCCCGTGGAACTGTCGGGATCGGGCAACGGATACGGGACGTTCGGCTTTTCCTCCGCGTCAGTGGGATCGGTGTAGGTGGCGGCGACCTCATACCAGTCCTCGACGCCGTCGCCGTCGCTGTCGCGTCGCAGCGGATGCGTGCCGGTGTTGGTCTCGCTGACATACGTGCCGGTGTTCGACTCGACGCCGTCGCGCAAGCCGTCGCCGTCGGTGTCCACCTTCTTGGGATTCGTGCCGGTGTTGCTCGCGCTCACCCAGACGCCGGTGTTGGATTCCGCGCCGTCATTGGGGCCGTCGCCGTCGGAGTCGGCCTTGAGTGGATCGGTGGCCGGGCGGCTGCCCACGCCGGTCAATTCCGGGCCGTCCTTGAGCGTGTCGTTGTCGGTGTCGTCGTCGCGGGGCAACGTGCCGCGCTGGTATTCCTGCATGTTGGTCAGGCCGTCGCTGTCGAGGTCGTCGCCCGGATTCAACGCCGTGGTCGAGGGCGGCGTGGTGTTCGCCAGTTCGAACGCGTCCGGCAAACCGTCGCCATCGGTGTCGGTGACCACGAAGGAAAACCGCGTGCCGGTGAGCGGCGTTCCCGTGGGCACGCCGTTGAGATACGAATCCACGCGCCAGTAGTAGGTGGCGCCGACGGGCGCGTTGACCGTGTGGTTCGTCTGGTTCAATCCGGCGCTGACGATCTTGGTGAGTGCCGCCGCGTTGGTGCCGAACCAGACATCCACCCACACGTCCGGGCCGGTGTTGGGAGAAAGGTTCGCCCAACTCAACGCCACGTTGCCGGCCGGGACCGTCGCGCCGTCCGCGGGCACGGGCTTCATCGGATCTTCCAAGTCGAGGTGGAAAATCCGGTCGCGGCCCGTGGTGAGGGTGATGGTCGCGGCGCCCACGCCCATGTCGCCGGAGTCGTAATACGAGCCGATGCGGGCGTTGTTCGTGTTGCCGGTGTAGGAGAGATAAGGAATGCCCGTCGTCCAGGCCACGCCCGAGTCCATCGCCACATCGACGCCGTAGGTCGTGTTCGGCGACAACGTGACGGGTGAAGCGAGCGTCCAGGTCATGTAAGCGCCCGTGGCCGTGTTCACCGTCTGCGTGCAGGTTTCGCTGGCGATGAGGGTGAAATTCGTTCCCGTCACCGTGCCCAGGCGGATCCTGTAGGTCGTCGGCGCCGCCTTCATGTTTCCCGCACTGATCTTGTAGGTGAGCGCCTTGAACTTGATCGCCGCCGGCCCGGTGATAAACGTCTGGCCCTTCGCCGCGTCGGAGGGATTGGCCTCATCCGCCGTCTGGAAAAACCATTTGTCCGTGCCCGTCTGCGCGCCGAAGTTCGCGATGTCCGTCAACTGGACCGACGGCGCCGTGGTGCTGCTGGAGAACGTGCCCGCGTGCAGGGGACCGGCGAGCGCGAGCGCCGCCCCGAGGACGAGGGCCAAGCACGACCGGGCGGTGGCGGGGATTCCACCGGACAGGAGCGAAAGGCATTTCATCGTTATCGGATACCAACAGATGATCTTGGTCGCGGTCCGCCGGCCTGACAATCAATCACGGGCTTGCCGCCTGGCCAGTTTGCGGCCAGGCTGGACCCCGTGCGCCCCCTCCATCTGCTCTCCATCACCGACCAGGTGGCCGGGCATCTGCGCGCCGAAATCCTGCGCGGCCGCTGGAGCGGCTCCCTGCCGGGCAAGCACCAACTGGCCGCCGAATTCGGCGTGAACAACAAGACCGTCGAAGCCGCGCTGTGGCAGTTGGAGAAAGCCGGACTGCTCATCCCGCAGGGCGCGGGGCGCACGCGGCGCATCAACCCGCGCGGCGGCCGACCGTCCCGCGCGCTGCGCCTCGCCTTCCTGACCAACGAGGGCCGGAACGACCTCAAGACCGACTACCACCTCGAACTCAACCACACGCTCATCGACGCCGGCCACACCGTCATGCACGCGCCGAAATCGCTCACGCAGCTTCGCTTCGACACCCGGCGCGTCGCCGCGCTCGTCCGGCAGACGAAGGCCGACGCCTGGATCATCTGCGCCGGCTCGCGCGAGGTGCTCGAATGGTTTTCCCAACAACCCGCGCCCGCCTTCGCGCTCTTCGGACACCGCGTGGGAGTAAACATTGCCGCCGTCGGGCCGAACAAACTCCCGGCCTTCGCCGAAGCCACCCGGCAACTCATCCAGCTCGGGCACCGGCGCATCTCGCTCCTTTGCCGCCGATTGCGCCGCCTGCCCCAGCCCGGCGCCAGCGAGGCGGTTTTCCTCGCCACGCTCCAGGCGCACGGCATCTCGCCGGGCGCCTACAACCTGCCGGACTGGGAGGACACCAACGCCGGGTTTCATCAATGCCTCGACTCGCTGTTCCGCGTCACGCCGCCCACCGGACTCATCGTCGAGGAAGCGTCCTACTTGGTCGCCGTGTTGCAATTCCTCGCGCGCCGCGGCATCTGCGTGCCGCGCGATGTCTCGCTCATTTGCACCGATGACGACCTCGTCTTTTCCCACTGCGAACCGCCCGTCGCCTGCATCGCCTGGGACAGCCGCCCGCTCGTGCGTCGCATCGTGAACTGGGCGTCCAACATCAGTCGCGGCAAAGCCGACACCCGCCAGACCCTGACCCCGGCGACCTTCAAACCCGGCGGAACCACCGGCCCCGCGCGCCATTGAGCGCGGTCGCCGTGGTGATGCCGTCTGGACCAAAGCGGGCGGTGACGGTCGCACCTCTCCCCTCGGCCATGTATTTGAAATTCAGGTCACGCACCTTGGCGGCAGCGTCCACGATGGCGCGGGTGATGCGCGCTTCCTCGGCGGTCGGGTAGAGGCTGGCCACGGCGTCGCGGATTTCTCGAATTTCGAGCTAGTATCCAATATCAAGAACTGACCCATTAACGAACCCGAAGAGCACGCGCGCGAGGTAATTCACCCGGTACACGAGCTGGTTCTGGATGCCGATGTTGACGACGTGGAGGTACTTCTTCAACGTGCGGCGATGATGCAACGCGCGCTCTCCAACGGCAAGCGCAGCAGACACCATCATCGTGGTAGGGCTGTCGCTGCCGCGCGGCTGGGGTGGTTCAAGGACATCTGAACCGTAGGAGGCGACGTGACGAGGCTCACTTCAAACTGGAAACGGTAAGAGCCGACCGCTACCGCCTTCGTAGGCGGTAAGAGCGATTGGTGAACTTGTCGCCCCTCAATGACTCACCCGCACCCGCAGGAATCGCTCCGGCGCATCGGCGAGGTTCACCGTGTCGCGCACTTCGACGGTCTTCAACCCCGGTCCGGCGCTGTCGCCACCGACGTAGCCGGCACCGCTGGTCACACCGCCGAGGACGCTGCTGGCGATGGTCGTCCACGGGCCGGCGGGGCTGGCGGCGGCTTGCACCTCGATGGTGACGTCGTTGCGCGCGGGGTCGCGGGTGAAGAACAGCCGCAGCCTCATCCCTTCAGCGTAGGTGAAAAGGGCGGCAGACGGCGCGACGCTGGGCGTGGTGGGCGAAAGGACGAGCGCGTATTCAAGGAGATTGGAAAGACTGTCGCCATCGGGGTCGCCGAGGTCGGGAGCGTTCGCGTCGCCGAGTTGGGTGAGTTTCCATTCCTGGATCGGCGCCCCTTTTTCAAACGCTCCGATGTCGCTGCCGTCCCCGCCGCTCGCATTCGCAATGGTCGCATCATCGTAAGGCCGCACTCTCCCGCGTTGATCCGTGGTCAGGCCAAAGCTCTTGCCTTTGTCCATCGCCGGGCTGCCGACCAGCAGCGCGTGGGTAAAGGTTGTGCCGCCGTTGTTCTGAAGCGGGCCGAGCAGCGGATTGAGCGGCGTGGCCATCGAGCCGGTTTGGTCGGTCGCCACCCACCCGCTGCCGCCATTGGTCTTGCCCACCAGATTGTAGCCCAGCGAAGTGAACGCGCCGGAACAGTCCGGTGCGAGTTCCTCTTCGATGTTCGTGGATATGTTACCGGCGACAATGGTATTGCCGAGCGTCAATGTTGGGCTGGGTCCATAGTTGGCAATGCCTCCTCCAAAGACCAGAGTGTCACTCAGGGACCCGCACGCGTTGCTGCAGATCGTGCAACTCAAAAGCGTCGCCGTGCCGGAGTTGCGGAGTCCGCCACCCATTACCTGCCAGAGGAAGATACTGGTCTGTAGCAATCGGTTGCCGGTGGCAGTGCAATTGGTCATGCGCAGCACGGAACTGGCGGCGGAATTGTCAATCCCCGCCCCGAAGATGCTACCGGAGGAACTGGTGATGGTGTTGCTGGAAATCGTGCAATCATTGAGGGTCAGCACGCCGCTCGATCCGTTAAAGATGCCGCTTCCGCTGTGCCCGGAAATGGCGCAGGCCGTGACCGACAACGTCGCGTTGTTGCTGATGCCGCCAATCCCGTTGGCAATGGTCAAACCGGAAATGTTCACGGGGCCGCCGGTGACCACGAATACCCGGCTCGTGCTATTGCCACTCACCGTCAACACATTCGCGCCCGGCCCGGCGATGCTCAGGTTCCGGTTGATCAGCAGTTCGCCGCTGGTCAATGTGATCGTATTCGTGACACCGGGCTCGAACACAATCGTGTCACCGGCCGCAGCCATCGCGATGGCCTGCCGCAACGAGCCAGCCCCGCTATCGTTGGTGGTGGCAACTACTACGACTACGGGGCTGATCTCATAGGCGCCGATGTCGCTTCCGTCCCCGCCGGCAGCGTTGGCGACGTTGGGATTATCGAACGGCCGCAGCCGCCCGCGCTGATCGGAGGTCAGGCCGAAGCTGTTGCCGGCGTCAATCGCGGCGCTGCCAGCCAACGGCGCTATCGTCCGGGTCGGGCCGCCGTTATCGGCCAGTGGCCCCAGAAGCGGATTCAGCGGGGTGGCGATGGTGCCCGTCAGGTCGCTGGCAACCCAGCCGCTGCTCCCGTCTGTCCTGCCGACAAGATTGTAGCCGGAACTGGTGACGGTGCCGAACACATCGGGGCCAATGCCAGTGCCGGAGTTGCCAGCATTACCGCCGCTGCCGCCGCCGCCGCCGTTCGCACTGTTGCCAGCGATGATTGTGTTGCCGACCGTGACGCTGCCTGCGGTTTGAGCAAGTCCGCCACCCCGGCCGTTACCACCGTTTCCGCCGGTCCCAAATCCGCTGTCGCCGCCAAGGCCTCCCGTCACGGTGTTACTGCTGAGAGTGCAAGCCGTCAGCGCGAGTGTGCCCGCATTGTACACGCCGCCGCCTGACCCTGACCCGCCCGCCCCACCTATGCTATTAAGGTCATCGGCAAGGCCGCCGGTGCCGCCGCGCGCGGAGTTGCCACTGAGGGTGCAGGCAACCAGCGTGAGTGTACCCTGATTGTAAACACCCCCACCCGACCCCGCCCCGCCCGGCCCGCCGCCCGCAGTCTCGCCATTCTCGCCGCCCATGCCGCCCGTCGCAGAGTTGCCGCTGACCGTGCATCCGGTCAAAACGAGCGTGCCCGCGTTGTGAATGCCTCCGCCGAAGCCCGGGCTGCCTGGACCCGCGTTGAACAAACCTGTCGTGCCCGCAGCGAGTCCATTGCTGATCGTCAGGCCGGAGATGTTCACGCTCCCGGCGGTGATGTTGAAGACCCGTCTGGCATTGTTGCCGCTAACAGCCAGCATTCTGGTTCCAGGACCGACGATGGTGAGATTGCGGCCGATGACCAGTTCGCCACTGGTTAGCGTGATCGTGTTCGTGACATTGGGCCCGAATGTGATGGTGTCGCCCGACGCAGCCATCGCGATGACCTGCCGCAATGAGCCTGTGCCGTTGTCGTTGGTGTTAAGAACGGTGCTGCCACTGCCGGTGGCAGTTTGGTTTTCGTAGGCACCGATATCGCTGCCGTCGGCGGCATTCGGGATGTTGGAATTCTCGAACGGCCGGGGCTGCCCGAGTTGGTCGGTGGTCAGGCCAAAGCTGTTGCCCCGGTCAATGGCAGCGCTGCCGGACAACAGCGCCATCGTCCGCGTTGGGCCGCCGTTGTCGGCCAGCGGACCCAGCGCCGGGTCCAGCGGGGCAGCGCTGGAGCCGGTCTGGTCGCTGGGGACCCAGCCGCTGCTGCCGTCTGACTTGCCGATGAGGTTGTAGCCCGGACTGGTTGCGGTGCCGGAAACATCGGGACCCGTGCCCGTTCCAGGGGCGCCGTTTTCAACATCACCACTGCCACCGATTCCGCCAGCCGCGCTATTGCCGGCGATGATTGTGTTGCGGATCGTGACGCCGCCCGCGATTTGAGCAAGTCCGCCACCGATGCCGTTACCACCGTTGCCGCCATAACCGAACGTGCCGACGCCGCCAGGGCCGCCCGTGGCGGTGTTGCTACTCAGGGTGCAAGCCGTCAGGGCGAGTGTGCCTTGATTGTAAATACTCCCACCCGAACCGGCCCCTCCCGAATAGGCACTCGAGCCGCCGCCGCCGCCGCTGGCGGAGTTGCCGCTGAGGGTGCAATTGGTCAACCAGAGCGTGCTCCCGTTCGCATTGTACACTCCCCCGCCGAAACCACTGCCGCCAATGCCTGAGCTGCTGCTCTGGTCGCCGCCAATGGCGGAGTTGGCAGTGAGCGTGCAGGCATTCAGCAACAGCGTGCCCGCATTGTAAACGCCCGCACCCAAGCCGGGGCCGCCCGTGACGCCGGGCGGGGAATTCGTGCCTTGGACCCGACCATGGCTGATGGTGAGCATGGAGATGTTCACCGTCACGTTGGTGAGGATGTTGAACACGCGGCTCGCGTCGTTGCCGCTGACGGTCAACATACTGGTGCCAGACCCAAGGATCGTGAGATTCCGACCAATCAACAGTTCGCCACTGGTCAGCGTGATCGTGCCGGTGACCGAAAAGCCGATGGTGTCGTTCGCAGCGGAAGCTGCAATTGTATTTCTCAGCGTGCCCGCGCCGCTGTCAGCAAGGCTGGTTACGGTGCGGGTCGTGGCATAAGCATCCGCTGCCGCAAACGCAACAATCGCCGGAACCAATCCGGCGAGTGATGTCCGAGTATTCATAAACATGCCTTTCTTGCTTCAACTAACTACTGATAGGAAATTGCTTTCTGGACGCTGCGCGGTTCAGGGAGAATTGCTTTTGCGTCGGGTTCATTTCCCTAGTGTTCTATGCCTTTTGGGGCGCACGGCAAGGCTTTTTCTCCGGGTTTTTAGCGACGCCGAATCGGCGACCGGTTTTCCCTGGCGCAAGGCCGCCCGCCGCTGACTTTCCGGCCCAAATTCGGCCGGCGGTGACCACATCGGGACACACCCCTCCTAAAGTAAAGGGGTCAGTTCTTGATAATGGCTAATTGCAGCGGATAGCAGTTCAAATCGCCCGGTCGTAAATCTTCTGAAACACCTTCGCCGCGCCTTCGCTCGCGCGGTTTGGATCGCAGATGGTGATGCCGTCTTCACCGAACCGCGCGGTGACGGTCGCGCCTTTGCCTTCGACCAGGTATTTGAAGTTCAGGTCACGCACCTTGGCGGCGGCGTCCACGATGGCGCAGGTGATGCGGGCTTCCTCGGCGGTCGGATACAGGTGCGCAACGGCGTCGCGGGTTTCGCCGGCAAACTTCACGCGGCAGATCGCCACGAGGCCGACGGTGAGACTGTCCACGCCGTAGCCGACGTAGGTCTTGGTGCCGTCGGCGCGGAACTCGTCGCGAGTGAAGTGGTTGTTGCTCGTGCGCGAGCCGCCGCCCTTGTTTCGCTAGCGGAAACCGCGCACCCCGGTTCCCGGCTTGAAGTCCCGCCACTGGCTGGTAGACTTCTCCCATGTTGCAACGATCAAAACCGCCCTCGCTCGCCGAACTGCGGGCGCTGCTCCAGGAGTTTTGCCGAAAGCACCGCATCCGCCGGCTCGACATCTTCGGCTCCGCCGCGCGCGGGACGGGAACTCCCGAAAGCGACGTGGACATGCTCGTCACGCCCGACGACTCCCGTCCTCCTTCCACTGGCGAATTGCTCGAAATGGCCGGTGAGGCGGAGGAACTGGTCGGCGCTCCCGTGGATTTTGTCCTGCGCTCGTCCCTGGAGAAATCGCCCAACCCCTTCTCCCGCGAGCATATCCTCGCCACGGCCGTCTGCGTTGGAAGCTGACCAACTCGGACGGCTGCGCGACATCCTTACCGCGGCCCGGTTGGTCGCGGCTTACGTCAAGGACACCACCGAGGCGGATTTTCGCGCGAATACCGAGAAGCAGGACGCCGTGGTGCGCCGCATGGAAATCATCGGCGAAGCCACGGTTCATCTCAGCGAGACCACGCGGCAGACCATTCCCGAACTCCCCTTCCGCAAAATGCGCGGCATGAGAAACATCGTCGCGCACGACTACGCCAACGTGGATTTGAAAATCGTGTGGGACGTTGCCACCCTCCACGTCCCCGAAGTCTGCGCCGTGCTCGAAAAGTTCTTTACCACTCAGGCCTGGACAGGCGACACACCAGCAAAGTGAACCGGCGAGCGCGGCGGCGTCCACGATGGCGCAGGAGAAACGGCCTTCCTCGCGGCTCAGGGGTCAGTTCTTGATAATGGCTACTATCCCATCCGACTTCCTCCGGCGATACAGCAGGTGATTCAGATGCCCGCGCGTGCCCATCCCCAGACGCTCCGCGATCCACACCACCGTCATCGTCGTCTCCGCCCGCAAGCGCGCCGCCAGCGCCACCTTGACCGAATGCCCCTTCGGCCGCGTTTTGAGATCAGCCTCCTGCCAACGCCTTCGCTTCAATTCCTCCGCGATAATTTGTTCCGCCAACGCCTCCGCCGTCTCCGCTCGCTCCTCCCCGTAATGCTCCGCCCCAATCCGCTCGCTCATCTGCGCCAGCAACTCCTCCCGAAACTTCTCCTCCCCCAGACACCAGCCGCGTCGGATCGGCTTGAACTCCTCACTCTCCTCCGCCCCGCGCCGTTCTTCCAAAGCCTGCTCCAGTCGTTGCCGCCCCGCCGGACTGTCCTTGGGGATGCCCCACTCACCCAGCAACCGATCCACCCGCAACCACGCCGGACGTTTCGACGGCGCCAGCAGATACGCCGGCCAACTGCTCCACGCAAAACCCTTCAAGGGCGTGTCCGCCGCCAGCAGTTTCGCCCGCGCCGGATTGAGGTGGACGTAATCGCACACGCTCTTGAGATAGCCGCTGCCCGAACCATCCACGATCAGCG
>CAZIFU010000010.1:0-59784 GCA_964539075.1 uncultured Verrucomicrobiota bacterium | reverse complement strand
TGACCCGCAGGCGCTGGCCGCGGCGGTGAAGAAATTGTCCGCCGACCCGGCCTGGCGGCATCAACTGGGCGCCGCCGCTTTGAAATCGGGCCGGCAATTTTTTTCCCACGCCGCGGTGACGGAAAAGTTTTATCGCGCCCTTGGCCCCGCTGCCTGAGGCGGCTTGCTTCGCGCACAACCAGGCTGGGAGCCTTCACTTGCCGCTATTTTCGGTCATCATTCCCACTTACAACCGGGCCGGGTTGATTCAGCAAACGCTCGACTCGGTGTTCGCGCAGGAATTTGCGGACTTCGAGGTGTGGGTCGTGGACGACGGCTCCACTGACAAAACTTTGGAGGTGCTGGCGGGCTACGGTCAACGCCTCAAGCTGCTGCGGCAAGCAAATCAGGGGCCGGGGCCGGCGCGCAATCTTGGCGCCGTTCACGCAGTCGGGCAATACATCGTGTTCCTCGACAGCGACGATCTGTGGTTCCCTTGGACGCTGGCTACTTATGAACAAATGATTCGAAAGAATAATCAACCGGCCATCGTGGCCGGCAAACTGATCGAGTTCACCGACGAGCAGCAATTGACTTCGGTACACCGGGAAGCCGCCGAGTCCGTGAGCTTCGGGGATTATCTTCAGTCGAACCGGCGCGCTTATTATGTGGGCGCCGGCATGTCGGTGTTGCGGCGGGATGTGTTGTCGGCCAGCGGCGGTTACACGGACAAGCGGATCAATGCCGAGGACCACGATCTCATCTTGCGGTTGGGCGCCGCACCCGGGTTTGTGCAAGTCCTCGCGCCCAAAACTGTCGCCTGGCGGCGACATGCCGGCGGCGCCACGCAGGACTGGCGGCTGACCTATGAAGGCAAGCGCTACCTGCTCGATCAGGAAGCGGCCGGGCGTTATCCGGGCGGGCGCGCCCGCCGCCGGGAGCGCCGGCGCATCCTCACGCGCTACGTGCGGCCGGTCAGCTTGGAATGTTTGCGGCAGGGCGAGACCGGCAAGGCGTGGACGTTGTATCGCGCGACGTTCCTTTGGAACCTTCAACTGGGTCGGCTGCGGTATCTCGCCGCGTTTCCAGTGATGGCTGTAATGGTCTCAGCGCGCGCGCGGCGGCCTTCGGTGGCCCAACCATGAAACTCATGCGCGCCATGCTTCGACTGCTGCATCGGCTTTGCCTGGGAACGGCTTCCCGGTTGCGGAACCTTTATTACCGGGCGTTGGGAGTGCGGTTCAAAGGCTACGTCTGGTTGCGCGCCGTCTCGATTCGGCGCGATTGGGCGGGCATTACCCTGGAACGGGGCGTCGCACTGGACCGTGGCGTGGTCCTGCTCTGCGGCGGCCAGTCCAAACCCGATACGCTGGTCATTCGTGAAGGGACTTATATCAACTGTTACACCATTGTGGACGCGCACCTGCGTGTGGAAGTTGGCCGCAACTGCATGATTGGCCCGCTCTGTTACATCACCGATTCCAATCACGGGACAGCCCCCCACCAACGAGTGAATCAGCAGCCGATGGTCTCCGCGCCGGTGATTATCGAGGATGAAGTCTGGCTGGGAGCCGGGGTGACCGTTTTATCGGGCGTGCGCATTGGCAAAGGCGCGATCGTGGGGGCGGGCAGCGTGGTGACGCGCGACGTGCTGCCCAATGCCATTGTGGTCGGAGTTCCAGCGGCGTTCTTAAAATATCGGGTTTGACGGGCCGTCTTTGAAAAAATGCCCGGCATTGGGACGACCTGCATGATCTGCCCATCCAGATCCGGGAGCGGGCCGGAGCGGGAGCGAGCTTATGATTTCCCTGAATAGGTACACCCGATGCGCAAGCTGTTGATCATCTCAACAACGTTTTATCCCGACCCGATGGTGGGGGCGGTGCGGATGACGCGGTTTTGCGGCTGGCTGCCGGATCACGGCTGGGAGCCGGTGGTACTCTGCCGGCATTATGGTTACACCGCCCCGCCTGAAATGCTGGCGCGCGACGTCAGTCCACTCGTCCGCGTGCACTACTTGAAGCCGCGTCCGGCCGTTGCTTCCAGGCTGATGACGAGCGTGGTCAAAACTTTGGTGCACTACCTGAACCCGCGTCCGGCAGTTCCTTGCGCGACCTCCCGCTGGGATTCGATTGTCCGACGGTTCAGGAAGGCCGCGTTGCGGATGGTCGGGACCCTCATCGTACCGGATGTGTCGGTCCATTTCTGGCGCTCGGTGCGCGAACAGGTGTTGGAGTTCGTTCAGCAGGAGCGCCCCGACGCCATCCTCACCACCAGTCCGCCCCTTTCCAATCATGACGTGGGCATGTGGCTGACGCAGAAGACCGGGATTCCGTGGGTGGCGGACTTCCGCGATCCCTACATGATAGACGATCGCTTCAAGCCCTCGGGCCTGGGTCTGCTGCGCTGGACGGCGCACCGCAATTTTGAAGAAGCGATCTATCGGAATGCGGCGCTGACGCTCCACCAGATTCCCATTCACCGGCGCTGGTCCCGGCGGGTTTATCCCTTCGCGCGCGAGCGGATGCGCACCTTGACCAACGGGTTCCCGGTCGAAATGGCCGAAGGCAAGATCGAGGCGTGTCCTCCGGCGCACGGGCGCAAGGGCGTCCGCGTCATCGGCACGATCCCCGAACCGCAGCAACTGATGCTGGCCCGCGCGGTCGCCCGGTTGGTGGCCGAGGGCCTGGATCTGGAACTGGCCCTGGTGGGGAAGATCCCCGAATGCCTGCCGGCATTGCGCGAATTGCTACAAGACCGTATCGTCACGATTGGTTATGTTTCGCATTCGGACGCCATCGGTCAAATGGTCGGCGCGGACGTGCTGGTCAATTTCCTGGATGAATTCCGCGCCGGCACGCGCCTGTTGAGCATCAAGCTTATTGAATACCTGGCGCTGGACAAACCGATCATCGCGATCAATCCGAGCCATTCGGATCGGTTGTGGCTGCGGCAGACCTCCGGGGCCATCGTCCTGTGGCGTCCAGACCAGGCGGCCCTGGCCGCGGCCATACGTGCCGCGCTGCAGCACCCGTGGCGCCGGGCGGCGGGAGAACTTGCAGCCTATCGGCGCACGCACAACTGGCCGGCCAAGGTGGCCCAACTGGCCGGCTGGCTGGAGCAGATGGTCCAGTCCCGCGAGGAGGTCAGTCATATTTCGCGCCGCCGTCGGACAGAACCTGGCCAGCAGCAGCGGCAGCCGGTCGTCTCCATCGTCATCACGACGAAAAATCGCAAGGAAGATCTGCGGCGGGCCATCAATTCTGCCCTTGCCCAAGACGCGTCATGCGAGGTGATGGTAGTGGACGACGCTTCGTCTGACGGCACCCAGGAAATGGTGGCGCGAGAGTTTCCAGCCGTCCAACTGGTGTGTTCCGAGCGATCATGGGATTGCATCGTGCAACGAAACCGCGCGGCCGCCCTGGCTCGAGGAACCTACATTTTCTCGATTGATGACGATGCAGAGTTTTCGTCAAGCTCAGTGGTGAGCAGGACGCTTTCTGATTTCGATCACCCGCGGATTGGCGCGGTGTCCATTCCCCACAAGGATATCAAGATCAGTTCGCACTTTAAGACGCCTGTCGCCCCCGCACCGGGTCGGTGGGTGGTGGCGTCTTTTGTCGGCACCGCCTATGCAGTGAGACGGGACTTGTTTCTGGAATTGGGTGGGTATTGCGAACTACTTGAGCATAACACTGAAGAAAGGGAGTTTTGCATCCGCCTGCTCAACCGCGGCTTTGTTGTCCGCTTGGGGACGGCTGAGCTGATTTTGCATCACGTTTCGCCAATCCGCAATTCATGGCGGGGTCGAATGCTCGAGAGGCGAAACGACATCTGCTTCGCGGTTTTGGACGTTCCCTTTCCACATCTCTTATACCATTTGCCAGGCACCATCAGCAGTGGATTGATCTTTGGGGTGCGGACAGGCTGCCTGCGTCCAACTCTGGCGGGCTACTGGAACGCGGCCGCGCTTTGCCTGCATGTCTGGCCAATACGGAGACCGGTGCAGGGCATAATTTACCGGCTGACCCAACGTCTGAACCGCCAGATGTTGCTGCCTTTTGAGGAAGTGGAGCCGATTCTTACGGTCGTTGACGGCAAGTCTTCCGTGAGTCGTCAGGTGAATACTTTCCAAGAACAACATCGGCAGGACACGCCACGTTGATGTCCACAGTCAAAGGTTCGGTAACCACAGTGGCGCCCCCTTTTGAAACTCTTAAGCTTATTTCCCGGCGCAGCGATGACCACCCATCTGGGGATTGGAACCACCAGTATGATGGGGCTGCCCGCGACCAAGGATCGCTTGGCGCTGATGGCGTGTGCCTTCGAAGCTGGCATCCGCCATTTCGACACGGCCCCCTACTACGGCTACGGTGAAGCCGAGCGCGTACTGGGAGAAGCTCTCCAAGGTCGGCGGGATAAGGTCACCATCACTACCAAGTATGGCATCCAGCCACCCGCAGTCGTTAAGGCCCGGTGGGTCAACTTGCTCGCCCGGCGGGTCCTGCGGCTGTTACCCTCCTTGCGCACCGTTCTTTCACGCCAGGCTCAGGCGCTTTCAAAAAAGTGCGTCTTTACGGCCGCCGAAGCCCGGCGGAGCCTGGACCAGAGCCTGGGCGCTCTGCAGACGGATTACGTGGACCTGTTCCTCCTTCACGAACCCACATTCGCAGACGCTGCGTCGGAAGAAATTCAGGGCTTCCTCGCGGAGGAGGTGCAGCGTGGCCGGATCCGGGCCTTTGGCTGCGGCGGAGACTATCAAGTCGTCCAGAGCATCGCGAGGGCGAAGCTGCCAACGTCCCAGTGGTTGCAGTTTGAGGACAACGTCTTGAGTCGGAGAATTGAGGGGATTCAAATCCATGGAGCACGGTGCCTCACCTTCGGTCTTTTCAAAAAGGCTTTGGACACCCTGACCCATTGGCTGGAAGCCGTTCCCGGTCGCACCGAGGAGTGGGAACGCGAATTGTCCTGCGAGTGCCGATCGGAAGCCACCTTGGCCGCATTACTGCAAGCGAGTTCACACGCGCGGAATCCCGACGGCATCGTGCTCTTCTCAACCCGCCGGCCCGACCGGATCGCATCGGCGGTGGAGATCGCTTCCGGGAACCGGTTCTCGCGGGAGCAACTGCAGAAATTTGACGAGTTAACAAGAAGCATTCGGTCCGCTGCGTAACCCATTCCTGAGATGCTGCTGAACGAACTGAGAGAGCAGGGAACGCGGAATCCCAATGGCTCGCGTACCGTCATTGTTGGTTCCGGGGCGGTGGGACTCTACGCGGCGGTGGAACTATCCCGGCGCGGCCATGACGTGTTGGTAATCGAGTCGGGCGGATCAGGATTGGATGGTTTTGACCCGAAGAGTTATTCCTCGGTGGGTTTGCCACACGACGGCATCCGTCTCGGCAGGAGCCGAAGCCTTGGGGGCACCACGAATCTTTGGGGAGGGCAACTGGTGGAATTCCAACCCGTCGATTTTGAAGGGCGGGACTGGCTTCCTGATTCAGCGTGGCCCGTGACCTACGGCGAGATTTCCCGCTATTATCAAAAAACCTACGTGAACCTGGGCATTCCCGCGGCGACTCTGGACGACCTTCGAGTTTTCGAGCACATCATGGGGGCGCGGCCGCAATTCACGGAGGGACTCGAAATGTTTCTGACTCGCTGGTTGAAGATTCCCAGTTTTGCCGTGGCTTACGCGAAAGAGATCCGGTGCAGCAAAAACTTGTCGGTCCTCCTCAACCATACGGTTATCGGGTTTGTCGGCTCGAATGGACAGCTCACGGCGGTTCGCGCCATTGACCGCACCAGGAAGACGCACCTGATCGAAGGCAGCCGGTTCGTCCTGGCAGCAGGCACGATCGAGATCTCCAGGTTGCTGCTCCATGGGGCCGCGACCCCAGGATGGGATTGTCCGTGGCGGGCCAATGCAAATGTGGGCGCCTGCTTCCAAGACCACCTGGTAGGCCGGATTGCAGCAGTGCATCCCATCGACAGCCGCCGATTCTTCAACACGTTTTGCAACCTCGTCTGGTCAGGACACAAATATCAGCCGAAAGTCCGGTTGACGAACAAGACGCTGGCACGCACCCGTATCTTGAACCTCCACGGCACGTTCTGCTTCGAGAGTTCGATCGCGGAGAATCTGGTTTACCTCAAGCAGTTTCTGAAAGCGGCGATCAACAGCCGCAAGATTTCCGGCGTGCGCGACCTTTTTAGCAATCTCAGAGCCTGTGGCAAGCACTTGCTGCCCCTGATGTGGAAATACCTGAAGGCGAATCGGATCTACGTCCCAAGCACCTCCAAGATATCCCTTGGGGTTCAAAGCGAGCAAGTTCCCCTCCGGGAGAGCCGGATCACCATTGATTCCTCAGTGACCGATGTGTTCGGTTTGCCCAGAGTGATTCTCGATTGGAAGGCGGGAAGCGAGGAACTCGGGTCGATCCGGGAATTCGCACTTCGCTGCGACCGGGCTCTACGTGCCGCCGGGCTGGCTCACCTCAAGATCTCGGAGGATCTGTTGAATTTGGACCCGGTGTTTCTGGCCACACTTCGCGACAACTACCATCAGGCCGGAGGGGCCTGTATCGCCAGGTCAGAACAGGATGGGGTCGTGGACCGCAATCTACGGGTGTTCGGCACCAGCAACCTTTACGTGGCGGGTGCGGCCTCCTTCCGGACCATCAGCAACGCCAATACCACATTCACCGCTCTGGCGTTTGTCACGCGCCTTGTCGATCACTTTGCTTCCTTGCGGTGACTCCTGGCTCATGAAGCGACTCCTCAAACGGCTGTTGCTGCCCAAGGGCCGAAAATTGTGGCGGATCAAGGGCGGGCTGGCCAAGGGGATTTTGATGCACGTGGACCTGCAACACCGGACACAACGGCTCTGGGGTTTTGAAGAAATCGAACTGGCGCCGGCGCTGCGAAAACTGATTCCGCTGTGCAAAAGCCTCGTGGATGTCGGGTCGAACGATGGCTATTACACGCTGATTTTTTTGAAATCGGGCGCCGAGCGCGTTATCGCGTGCGAAGCCGGCCCCTCCGCCGAGGAACTTCTGGCCAATGCCGCCGCCAACGGCTGGCACCCCGACGCGCGCTTCCAAGTCGTGCGCCGGTTGATCGGCCAGGGCGACGGTTATTTGCCAGTGGCCGAGGTGATCGCCCAACTGCCCCGGCCCATCCTGTTGAAAATTGACGTGGACGGCGACGAGGGCGGTGTGCTGCGGAGCGTGGAAGCCAGCCCGCATTTGAAAGGCTTGTTATGGCTGGTCGAAACGCATTCGCGGGAGTTGGAAGAGGAATGCCTCGGCTGGTTCCAGGCGCGCGGCTACCGGACGGAAATCATTTCCAGGGCGTGGTGGCGGGCGTTGCTGCCGGAATTCCGCCCGATCCTGGACAACCGCTGGCTTTTGGCCCGGCCGGATTGAGCCACCTGTTTTTGAAATTCACAAGCGATGCTCTTTAACAGCCTCGAGTTCGCGATTTTTCTGCCTGTGGTGTTGGGCCTCTACTACTGCCTTTCCCACCGGGCGCAAAACGCCATGCTGCTGGCCGCCAGTTACCTGTTTTACGGCTGGTGGGATTGGCGGTTCCTGAGCCTGTTGTGGATTTCAACGGTGCTGGATTATTTTGTCGCGCTGGCCGTCCACCGTGCCACGGGCCGGCGGCGAAAGCTCATCATCAGTTGCAGCCTGGTCGGCAACCTCGGCATTCTCGGCTTCTTCAAGTATTACAACTTTTTCATTGATTCAGCCGGGAACGCGCTTCAGGCGATGGGCTTTCAACCCCATCTGCCGGTGCTCCACATCATCCTGCCCGTCGGCATTTCGTTTTACACCTTTCAGACGCTCTCTTATGCGCTGGACGTTTATCGCGGCAAAATGGAGCCGACGCGCGATTTTCCAACCTTCGCGCTTTACGTCACCTACTTCCCGCAACTCGTGGCGGGGCCGATCGAACGCGCCGGGCGGTTGCTCGGCGAATTGAACCGCACGCGGCGGGTGGACGGCGCGATGGTTTATTCGGGCGCGCTGCTGATGCTCCTCGGGTTTTTCAAAAAAATGGCCGTCGCCGACACCGTGGCGCCCCTGGTGGAGGACATTTTCCACCATTCGGCCACAGCTTCCTGGGTCGTTTTGCTCAAAGGCATCTGGCTGTTCGCCATTCAGATTTATTGCGACTTTTCGGGCTACAGTGACATTGCGCGCGGTTGCAGCCGGCTGATGGGGATTGAGCTGATGATCAATTTCAACCAGCCTTACTTGTCGGCGAATATCACGGAATTCTGGCGGCGGTGGCACATCTCGCTCTCCACCTGGCTGCGCGACTACCTCTACATTCCGCTGGGGGGCAACCGGCTGGGCAACTTCAAAACCTACCGCAATCTCATGCTCACAATGGTCCTCGGCGGCTTATGGCACGGCGCCCACTGGACCTTCGTCATCTGGGGGGGCTTGCACGGCGTGTACCTCGCCATCCACAAATGGATGGGGAGTGGAAAAAACACGGCGACATCGGAAGCGGCGACAAGTTTCTGGTCACCGCTCCGACGCGTGCTCCTCGTGCTGGGCACCTTCCACCTGGTGCTGTTCACCTGGATTTTCTTTCGCGCGCCCTCCTTGGGTGTCGCCGGCCAATATCTGGCCGGTCTGTTTGCTTTTCGTGGCGGACTGGCGGCCATCAATCTGCGCGACGTCGTTTACATCGCCTTTTTCGCGCTGCTGGTGTTGCTGGTGGATTGGCCGCAGCATCGGAAGCAGGAACACACCGCCCTGCTGGCCTGGCCCTGGCCGGCGCGCGGGCTGGCGATGGCCGCCATGCTCTTTCTGCTGCTGGTGATGGGCGAGAACAATGATACCCCGTTCATCTATTTTCAGTTTTGACACGCTGCGCGGTCCCTGGCGTCTGCCGGTCGGGGCGCTGTTTGCTCTGGGCCTGCTGTTGCTGGCCGAAGGCGCCGCGCAATGGCTGGTTCACCAGAAACTGCTGCAGGTGGACGTCTCCCTGCGGCAGCATGTTACCCGGCAGTTGGCCCGGCTTCGCGCCGGGCGGCCCGGCATTTGGTTGTTAGGCAACAGCACGCTGGCTTACGGAATTGACGAGGCCCGGCTCACTGAGCTGGGCGGTTTGACGGTGGCCAAACTCACGCACGGCTCGGCGACGCTGCGCGGCTCGGCGGCCATGCTCGATTTTTATCTCAACCGCTGTTCCGCTGCGCCCGCCGCGGTCGTGGTGCTGCTCACCAAGGACGACCTCAACGCCGGCGGCAACCGCGCGGCTATCTCCAGGGAATATATCCGCATCGCCGCGACCGGCGCACTGCCGGCGGAAGAAAGCCTGCTCGCGCTGCGTGCGGCGCGCCAGGACATCAAAATGCAGGTCATCTCCCTGCGCCAACATCTGGCCCATTGGATGGGAGGATGGCGGCACCCCGAAACCGGCGGCGCGCCTTCCCCGACCGCTGCCGCCTTCTCCGGTCAGCCGATTCCCCGGGACGATCCCTGGTTTAACAGCCTGGCGCAAGACTATGCTTTGGACACGGAGGCATTTTCTGTTCTGGCGGACACGTGCCGGCGCCATCACGTGCGGCAGATCGCCGTGGTGCTGCTGCCGGTCACCGACG
Source organism: uncultured Verrucomicrobiota bacterium (assembly GCA_964539075.1). Taxonomy (GTDB): domain Bacteria; phylum Verrucomicrobiota; class Verrucomicrobiia; order Limisphaerales; family CAZIFU01; genus CAZIFU01. The sequence continues at coordinate 50,183 of CAZIFU010000010.1, read as the reverse complement.
TGCTGGTGAATTTTCACAACACCTGTTGTCCCCACATTCCTTACCGGCAGATCCGGTCCACGGTGGGTGATCTTTGCCGCGCCCAGGCCATCGAGTTTCTCGACTGGGGCGAACCTTCGCGGGATTACCAACAATTCCGCGATCCCTATCACTTGAATGAGGACGGCCGCCGGCAATTAACCGAGCGGTTGGCACGCTGGACGGCCTCGGCGGCGCGGGCCGGGACGGCCTCCCAACAAGCGCAGTGAAGACGCGGGACTTGCCACGGTGGGTTTGCTGCCAACTGGGAGCGCGCGAACATTATTCGATCCCCCGCGCCCTGCACCAGGCCGGTGCTCTGGCTCAATTCCTCAGCGATGTCTGGGTCGCTCCGACCCGCCGGGCCAGGTGGTTTTATCCGCGCAAACTTCGGGAGCGCTACCACCCGGAACTGGCCACGGCGCAAGTCCGGGCGTGGAACGGGTCCGCCATTTTCTTTGAAGCGGCGCAGAGGGTTTGCGGAACGAAGGGATGGGAACTGATCCTTCGGCGAAACGACTGGTTTCAAGAACGCGCCTTGCAGGCGTTGTCACGCCTGGCCAGCGAACCGCGCGCGCCGTCCTACCGGCTGTTTTCCTACAGCTACACGGCCCGCCGCCTCTTTCAGTTTGCCAAAGCAAAGGGCTGGCAGACGGTCCTCGGACAGATTGATCCCGGCCCGCCGGAAGAACGCCTCGTGGCCCGCCTTTACCAGCAGCATCCGGCCCAATCCGGCCAATGGCAGCCGGCCCCGGCGGACTATTGGCGGGCCTGGCGGGAAGAATGCGAACTGGCCGACCGCATCGTGGTGAATTCCTCCTGGTCACAGCAGGCGCTGTTGGAGGAAGGGGTGCCCGAGAAAAAAATCCGCGTGGTGCCCCTGGCCTACGAGTCGCCGGACGGGACGGCGGGGTTCCGGAGGACTTACCCGGCGGCCTTTACGGCGCAGCGACCGTTGCGGGTTTTATTTCTTGGGCAGGTGAACTTGCGCAAGGGCGTGGCGGTCATTCTGGAGGCCATACGGCTGCTGCAAAACGAGCCGGTCGAGTTCTGGTTTGTCGGGCCGTTGCAGATCGAAGTGCCGCCGGATTGGTTGAACCACCCGCAGGTTCGTTGGGTGGGCGGGGTGCCGCGCGGCGCGGCCGCGCGCTATTACCAGGAGGCCGACGTGTTTCTGTTCCCGACATTTTCCGACGGGTTCGGCCTGACGCAACTTGAAGCCCAGGCGTGGAAGCTGCCGATCATCGCCTCCCGTTTCTGCGGGGACGTGGTGAGGCACGGCGAGAATGGTCTTCGGCTGGAGGAAATTTCTGCCGGCGCCATCGCGGAGGCTTTACTGACTTGTGTACGGGAACCGCAGCGATTGGAGCACCTTTCCCGCAACGCGGCGGCTGACGAACCCTTCAGCCTGGTGCGGTTGCAGGAGCAACTTATCGATTTATTTTAGGCGTGGTCCGTGGTATATTAAGCACCTTTGTCAGACACCGGCGGGTACGATGAACGGCATGGTAATTTGATCAGTAATGACGGCTGAAACGAAAATTGAGGCCGGCGACCAACTGCCGGTTTATCCTTGGGCCGGTATCGGCGTCACAATTTTTGCCACCTTTATGGCGGTGGCCTTGACGCCGGACGAGCCGGAGCCGAAAGGGGCGCTCTTCCTGCCGTCCCTGGTGATGGCCGTCGGGTTGTTGTTGGTTCCCCTGGCCACGGCCTTTCGCAGTCTCAAGTCCATTTTGCGGGGCGAGCACCTGCTGGTCCTGGCCCCCATTTACTGGTTGCTGCTGGACCAGATTCAAAGCGCGTACGAAATGGAACGCATCACCACGGATGAAGTGAAAACCAGTTTTATCGCCATCGGACTTTTTGTGTGCGGCGTCTGGCTGGCCTGCTTTCATCGGCCGTGGCGGCTGCCCAAACTGGTGGTGGAGTCGGCTTCGTATGACATCCGGCCGAACGCCTTTTTCACGATCATCGTGGTGTCGTTTCTGTTGGGGATGTTCAAGTATGCCTATCCTTGTGACTTTGATCCCCTGGAGATGCTCTTTTATCTGACCCAGCCGCGGTTCGATGCGCCATGGGCGCGCACCCAACTGGGGAGCTGGAATGCCTTTCGCGACCACATGCAATATTTCGGCTACCTGCTGCCGGCGTTTACGGTCGTGATGGCCAGCAAGTCGGGCTGGTTGAATTTCAAGACCCTGATCTCCCTGGTGCTCTCGGTGACGATATCAGCATTTCTGGCGCAGGAAGGAGGCCGCCGGATCATCGGGGTCATTTTCGGCATGGCGATCATCCTGTGGGTGCTCAGCCAGAAGCAAATCCGCATGCGCGTCTTCCTTCCCGCGGCGATCGGCATCGGAACGGTGCTGTTCATCATGCAGACCATGCTCGAATATCGCAACATCGGCTTGGGCGTCATGTTGATCGAAGATGAGTTCGGCATGGACGTGCAGAAGCCGGAGTACATTCATGTGGACGACAATTTTCTGCGGCTGGCGCAAATCGTGCAACTCGTCCCGGCGCAATACCCGCACGTTTGGGAGAAATATCCGATCTACGTGCTGGTCCGGCCGATTCCGCGAGTGTTCTGGGCGGGAAAACCGGTTGATCCGGGATTCGATTTGCCCTCGGCGCTGGGCCTGCGGATGGTGTCGTTGTCCTCCTCGGCGGTGGGCGAGCTGTGGGTCACGGGCGGTTTTTGGGCGGTGATTCTCGGCGGCTGGGTTTATGGCAGCTTGGCGGGAATGGCCAGCCGGCTGTTGACGCAAGGCGCCGGGTTCGGCGCCCACGTCGTTTACAGCGCCGCCATGATGGCGCTTTTCGCAGGCGTGCGCTCCATGCTGGACCTCGTGCTGATCAGTTACGTGGTGCTGGCCTGGATTTTCATTTGCTGGCTCTATCGTTTATTTCATAAGGGGCCGGTGGCCCTGCCGGTGCCTCACCCGGTTTAGCTGTCTCTCCCAATACCTAGACCCCTGACCCCAGAGCCCAAACCCGGGCCTTGCCGTGGTTTATTCTCCGCAGATCGTCCTCCTCACGCACCTGACCTCACCCTATCAGGTGGAGTTTTTTAATGCCATCGCGCGATCCGGCGGCTGCTCGTTGCGCGTGCTTTATCTCTACGGCCAATGGCCGACGCGCAGTTGGGGGCAGAGGAAAATTGACCATGATCATCTGGTGCTGGCCGACGAACCGGAAAAATATGGAACGGCCCTGCCGTGGGTGGACGCCGCCGACCTGGCCGTGTTCAACTATTACCGTCATCCCTTTGCCAGCCGCCTGATGGCGCGCCGTGTCCGCAGCGGAAAACCCTGGTGTTTCTGGGGTGAGCGGATGGGCGTCACCCGCTGGGCATGGGCCGGGTCGTTTGTCCGCCGCTGGAAACTGCGCGCGCTGCATCGTTCCGCCGCGCCCATCTGGGGCATCGGCCAGTTCGCGGTGGACCGCTACCGGCAGGAGTTCGGCGAGCGCCGACGTTATGTCAATCTTTCCTACTTTTCCGATCTGGACCGTTTTCAAATCGGTGACCGCCCCGCGCAAGGGCTGCACCAGCCGCTGACGTTTCTGTTCTCCGGTGCGCTGATTGCGCGCAAAGGAGTGGATTTGCTGGCGACCGCTTTTGCCCGGGTGGCGAAGGAATTTCCCCACACCCGGCTGCGCATTCTGGGCGACGGTCCCTTGCGGCGGCCGATGGAGATTGAACTGCGCGACGTTGCCAGCCAGGTCGAGTTTCTCGGCTTCAAGGATTGGGAGGAATTGCCGGCGTATTATCGGCAGGCCGACGTGTTATGCGCGCCCTCGCGCCACGATGGCTGGGGGTTGATCGTCGTCGAGGGCCTGGCCGCGGGGTTGCCCGTGATCGGTACTGACCGGACCGGCGCGGCGCTGGATTTCGTCCAAAGTGGGAGCAACGGCTGGCTCATCCCGGCCGGTGACGCGCAGGAACTTTATTCGGCGCTGCGGCAGGCCGCGCAACTCAACGCGGCGCAGTGGGCCGGGCGCTCGCAAGCGGCGCTCCAGAGCGTCACCCGCCATACGCTGGCCGACGGCGTGAGAAAATTTCTCCAGGCCGGCGCCGAGGCGATCGAGCTATGGCGCTGACACCGGCGACCCGTTGAGCCGGCGGACGGAACGTTTTTGGTCCCAGGCGCCACGATGCACATCTGCCACATCCAGGGAATTTTTTCGCCCGAGCATGGAGGCCCGTGTCACTCACTGACCAACTATTGCCAGGGCCAGGTTCAGCAAGGTCATGAAGTCTCGGCCTGGGTGCTGGAAGGCTATCCCCACACCTCGCCCGCCATCCGATTGCCGCCGCCGGTGCAGATGTTCGTCCACCGCGTCGGTTTCCCCGCCAAACTGGGGCGTTCGGCGGAAATGCGCGCGCGGCTGGCCGGGGCCGAAGCGGCGGACATTTACCATCTGCACGGCACCTGGCTGCGCGCCATGCATTACGGCGCGCTCGCCGCGCGCCGGCACCGGCGGCCCTACCTGGTCGAACTCATGGGCATGTACGATCCGTACGGCTTGCGGCAAAAAGGGCTGCAAAAATGGCTGACCCGCCATTGGTTTCAGGACGATTTGTTGCGGCGCGCCTCCGGTTTGCATGTGAATTCTCCCCGCGAAGCGAACCAGCTTCGCCGCCTCGGTTTCCGCGCCCCGCTCGCCGTCATTCCTGTGGGGGTGGATTCCAACCTGATCGCGCGCCAGCAAAAATCATTGCCCGCTGCCAGTCCATGGCCGGAGTTGGAGAAAGCCCCGTTCCTGCTCTACCTGGCCCGCATTCATCAGAAAAAGGGGATCGAACTGTTGCTGCACGCCTGGGCGAAATTGGCGTCCCGTTTTCCCGACTGGCAACTGGCCGTCGCAGGCACCGGCGCGCCGGACTATCTCCAAAAGTGCCGGCAGATGGCCGGCGATTTAGGCGTCGCGTCCCGCTGTGTCTGGACGGGGCAGGTCAACGAAGCGCAAAAAACCTGGCTGTACACCCACGCCGCCTGTTATGTCCTGCCGACCTACGCCGAGAATTTCGGCAACACCGTGGCCGAAGCGCTGGCCCATGGAACTCCCGTCGTCACCACGCACGGCACGCCGTGGGAGGAGTTGCCCGTCAAAAATTGCGGCTGGCTGGCCGAAGCGTCTGGTCCTTCGTTGGAATCGGTCTTGAGCGAAGCGTTGGACACCGATCCGGCCTGCCGCAAAAAGATGGGCGAGCGCGGCCGCCAACTGGTGGAGGAGCACTATTCGCTGGCGTACGTGCTGGGCGCGCTGGAACGGATGTATCGCTGGTTGTCAGGCGGTCCGGAACCGGAAGACATTTTGCAAAAGTTGTGAGCAGGTTCGCAGCCGTATCAGAAAGCCGGGCTTGGTGGGGCGAGACTCCGTCGAGCCAGGTCAATTTTGGAGGCACAAGGCTCGACGGAGTCTCGCCCCACCCTATCAAACCGGCTTTGATCAGGCGCACTCGTTCGTGAATCCCCGGCTCAGAAAGTGGTTGCGTTGCCTGTTGGGAACAACGCTCGTCACGACCCTGGTGTTCGTGGCGGCGTTCGTTTTTGCGCCGTACTTTTTGGTCGTGGAAAGCCGGACCACCGGAACGGCGGATGTCATCATCGTTCTCGGCGGTGAATCGGAAACCCGCGCGCCGCGCTGCATGGAGTTGTTCCGGCAGGGCGCGGCTCAAACGGTCCTGGTTTCCGGCTCGGACGGCGAACTGGTCCGCCAGCGGTTGATCGCGGGCGGAATTCCCGAGGCCGCCATTTCGGTGGAAGGCGTCTCGGACAGCACCCGCGAGAATGCGCAATTCGCCAGCCGTTTGCTCGCGGAACGCAAGGTAAGGCGGGCGCTGCTGGTGACGTCGCGCTATCACACACGCCGCGCCCTGACCACGTTCCGGTTCTATTCGCCCGGCGTTCAATTCTTCCCCGTGGCGGCCCAACACATCTGGGAGACTTACCCGGCGCCGCTGCGGGACCGGGCGATTTCGATCCTCCGCGAGTATGTCAAGATCGGCTGGTATTTTCTTCGCTATGGCATCTCGCCGCTGAATACCGGTCACTGAACCCGCCTTGGCGCCACGATCCATTTTGTTCATCAACCGCGTCCACCCGCCCGCCGAGGGGGCCACGGGCGAATTATTGGCCGCGCTGGCGGTGGAACTGGCCAGGGCCGGCTGGTCGGTGACGGTGATCGCTGCCCGCCCGCCGGGTTCCACGGCCAGGCGCGAGCAGCGGCATGGGGTCCGGCTCGAATGGGTGGGCGGACTGCCGTTTACTCGCGCGCGACATTGGCGGCGCGCCTTGAGTTATTTGACGCTTTACCCGGCCATGCTGTGGCGGGCGCTGCGTTTGCCGCGCGCCGACGTGGTGGTAACCCTGACCGACCCGCCGTTGCAACTGGTGTTGGGGCCGGTCTTGAAGTGCTTCAAACGCTGCCGGCTGGTTCATTGGGCGCAGGACATTTATCCGGATCTGGCCGAACGACTGGGCGTGATCAAATCCGGCGGTTTCACCGCGCGCGGTTTGCGGCGCCTGGCCGTGTGCGCGCTGCGCCGCTACGACCGAATCGTTGCCGTGGGCCGATGCATGAATCAACGACTTTTGGAACGCGGCCTGCAGCCTTCAACCATCGCATTGATCGGCAACTGGGCGGACGCGGCCGAACTCCATCCGGTTGCCCCGGCGGCCAATCCGTTCCGGGAGGAACACGGGCTGGTGGACCGTTTCGTCGTGATGTATTCCGGCAACCTGGGGCTGGCGCATCCTTTCGAGGCCATGCTCGACGCGGCGGCGCTGCTGCAGAAAGAATTGCCCCGAGCTCTTTTCCTTTTCGTCGGCGAGGGTCCGCGTCTGCCTTCGGTACGAAGTGAAGCGGAGGCCCGAAAGCTCGGCAATGTTCGATTCCTTCCACCTCAACCACGCGAAAAGCTGGCGTTCAGTCTGGGCGCGGCGGACCTTCATCTGGCGTCCATGCGTGAAGAGCTTTGTGGTTTGGTGGTGCCCAGCAAGGTCTACACGGCGCTGGCGGCCGGCCGGCCCTGCGTTTTTCTTGGACCGCCGGAGTCCGAAGTGGCGCAAATCATCAGCAGCCACGGCTGCGGCAGTGTTGTTCCGGCGGCTTCGGGCCGCGCATTGGCCGATTGCCTGATGCATTGGGCCGGACAACCGGAGGCGTTGGCAGCCGCCGGCGCGCGCGCCGGACAATTCGCCCGGGAACACGGACTCGCCGAGGCCGCCGGCGAATTCCACCGCCTGTTCGACCGGATTTGCACAGAGTAAAATTGCGGTTTTGATTTTTGCAGCCGCCGGGCTATAAACCGGGACGTCCCGGTGTCACGAGCTGGAAAGTAGTACCACGATGAGTCTGTTGCATACGCTGGCTTGCGGATTGTTAGGGTTCACGATCAGTTGGCTTTTGATTTCACTCATCATCCGACGCTCGATTCGCCTTGGCGCTACGGCACGTCGGCAGTTCCACCAGACCCACAGCGACCCCATTCCCCGGCTGGGCGGCATCGCGTTTGCCGTGGCGTTGATGGCGGTTTCGGCGGCCGCGTATGCCTTTTCCGTCCAACCGGTCGGTTTGCGGCTCAACGGCGGTGTCATTCTGAGTTCGCTGGCGATGTTTTTCCTGGGGCTGCTCGACGACGTCCGGCCGGTTGGCGCCAAAGTCAAATTCGGCGTCCAAATGCTCATCGCCGCCAGCGTCTGGTCGTGCGGCGTCGAGATTGGCAGCTTCAAAAATCCCGTCACCGACACCGTCTATGATCTGGGTGGCTGGGGTTTTCCGGTGACGGTCATCTGGCTGGTGGCCCTGACCAACCTGATCAACCTGGTGGACGGGCTGGATGGACTGGCCGGGGGCATTTGCTTCATGGTCATGTGCCTGCTGGCTTATGTGGGGCTTCACGTGGACGTCTCTTTTTCCATCCTCCTGGCGGTCGGGATGGCGGGCGCGCTGCTCGGTTTTTTATTTTTCAACTTCCCGCCGGCGAAAATTTACATGGGCGATGGCGGCGCCTACCTGCTGGGCTTTTTGATTGGCGTGTTGTCCATCCTCAATTCCTACAAAGGCACGGTGGCGGTCGCCATCGTCGCGCCAGTCCTGGCCCTGGCGCTGCCCATCGCCGATGTCGGCCTGGCCATCGCGCGGCGCTGGCTCAAAGGGCTGCCCATCTTCCGGCCCGACACCAAACACATTCATCATCGGCTGGTGCATTCCGGGTATTCGACCACGAGCACCGTGTTGATTCTCTACGCGGTGTCGCTGGTTTTCTTGTTGATGGGCTTCAGCCTCTTATGGTCGGAGAACCGGTTCTTGCCGGTGATGATCAGCTTCCTGCTGTTGACCGGGGTGGTGGGCATCCGTTCCTTTGGGTTGATCCAGCATTGGCTGGCCGTCCGCAAACTGGTGGAAAATCCCGGCCAGATCCGCAAGGAGGCGCGCTACGCGCTGACCCTGGGCGACTGGCTGGAAATGGAGGCCGAACGCTGCCATTCCATCGCGGAGTTGTGGGAAAGCTTCCAGTTCCTCGTCCATAAACTGCGCTTCTCGCAAGTCCGGCTCCAGCTTGAAGATGGCGAAAAAATCTGGCGGCACCCCGGTTTTCAACCGGCGGGCGTCGAGATCCTGCAGGAGGCGCATCAACTCGACGTGGGCAAGACGATGAGGCTGGAATTCTCCGCCCCCAAACAAGTGTTGCCGGCCAAGGTGTTCAGCCTGCTCACCGAACTGGCCTCGGAGGCCTGGCTGAAGGCCGCGCGGCGCTGGCAGTTGTTGCATCGCCTGCCGGTGCGCTTTGACGCCGCTGTTCCAGCCGCCGCCGAGCCGTCGCAAGCGCAGTTATGAGGTATGAATTATGAGGTATGAGGCATGAAAAAAGACGGCTCCCACCATCCAATTTCATACCTCATACCTCATACCTTTTCTCCGGTTCGCCACGCCGTGGAGCTTAAACCTTGCAACTGAAATTACAAATTTCCTCCGCCACGGCGGACCTTTGGGTCGTCGGTCTGACGCTGCTGGCGCCGGCGCTCGGCGCGACCAACCAGCTTTGGGCCCAGGCGGTGCTGGCGCTGGGCGCTGCGGTTTTGTTTTTTCTTTCACCGCCGCCGAATCCGCTCCCGCTCAAACTGACGGTGATCTTCGTGGCGCTGGCTTTGCTCGGATTTGTGGCGCTTCTGCCGGCCGTCTGGTTTCCAGAGGTCCCGTGGCGCGCGGCTTTGACCCGCGATTTTCAAGTGTCGTTGCCGGAAACATTTTCCCCGCAGCCGTGGCTGACTCTCGAATCGGCGCTCTTCCTCGTGGCTGGACTGGCATGGACGTACTATTTGCTGGCGCGGCCGTGGCATTTGCCGCGCCGCCTGGTCCTGGAACTTTACGCGTGGGGAATTTTTTTCATCACGCTGGCCTCGCTGTTTGCCTGGTTCACGGCGGCGCCGCCTGCTCCCACGGAGCCCGTGCAGCGGTTCGGATTTTTCCCTAATCGCAATCAGATGGCCAACCTGCTCGCGCTCGGCGGCCTGGTGGCCCTGGCGCTGGCGGTCGAGGACTGGGTCAACCGCCGGGTGACCGGCCTGTTTTGGGCGGCGGTCTGCGGCCTGTGCGGCGTGGGTCTGGTGCTGGCGTTTTCGCGCGCCGGCATCCTGCTGTTTGTCGCCGGCATCCTGCTGTGGCTGATCTGGATCGCGAGGATGTTGCGAAAGAGCCGCTGGGTGGTGATTGGTCTGGCGGGGCTGCTGTTGGCAGGCTCGCTTTTTTTTGTGCTGGGCGGAAGGACGCGGGAGCGATTCCTCTGGCAAGGCTCGTCCACCGACATCGCCACCGGGGAATTGCGTCTGCTGATCTACCGCGATGTGCTGACGCTGGCGAAAGATTCATCCTGGCACGGCGTCGGCCTGGCCAACTTTGAAGAAGTCTTCGCCCGCTACCGAAAGCTCTCGGCCAATGCCAACTCGGTGCTGCATCCGGAAAGCGACTGGCTCTGGGCGGGAACGGAACTGGGCTGGCCGGTGCTGCTGGTGCTGGGGGCGGGGCTGCCGTTGCTGCTGGCGCGATGCTGGCCCTTTGACCGCGGGTCGAACCGCATCCTGCGTTCGGCGGCGCTGGTGGCGGTTCTCCTGTTTATCATTCACAGCCTGGTGGATGTTTCGGGGCACCGCGTGGGGACGCTCTGGCCGGCCATTTTCCTGTTGAGCCGGGGGGGGCACACGCGCTGGCTTTCCGGCCAGTCGCGCGCGGTGGGCGTTGTTTTTCGTGCGCTGGCGCTGGGGCTGGCGGTCGTGAGTCTCTGGTGGTTGGCGTCGGTCGCGCGTCTCAGAACCTTTCCCACTTCGGCGACCGTGGCGGAGTTGACGTTGAAAATCGACGCCGCCGCCGCCCGCACCAATTTCCCCGAGGTCGTCCAGCTCACCACGGAGGCGTTGCGGCTGGCGCCGTTGAACTGGCAGTTTTACTTTCAGCGTGCCACCGCCAGAGCCCTGAGCGAACCGTCCACGCGCCCGGCCCTGACGGATTTCGCCATCGCACGGTATTTGGAACCGGCCCCCACGGTGGCGCTGGAAGAGGGGAACAACTGGTTGAGCCGCGAACCGGATATGCGCGAGGACCAGCCCTGGATCGGCCGTGAACCGGCGCTTGCCCTGGCCGCCTGGCAGGAGGCGTTGCAGCGGGACCCGCGGCGATCGGTCGAGCTTTACGAAAAAATGCTCTGTCGGGCACAAAACTTCCCGGAAATGAGTCCGGCGTTTCGCGCGTTGGCGGGCCATGACGCTCGCCTGCAGATAATGTTCCTGCAGGTCGCGACGGGGAAGGAATTTGCCGGGACGCTGAAGGACCTGCTGGCCCGCGATCCCGACCTGAAATCACTCTCGCCGGAGCAGCTCCAAAAACTTTTTGCGATGTGGCTCGACCGGGGCGACGGCGCGGCGCTCGAAGCGGGGTTTCAACGGCATCCGGCCTGGCGGGAAACGGGCTGGCGCGTCTGGGCCGCGCTGCACGCCGGGCGCAAGGATTTTCAATCCGCCTGGGAAATCGCCCGGCGCTATTCCAAGTCACCGGAACTGCCCGATTTGAAAGAGGGCAAATCGCCGGAGCAGTTGCGCCAGCAATTCGCATATCGGTCCACAGACTTTGTTGCCGGCCTGGCTTTGTACCAAGCGCTCCTCAAAGAAGGGCAAACCGACGAGGCGCTTACGGTCATCCGCCGCCTGCTTGTGCTGCCGCAGTGCCCGCCTTCCTTTAACCTGCTCGAAGCCGACGTGCTGGCCGGCAGACAGGAATGGGAGCAGGCCTGGCTGGCTTGGCGACGCTCGGCCACGCCGTAATTCGACAGCCCTGTACGCATCATCGCTTGGAGCCATCGGAGCCTCGGCCTGGGTGCTTCCTTCGAGCGTTGAGTTTTGAGCTTCGATCCTCCTCTTGGAGCGGGAACGAAGCGCCTTGGCCTGTTTGCCGTTTCACCTCTTCGCCGGCTCCTTCTTCACCCACTCCAGTTTCTTCGCCGTTTCCCGCGCCTTCTGGATTTCCGCTTCGTTGAGCCGGGTCCCCGTCGTGCCGGAGGCCATGAGGTTGGTGGTGTCCTGGCGATGCGCCAGTCCCAGCGCGTGGCCCAGTTCGTGGGACGTGACGCGCGGCAACGGCTCATCAATCCCGCCGGGCACCTCGCGGAGCTTCGCCGTGTCCTTCACCAACACCACGCCGCCGGACCAATAGCCGTTGGGCGACATTTCTTTGACGTAATAAACGTTGAACACGCGCCCGCCCCGGCTCGCTTGCGGAAGCAGCTTCAAGAGCCAGCGGTCTTTGCCTTCCTGCCCCGGCAGCGTTTCCAGGCTTTTCACGCTGGCTTCCTCCTGGACGAGCGATTCAAGGGAAAACTCAATGCCCGCCTGCGCCCAGACCAGGTTGACCTTGCCGAGGATTCGTTTGATGTCGCCTGGCGTGAGCGTGGTCTGAAGGCGCGGTTGGTCCCTGGCCTGCAAAAGATGAATCCGCAACGGCACGCGATAATGTTCGTCAAACAACGTTTTGGCGGAAGGGCTGTCTGCCAGCGAAGCGCAACCCAAATAAAAAACAACGACCGCAAAACCGCACGCGGCCACCCAACTTCGCAAACGCTGCCAACGCATCGGCCCCTTATAGCGCGCGGCAAACAACTCGTCATGCCAATTCGCAAGCGGAACCTGTGTTGGTCGACACCTCACAGCCCGTTCGCGCTCGTCCCTTCCATGAACCTCGTAGCCGCCGACGTGAGGAGGCGGAGGGGTCAATGGTTTTACGGACCGCCTCCTCACGTCAGCGGCTACGGCTCGTGGGAGCAAGGTGCGACCTCTGGTCGGAGAATTCTTCTCATCAACCTTCCCGCTTCGGAGTTCCGTTTTCAGCCGGCCCCCTCCTGTCACTCATGAAATCTGCTTGGACAGCCGCTCCGTCAACCGTTGCAGCGCCGGGGAACGATCCAGCGGATCAAGGTGCACGTCGAGCAAACAAAAACTTTCCGTGTGTTTTTCCGCCGCCCGCAACGCCTCATCCAGTTCCTCCTCGCTGTTGACTTCAAAACCGCGTCCCGCTCCCAGCACTTCCGGCAGTCGATGATAATTCCAGGGCGCGACATCGTTGTACGGTCCGTCCTGAATGTGCCGTTCCGTGCCGTAACCGCGATTGTTCAGGACCAGCACGACCGGGTTCAGTCCGTAGCGCGCCGCCGTGGACAGTTCCATGCCGGTCATTTGGAACGCGCCGTCGCCCACCAGGATCAGCGGGCGCAAATGCGGATTGGCCAGTTGCGCGCCGATGCCCGCCGGCACGGCAAACCCCATCGAGGCGTAATACGCCGGGCCGAGAAACTCCGTCCGCTGATGAATGAACAAATCCGCCGCGCCGAACAATGCGTCCCCCACGTCCGCCACCACCACCGTGCGGTCGGTCAGGAAAGCGTTCAAGCGCTGGAATAACCGTTGCACGGTGACGGGCCGCGCGCCGCGCGCCGGGTGAAAGGCCGCCGCGGGCCGTGGGTGCGGCGCATGGTTCGACGCGCGCCGTCGCAATTTCGCCTTCAGCAACCCGTGCACAAAATCCTGGAAGCGCACTTCCTCGTAGTTGTGGTAGCGGATCGAAAGTTTTTCGCTCGTGGCCGAAATGCACCGGGCCGGGTCCAGCCGCGCCGTGAACACGCCCAGGTTGATGTCGGTCATGAATGTGCCCAGCATGATCACGCAATCGCTCGACTCCACGTAGCGCCGGACTTCCTCCCGGCCCATCGCCCCTTCATAGACGCCCAAATAAAAAGGGTGCTGCTCGCCGATGACGGACTTGCCCATGATGGTCACCGCCACCGGCAGATTGGTGTTGCGCGCCAGTTGGATGATTTCGTCCTGCAACCCGAAGCGGTGCACCTCGACATCGGCCAGGATCACCGGCTGCCGGGCTGCATTGATCATGGCCACCGCCTCGGCGAGGGCCTCCTTCAAGGTCAGCGGGTCGCTCCTCTCGCGCAAGACACCGGGTCGATGGTCCGGCAGGCCCGGTTGAAAAACCTGGTCGCGCGGCAGCTCGATGTAAACGGGCCGCTTGAAGCGGATGGCGGCGCGCAATACGCGGTCAATTTCCGGCCGCGCCGTTTGCGGATCGCTCAACACCGTCGACGCCACCGTGAGTTGCTCGAACACTTTCTTCTGCGTGTCTAACTCGCGCACCTTGTGATGGAGCAGGGGGTTTTTCTCCCGTTCCTTCATCCCCGGCGCGCCGCTGATGACCACCACCGGCGACTTTTCCGCGAACGCCTCGGCTGTGGTGTTGGCCACCTTCAAGCCGCCCACGCAATATGTGACGCACACCGCGCCCAGTCCGCGCACGCGCGCGTAGGCGTCCGCTGCGAAGCCGGCCCCCTGTTCGTCGCAGGTGTTGATGATCCGGATTTTGCTCCGGTGCAATTGTTCGTAAAAGCCGAGGACGTAATCGCCGGGGATGCCGAAAATATGGCGCACGCCATGGTCGTAGAGCCGTTGGATCAAATATTCACCGATGTTCGAGGACTTTTTCATGCCGCTGGACCCTGCTTCAACGCTAACACAATCCCGATTCAGGGTCAAAAGCGGAAGTCAACCATCGGGCACGAAGTCAAGGCGCCGCCGCGGCGGAGTTATAAATCGGGCGAAAAAACACTTGTCGTGGCCGTGATTTCGCCCCATCAATTGGCCAGGTTCTACGAACGGATTTAGGGACGCCTGATGTCGCAACCCGTTTCATCCGCCGCCGCGCCGCGCTGGTATGCCGGCGTGACCGCTTACCAGTGGCTCGTGCTCGCCATCGCCTCGGCGGGTTGGGTGTTCGACGCCTTCGAGGGCCAGATTTTCAACCTCACCCGCAACGACCTGCTCACCGAGCTCCTCAAAGTCAGCGGCAGTCATCCCGACGTGAAGAAGTGGGGCGACATTTTCCTGGGCGTCTTTCTGGCGGGCGGGACCTTTGGCGGCATCTTGTTTGGATCGCTGGCCGACCGCTGGGGCCGCCGGCCCACGATGGTGGTCACGATCCTGTTTTACTCGATTTTCTCCGGCCTCACTTTTTTCGTCACGGAACTGTGGCAGGTGGCGCCGTTGCGTTTCCTCGTTGCCATGGGCGTCGGCGGCGAATGGGCGGTGGCCGCGGCGCTCGTTGCGGAGGTGTTTCCCGGGCACGCGCGCGCGCACGCGTCGGGAATTTTCCATGCGACCAGCGTCCTCGGCACGTGGCTGGCCGCCCTGGCGGGGCTTTGCGTCGGCGCACAGTGGCGTTACGCCTATCTGGTCGGCGTCGGCCCCGCGCTGCTGACACTTTGGGTGCGCGCGCGTCTCAAAGAGCCGGAGCGATGGGAGAAGGCGGCCGCGACGGAAAAGGAGCAAATGGGCAGCTTGCGCGACTTGCTCGGCAATCCCCGCTGGCGCGGGCGTGCGCTCCTGGGCATGGCGCTTGCCGCCGTGGGGTTGGGCCTGTTCTGGGGCGTGACCGTGGCCGGACAGGATTTGACCAAGGAACTGCTGCTGCGCACCGGCGCGGCGCCGGCCGATGCCGCGAGCAAGGCCAAGTTCGCCTACGGCATTGTGCAGGCTGCAGGCGGCGGACTGGGGCTGCTCGCCTTCGGGCCGCTGGCGGTGCGGCTGGGACGCCGGCGCACCTTTGCGCTGATGCACGTGTTAGGCTTTATGATTGTTCCTCTTGCGTGCTACGCGCCGCAAACTTATGCGCAGATGCTTTGCGTGCTGCCCGTTTATGGGTTCCTGACGTTGAGCATCCACGCCGGCTACGCGATTTATTTTCCGGAGTTGTTCCCCAACCACCTGCGCGCCACGGGCGCCGGCTTTTGCTTCAATGGCGGGCGCCTGCTGGCGGCTTCGGTGCTCTGGTTTTCCGGGATCCTCAAGTCGATGGTGGACCTGCGCCTGGCGGTCACGCTGCTCGGCCTGCTGTTTCTGCTCGGCCCGGTCGTGATCTATTTTATGCCGGAAACCAAGAACCAGCCGCTGCTGGAATAATGGAGCGACAAATTCAAGACGCGTTGCTCAAACCCATTCTTCGGAGGGAGGAGCTACGCGAGTCCCTGACTTTCCGGCCGGTTCGTTCGAATGGGGACTCGCGTAGCTCGTCCCTCCGAGCAGCTCGTCCTTCCGAAACGGCCACGCTCACTGCAATTGGATGTTAGGCAACGCCGCCACATAATCAGCGACCGTGAGCACCGCGTCCGGATGCGTGCGCAACAACGACGCTGGGCACGCCGCCGTGATCGGGCCGTGCAGCACGCGCCGGACGACGGCGCTCTGCCAGGGGCGATTGCAATAGAATCGCAGCCGCTTTGCCGCCAGGATTTCCTTCATCCCAACCGTCACCGCGCGTTGCGGGACAAGTTCGATGCCACCGCCGAACGTCACCGAGTTGATCGTGCGCGTCTCGCGTGCCAGCGAAAGCACGCGCGTGGGCAGCGCGGCGAATTGTGCAACGGTCATACTGCGCCCCTCACCCGGACTTCGGCCCTCCTCTCCCCTCGGAGGGGAGAGGGCAGGGTGAGGGGTGGTTTGCAAGTTGTCGTCAGCCTCCGGCGGCTCGTTGAAGGCAATGTGTCCGTTGATGCCGATGCCGCCGAAGCAGGCCTCCACACCCCCGCGTTCGTCAATGAGCCGCTGCAACGCACCGGAATTTTTCGGATCGGGAAACACGCGGTTCTCCGGTCGCGGCGCGAGCGATGGGTCGAGCAGGTTGTAAAATGCGCGGTCCATGTAGCCGCGAAAGCTCAACGGATGGTCAGCGGCCACAAACTCGTCCGCGTCGGTGAGATACTCGTCCATGTTGATCAATACGACCTCGCGGCAATCCATCCGCTCGTCATTGATGGCCTTGGCGAGGATGGGGAACTGGTCCACCGGGCCGACCGGCACGATGAGCGTCGCCGCGCGGCCCTCGCGTCGGGCGCGGAGGATTTCGCCCTTCATCCCCCCAGCCATGTCGCGCGCGATGCTCGCCATGTCCCCGAGCACGCGGACTTTCACCGGCGTGCCCTTGCCGAGTTCGGCGGCCGCGACCGTCAGATAGCCGGGAAATTCACTCATGGTTTTCCAAGCTGGCAGGCGACGAATCCAATGGCGAGCTTTCGCTTCACGGGGCGACTAGGCTGGACAGGTCCGCCTGGCCGGTGATGATTAGCCGCAGGTCATGCGCGCCGTCCGGCCGTGCGAATTCGTAGAAGATGTGCCAATTGCCGTTCGCCAGTTTCGCATCGAGGTAGCGTAAAGAAGTGGAGGCGTGCGGGCTGGTGAGTTTAGGGCCGTTGGGGGTAAGCGTCTGCCAGTGGCGCAGGCCGGTCGAGACGGCGAGGCCGGTTTTCTCCTCGTAGTTTTCCAGGTGGCTCGCGCTGCCGTCGTAGAAGGCGAGATAGCGTGTCGTAGGAGTCGAGGTAACGAGACTCTGATTTTTCTGGGATAAAGTGAGCCTCCTCACGTCGGCTCCTACAGGCACGACGGAGTTGATGCGCCGGCAATAGTAATCCCAGCTTTCGGAGGGACGAGCTGCGCGAGTCCCTGACTTTGCTTCCGCTGCTTTTGAAGTGGGACTCGCGCAGCTCGTCCCTCCGGGGTCGGGTTGAAAGACGACGCCCTGCCATTCCCAATGGTCGAGGTCGCGCGAGGTGGCGAGGCCGGTGCCGGATTTGCATTCGCCGGTGTTGAAGATGTCGAGCGTCGCGTGCGAGCCGCCGCTCGTTCTAGGCGTCGGAATGGCAACGCTCAGGAACAGGTGATAGACGCCGTCCACTTCGAGAATCCACGGGTCCTTCACGCCTTCGAGGTTCAATGGCAAACCCGTGAAAACGACCTGGCGACGGGCGGGATCAAGCTCGCGGACGCCTGTGGCCTTGAGCACCGCTGTGCACCAGCGGCCGTCCGCCGGATCAACGTAGCTCGTGAAGTAACGCCACAGGCCGTCCTGTCCGCGATGCAGGCAGCTGCGCTCGATGGAGGCGGAATTGTATTTGTCCTTCGTGACCGACCAGACGTCGTCCCACTGCTTCAAATCTGTCGAGCGCGCGATGCGCGCCTCACCGCCGCGTTCTGGTTCAATCCCGCGCGGACGACGGATGCGATACGTGAGATACCAGGCCTTTTCGTCGCTCGCGTAAAACACTCCCGGCGCGCCGGACCAATAACCCTTTTCGCTGCCAACAGGATGGCGGATGATTTGACCGCTGGCAAAAGTTTCGACTGCGAGTTGGTTGGTCATTTTTTCGATTCCACTTCCCTTGCGGCGGCGTGTTCGTCCTTTGGCAATTTGAAGTACGCCCGAAAACCGAAAAAGAAAACCATCACGCAAGCAGCTTTGAGAAGGAGAAGCCAGATCGGTGTCCACCATGCGCCGGTCCGCGATTCAATCACGTCGGAAATGCCAAAGAAAAAAAACGCCACGGACAGAACCGAGAGAATGGTTCGCAAACGTCGGCGGGCCTTCACCGCTTTGAACAATAGAAACAAAGCCACTGCAAACCAGAAGCCGGCTTCGATCAAATTGCCGTCGCGTTCGAGATCGAATTTCATGCTGAAATTGTTTTCCCCGGACCTTTCAAAGCAAATTCCTGCTTCCCTAGTTGGCTGAAGGCAGTCGGCCTACAACTGAAGCGCTGCAGGCCGCGTTTCCTGACGCGGCGTGTTTTCAAATTCGTCATTCGTCATTTGGAATTTCTTTCGTCATTGGGATTTTGTCATTCGTCATTTTTGAAGTGAGCCTCCTTACGTCGGCTGCTACAAAGTGTTACGTCGTCAACTTGTCCACCTTGCCGGTCATAAAATCCTTGTTCTTGTCGCCGACCCAGTACCGATTGCCGGCGATGCACCAGATGAAATGCAACTCCTCCTCCTGGCTGAACACCGGGTGATAGTTCAAAATCGGAATCGTCACCGCGTCGCCTTCCTTCACCGAACGGACAAAACTTTTTGTCTCTTCGTCGGCATAGACTTCCATCGAGCCGCGCCCTTTGGTGAAGATGTAAATTTCCTCCTGGTCGGTATGATTGTGCGGGGGCCAGGACCGCTGGTGCGGCTGAAACAGCGTGAAGCCCGCGATGAGCTTGTCCGCCGGCTCGGTCACGTCGAACATCAGGAACACGTCCTTGCCCTTGAGGTGGCGGATGCGCTTCTCGTCGCGCGAAAACTCGCTCCACTTTCCGTGGAAAACAGGGTGCGCCTTTTCCGCTGGCGCGCGGCAGACCACGACCCGGCCCTCGCCGCCGTCGAGTGCCAGCCGGAACGCCGCGCCGCGGGGAATGTAGAGCACGTCGTAGGTTTCGAGCGTGTAATCCTTCCCGGCAAGGCTCACCGTCGCCCTGCCTTGCCAGGCAAACAACAGCGCTTCTTCACCGGGATGCGCGAGCGCACCGGAGCGGATCGGGCCGGCCAGTTCGTACACGCCGCAGGTGAGGAACTGGAGGTTCGACGTGTGCGGATTGGATTTCTCGACGTAGCGGAATGAACCGCCGTCCGCCGGGACGAACGTTGCGGGTTTGGGTTTGTCCATACGGTTTTGCATTGCTCTAAAGTTTAATTCGCTCGCCCCACACGCTGAAGCGTGGACTCCCAACCGCCGGGTTTGGAGTTCAGCCTTCAGGCTGTCTTTCGACCCATGCCAAGTGTATCCGCGGGACGAAGTTGGCTGGTTTGGGTTTGTCCATACGGTTTTGCATTGCTCTAAAGTTTAATTCGCTCGCCCCACACGCTGAAGCGTGGACTCCAAACGCAACGGTTTGGAGTTCAGCCTTCAGGCTGCCGTTCAACCAATGCCAAGGGAAATGTGCTTGGTTTCCAGGAACGCGTCCAGCCCTTCGCTGCCGAGTTCCCGCCCCCAGCCGCTCTGCTTCACGCCGCCGAAAGGCGCGTTGCTCGTCGTGGGGACGCCATCGTTGATGCCGATCATCCCGGCCTCAAGCTGCTCCATCAGGCGGAACGCGCGGTTCAAGTCGCGCGTGAAAACGTAGGCAGCGAGGCCGTAGGGCGTGTCGTTCGCGCGGCGCACCGCCTCATCCTCCGTGTCGAACACATTCACGTAAGCCACCGGGGCAAAGGTTTCGTCGCACATGCCCAGGGACGCGCCCGGCACGTCGGTCAACACCGTGGGTTCGAGGAATTCGCCTGGCCCCGCGCCCCAGCGTTTGCCGCCGCAAAGCAGTTTCGCGCCCTTGGCCTGGGCGTCCTCGATGTGTTGCAGCGCTTTGTCTAGCGCCTCCTTGTTGATCATCGCGCCGATTTCCACACCTGGTTCCAGGCCGTTGCCGACCTTCAACGCTTTCACGCGCTCAACGAACGCGGGCAGAAACCGCGCGGCGATGTCGCGTTGCGTGTAGATGCGGTTGGCGGCGATGCACGACTGGCCGGTGTTGCGGAACTTGGCGATCATTGTTCCTTCGAGCGCCTTGTCGAAGTCGGCGTCGTCGAACACCAGCACGGGTGAATGGCCGCCCAGTTCGAGCGAGAGCGGTTTCACGCCAACTGCCGCGCCGGCGATGAGTTGCCTGCCCACCTCGGTCGAGCCGGTGAAGGTGATCTTGCGGCAAAGCGGGTTGTCGAGAAATTCCTGCGCAATCTCGGACGCTTTGCCAACGACAAGCTGAAACACGCCTTTGGGAAGGCCGGCGGCGTGGACGCACTCGGCAAAAAGAACGTTGCACAACGGCGTCGCGCTGGCCGGTTTCAAAATCGCCGTGCATCCGGCGGCCAGCGCGGGAGCGATTTTGCGTACGCCCAGCACGAGCGGAAAATTCCACGGGCTGATGGCGGCCACGACGCCCATCGGCGTCTTGATGACGAGGTGCCGCTTGCCGTCCACCTGGTTCGGGATGATGCGCCCGTAACCGCGCCGCGCCTCCTCGGCGAACCAACGCAGGTGATCAATCGTCATGGCGACCTCGCCGTTGCTTTGCGTGAGGGGCTTGCCGTTCTCCATCGTCATCGTACGGGCGATGTCGTCCTTGCGGCGCTCGACTTCCGCAGCGATCTTGAGCAGAAAATCACCGCGCGCCTTGCCGGGTACCTGCCGCCACGACGAGAAGGCGGCGTGCGCGTCGGCGATGGCCTGCGCGACGCGGGCGCGGCTGACGGTGGAAATTTTCTCGAACGGCTCGCCGGTGGCCGGGTTGACGACGGTGAGACTGGGTTCGCTCGTGACGAACTCGCCGTTGAGGTAAAGGGGATGGGTTTTCATTTATTATTCACCAACAAGACACCAAGGCGCAAAGAGTAAAAAGTTCAAAGCATTGTCAGTGTCTTTGTGTCTTGGTGGTCCTTTCCGCAATTGATCTAAGGCAATTGCCTGATGCGGTAGAATCGGCTGACCACCGGCGTCACGTTGGTATCAGTCACTTGCGCATCTTGACCGCTGCCGATGACGTGGCTGCCGGACAAGTCGGTCCAACTGCCGGGGCTGAGATCGGGCGAGTATTCGACTGAATATTGCCGGCCTGAAAACGTGCGAAAGCGAATCATCGGGCTTTGACCGTTCAGTCCGGTGGACAAAATCTGCAGCTCAGCGGCGATCGCCAAACTCAGCTGGCCGCCGGCTGCTATTGTCACCACCTGTGTTAAGCCGGGTGGAACAGTGAGTTCACCAGCAAAATTAGATCCCCACGCGATCAGCGTGCCGTCGCTCTTCAAAGCGAGACTGTGATTATCTGCGGCCGCAATGGCCACCACGTTGCTCAAGCTGGCCGGCACATTCGTTTGCCCCTCCGAGTTATTTCCCCACGCGATCACCGTGCCGTCACTCTTAAGCGCCAGGTCGTGGCCACCTCCAGCCGAGATCGCCACGACATTGCTCAAGGTGGCGAGCACATTCGTTTGACCAGGGATCTCTGCTCCCCATGCGACGACCGAGCCGTCGCTTTTCAATGCCAGGCTATGCACGCAGCCCGCGGCAATGGCGACGACGTTGCTCAAGCCGGCAGGAACTGTCGATTGCCCATAGTTGTACGCGCCTGCTGTCCACGCGACCACGGTACGGTCGCTCCTCAATGCTAGACTGTGGTAACAGCCGACGGTAAGCGCTGTCACATTGCTCAGTCCAGGAATCACATTCGTATCTCCCCACGCGACCACTGTTCCGTCGGTTTTTAGCGCCAAGCTTTGATTATTTCCCGCCGCGACGGCGAGCACGTTGCTTAATCCTGCTGGAGGCTTTGCGTTGGGGCCGTAGCCCCACCCCAAAACCGTGCCGTCGCTTTTCAATGCCACAGCGAAATCATCTCCCGCAGCCATGCCGATGATGTCGCCAAACTGAGTCGGAATCGCCAGTTCGCCCTCTTCACTGTATCCCCAGCCCGCGATTGTGCCGTCGCTCTTTAACGCCAGGCTGTGAGAATAGCCTGCTGAAATCGCCACTGCATTGCCCAACCCGGCCGGCACATTCGTTTGCCCCACCGAGTTGTCTCCCCACGCGACGACTGTGCCGTCGCTTTTAAGCGCCAAGTTGTGATCGCCTCCGGCGGAGATCGCCACGACGCTGGTCAATGTGGAAAGCACGTTTGTTTGCCCGGCCACGTTCGCTCCCCAAGCGACGACCGTGCCGTCGTTCCTGAGCGCGAGACAGGAGTCGCCATAACCGGCTCCCGCCGAAACGGCCACAACACTGTTCAGGCCGGCTGGCACATTCGTCTTTCCGGAAGAGTTGTCCCCCCAGGCGACGACCGTGCCGTCGCTCTTGAGCGCCATGCTGAAACCGTGTGGCGGAAAACAAGCACAGCCCCCACCGGCCGCGATGGCCACCACGTTGCTCAAGCCGGGAGGGATATTCAGCTCGCCATTTCGGTTATCGCCCCAGGCGACCACCGTGCCATCGCTCTTGAGCGCCAGATTATGATCCCCGCCGGTGGCGATGGCCAACACATTGCTCAATCCGGCTGGCACCTCCGTCACACCGTAGCTGTCCGCTCCCCATGCGACGACCGTGCCGTCGCTTTTGAGTGCAATACTGTGGAAAGTTCCTCCAGCGACAGCCATGACGTTGGTCAGGCCGGCAGGAATCGACGCTTGGCCATCGTAGTTGTTTCCCCAGCCAACCACGGAGCCACTGGCCGTGATCGCCAAGTTGTGATCCAATCCCGCTGCGATGGCGCTGAACTTTGTTCCAGGTGCTGCGTAAGAAATTCCGATGCTGCCCCAGCAAACAAGTTGGCCCCGAGGCGAGCCGGCCATAAGGGAATGGCCCGAAGTTGCAACGCACGCCGCCCAAAGTACGAGACACTGCCATGAATGGACCGGGTATCTTCGAAACTTTAGGCTTTCGCCTGCGGCGGTAAAAGTGTTATTGAGACACATAGGCCCTCGCCGTCTGCCTGCCCCTCATATCAGGCCTCCCGATGAAGCGCGAGCAAAAAGCTGCGTCCGAAGGTTTGGGATTCTATTCAATCTCCACAATGCTTTGCTTTTTGATTGATTCCTCCGCCGCCATGGCCAGCAGGCTGCCGTCGAGGCAATCGCGCACGGTGGTCAGCGGGCGCTCGCCATGGAGCGCGGCATTCAGAAACCCTTCGTGAATTTCCGTGAAGCCGAGGTGGCCGCCCCAGCCTTCACCGTGTTTGGTTTCCACGCGGTGCACGGCCGGTTCCTTCTGGTTCGCCCCGCGCTGCCACTGGAGGATTTCGATGGTCGCAATGCGCGTCTGCAACATTCCGCGGTCGCCCACGATGCCCATCTCCAGATCTTCGTGGGGAAAATCGCGCGCGAAAAGGCAGACGTGCAGCGTGCCGAGAACGCCATTGTCATACTCGAAGCTGACGGTGGCGTGATCGTTGACCTGGTGTTTTCCAAACTCGGAGGGACGAGCTGCGCGAGTCCCTGATTTCTCTTCAGTAGAGATGGGGACTCGCGTAGCTCGTCCCTCCGAGGTGCGGTAGGTGGCGTTGCCCCCGAAGGCACAGACTTGCCGGGGCCGCGCGCCGACCCACCAGTTCATCATGTCGAAGTGGTGGCAGTTCTTGTCCACCATCATGCCGCCGGACTTGCGCTCGTCCTGAATCCAGTTTTGCGACTTGGGCTGGAACGGCCCGCGGAACTCGCGCGTCCAGACCATGCGCGGGCGGCCGATTTCGCCCGCGTCCACCAGCCCCTTCATCTTCTGAAAGTAAGGCGAGTAACGCATCTCGTGGCCGATCATCACCACTCGGTCGGTCTTCGCCGCGGCGTCGAGCAACTGGCGGCATTCCTCGCGCGTGACGCCGATCGGTTTTTCCAGAAACAAATGTCGCCGCGCCTGAATCGTCTCCAAACCAAGCGGCGCATGGGTGAAGTTCGGCGAGGAAATCACGACGGCGTCGAGATCGGATTGGATGAGTTCGCGTTCATCGCGAAACACGCGGACGTTTGGCGCAATCTCCCGCGCCTTGCGGATGTTCTCCTCACTGCGCGAGCAAAGAGCCGCGGCCTCGGCGCGTCCCGCCGCGTCCTGATGAAGCGCCTTGAGATGGCTCAGGCCCATCGCGCCGATGCCGATGAAGCCGATGCGGAGTCGCATGGATTTACGATTTACGATTTACGATTTACGAATCGAGCGTGAGTGCGCGCGTAAATCGTAAATCGAAAATCGTAAATGGGTTCGAGGGTCATTTCGCCTGCCCCGTCGCTTTCGCCCAGTCCTTCAGGAAGATGTCCACGCCGATGTCGGTGAGCGGGTGATTGTAGAGTTGTTGGAGCACGTCCAGGTACATCGTGCAAACATCCGCCCCGGCGAGCGCGGCTTCGAGGACGTGCGTGGGATGACGGATGGCGGCGGCGAGAATCTGCGTCTGGTAGTCGTAGTTGTCGTAGATGGTGCGGATCTGCCGTACGAGGTCCATGCCAACGTGGCCGATGGCGTCGAGCCGGCCGACGAACGGGCTGATGTAAGTGGCGCCGCACTTGGCCGCGAGCAACGCCTGGAGCGGCGAAAAGGTCACCGTGACGTTGGTCTTGATGCCTTCGCTGGCAAGCGCCTTCACCGCCTTCAAGCCCTCGCGGATGATGGGCACTTTGACGACGACGTGCTTGCCGAGCTTCGCCAGCGCCTTGCCTTCGCTGATGATGGCGGGCGCGTCGAGTGAGACGGTTTCGAGGCTCACGGGGCCGTCCACGAGATCGAGGATTTCGCGATAGACTTCCTCCGGCTTGCGGCCGGTTTTCATGACGTGGGTGGGGTTGGTCGTCACGCCGTCAATGATGCCCCAGCCCCAGGCTTCCCGGATTTGCGCGACGTCGGCGGTATCAATGAATATTTTCATAACTTATTTTACAGTTTCAGATGAAAGGAATTAAGTCGTTTCCGCGCGGTTGAATCAAGTTTATACTCGCCGGCAAAATAAATTATGGAAACCCCCGAAGCCCTCAACGAAATCAAGAAGTCGTGCGCCAATCTCTCCGCCGAGCTGATGCGGCTCAATCCGGCCATCGGCAAGTTGCAGAGCCAGGAAATCAAGGACGATCTGTTCAAGGCGATTTACCAGCTCACCAAGGATGTCGAGACCGTCAAGAAACTCGTGCGCAAGGCGGAGACTTCGGAAACAACGCCATTGACCTGACCGGCAGCGCGCGTTTCAATCCGTCCCGCTCATGAACTTCGTCACGCATCTGGAATGCGCCAATTGCGGAAAGCGCTACGACGCCGCGCAGATCCACAACCTCTGCACCGCCTGCCAGCGCCCGCTTTGGGTCCGCTACGATCTCGCTGCTCTGAAGAAAAAATTTCCGAAAAAGGAACTTTTTGGCCGGCCGCCGACAATCTGGCGCTACCTGGAAATGCTGCCGGTGCGCGGCACGGCGAACATCGTGTCGCTCACCGAGACGATCACGCCGATCCTGGAAACCAAACGGCTCGCCGCCGAATTCGGTGTGAAGCATCTGTTCGTCAAGGACGAGAGCCGCCTGCCGACCGGCAGTTTCAAAGCGCGCGGCATGGCGCTGGCCATTTCCAAGGCGAAGGAATTCGGCATCCAACGCGTCGCCGTGCCCACGGCGGGCAACGCGGGCGGCGCGCTGGCGGCCTACGCCGCGCGCGCCGGCATGGAAGCCTACGTGTTCATGCCCGACGACACTCCCGCCATCAACAAAAAGGAGTGTTACCTCGCCGGCGCAAAAACGTTTCTCGTCAACGGCCTCATCACCGATTGCGGGCGCATCGTCGGCGAGGGGAAAAAGGAGAAGGGCTGGTTCGATGTCTCCACGCTCAAAGAGCCGTATCGCATCGAGGGCAAAAAAACGATGGGGCTGGAACTGGCCGAACAATTCGATTGGGAACTGCCCGACGTGATCCTTTATCCGACCGGCGGCGGCACCGGGTTGATCGGCATGTGGAAGGCCTTTGCCGAACTCGAAACGCTCGGCTGGCTCAACTCGCCGAAGAAACCCAGAATGATTTCCTGCCAGAGTGAAGGCTGCGCGCCGATTGCGAGCGCGTTCGACAAGGGCGAGCGCTTTGCGAAGAAGTTCGAGAACGCCGCGACCATCGCCAGCGGCATCCGCGTGCCTGCGGCCGTGGGCGACTTCATGATTCTTGACGCGGTGCGCGAGAGCGGCGGCGTCGCGCTGGCCACGGCCGAAGCCGACATTCCAAAATGGATGCGGCTGGCCTCCTCGAAGGAAGGCATCGCGCTGTGCCCCGAATCGGCGGTGTGCCTGGGCGCGCTGGAAGTGTTGCTCCAACGCGGCGCCATCAAGGCCAGCGAGCGCATCCTGATTTTCAACACCGGCGCGGCCCAGAAATATCCCGAAGCGGTGAACGAACAATTGCCGCGCATTGACATCACCAAGCCGATGGATTGGGCGCAGATATGAACCGTGGCTGCGCTCGTCAGAGCGCGGCTGACTTTTCACGATCCAAACTGCCGATTCGAGCCGCGCTCTCACGAGTGCAGCCACACTGCACAGATGGACATCCTCATCACCGAAGACCTCGCCTCGCCGGCGATTGACCGGCTGACGGAGAGGTATCACGTCGTGCGCGAGCCGGCACTGTGGAAGGACGCGGCGGCGCTGCGCGAACGCATCGGACCGGCCCGCGCCGTCATGGTGCGAAACCAGACGCAACTCACGGCGGACATCCTGGCCGCGGCGCCGAAACTGATTGCCATCGGCCGGGTGGGCGTGGGCCTGGACAACATTGACGTGCCGTCGGCTTCGAAGCAGGGCGTCGTGATTATTGCGCCGCTCCACGCCAACGCCACCAGCGTCGCGGAGTTGACGCTCGGCCTGATGCTCGCTTTGGCGCGGAAAATTCCGTTGAGCGACCGCTCGACGAAAGCGGGCGGCTGGGACCGCCGAGGCTGCACCGGCACCGAACTGGAAGGCAAAATCATCGCACTCTGCGGCTTTGGGCGCATCGGTCGGAAAGTGGCGGCGCTGGCCAAGGCCTTCGGCTTGCGCGTGCTCGTGTTCGACCCGTTCGTGAAGGCGGACTCGCCGGCGCTCCGGGAGAGCGGCGCAACGTTGTGCGGGCGATTAGAGGAAGCGTTGGCGCCGGCGGACTTTGTCAGCGTCCACATGCCACTGACGATGGAGACAAAACACCTGTTCCAGGCGCAAACCTTCGCGGCGATGAAGCACGGCGCGTTTTTTATCAACACGTCGCGCGGCGGTGTGATGGACGAGAACGCGTTGCTGGCCGTGCTCCAGAGCGGTCATCTGGCCGGCGCGGGACTGGACGTGCGCGAAACGGAGCCGCCGGCCCGAAGCGGTTTCGATACGCTGGACAATGTCATTCTGACGCCGCACGTTGGCGCGTTCACCGTTGAAGCGCAGACGCGCACTTTTGAAGCGGTGGCCTCGGACCTGGACCGGCTGCTGCGCGGCGAAGCGGCGGTCCACTTCGTGAACTTCGCCACCCCGGGAGGGACGGCGTGCCGCCGTCCCTGAATAAAAAACAATGGGACTGACATAATGGGACGCCGGCACGGCGTCCCTGACTTGGAAATGGGGACGGCGACACGCCGTCCCTCCCAAGATTGTGTTGAAACTGGCCGCTGTTCCCTGCACTCTGAGGCTATGCGATTTTGCCGGTGCAGCTTGATTGTTTTGCTCGTCTCGTTGACGGGAGCGGGTTGCCAGAAATCGGAAACCAACGCAGGCCCACCGACGGTCGCCGACGCCAGCCCGACCAACGCCCAACCCATGTTGCCCACCGTGAAACTCTGGCTCGGCAGTCAGGAACTAATCACCGAGATCGCCCGCACGCCGGCGCAAATGGCCACCGGCATGATGTTCCGCAAACAGATGGCCGAAAACGAGGGGATGCTCTTTGTCTTCCCGCAGCCGCTGCAGGCTTCCTTTTACATGCGCAACACGCTGATCCCGCTTTCCTGCGCCTACCTTGACAACGAGGGCGTCATCCTCGAAATCCACGACATGAAACCCCTGGAGGAAGCGCCGATTGTTGCCTCGACGGACCGGATCCAATTTGTGCTCGAAACCCGGCAGGGCTGGTTCCCGCGAAACCAGGTCGCGGTCGGCGCCGTCGTGCGAACCGAGCGCGGCTCGTTGCGGGAAACATTTTTCGGGCGGCGTTAATTCTGGTGAATGACCGGCACAAACGGAGCGGTCAATTGAAGTCCATGATTTCCCGCAGCAAGTCCGAGCAATTGTTTGCCGAGGCATTGAGATTTATTCCCGGCGGTGTGAACTCGCCGGTGCGCGCCTTCCGGGCCGTGGGCGGCCAGCCGTTTTTCGTCAATCGCGCCGCCGGCGCGCGCGTGTGGACGGTGGACGGTGACGAGTTGATTGACTACGTCTGCACCTGGGGGCCGGCCATCCTTGGCCACGCGCATCCGAAAATCATTGCTGCCGTCAAGGCCGCCGCCGACCACGGCACGAGCTTCGGCATCCCCAATCCGCTCGAAGTTACGATGGCGAAGCTCATCACCGGCGCCGTGCCGGGCGTGGAAAAGGTGCGGATGTGCAACTCCGGCACCGAAGCCTGCATGTCCGCCATCCGACTGGCGCGCGGCTTCACCCGGCGCGACAAGATCATCAAGTTCGACGGCTGCTACCACGGCCACGCGGACTCACTGCTCGTGAAGGCCGGCTCCGGTGCGCTCTCCTTCGGCCACCCGGACAGCGCGGGCGTGCCGGCGGCGTTCACGCAACACACCATCGTGCTGCCGTTCAACGACACAGACGCGGTCAAAGCGGCTTTCGCGGCGAACCCACAACAGGTCGCCGGCATCATCCTCGAACCGGTGCCGGGCAACGCGGGCGTTTACCTGCCGCAACCCGGCTACCTGGAGTTCCTGCGGAAAATCACGGAAGAGAACGGCGCGCTGTTGATCTTCGATGAAGTAATGACCGGTTTCCGCGTCGCGTTCGGCGGCGCGCAGGAACGCTTCGGCATCCGGCCCGACTTGAGTTGCTTCGGCAAAATCATCGGCGGCGGACTGCCGGTGGGGGCGTTTGGCGGGCGGGCGGACATCATGGATTACCTCGCGCCGCTCGGCCCGGTTTATCAGGCGGGCACGCTCAGCGGCAATCCACTCGCGATGGCCGCGGGCATCGCGGCGCTGGAGGAGTTGGGTGGCTGCGCTCGTGAGAGCACGGCTGACATTTTGCCGCGGTCTCACGACCGAAGCCACGATGCGTACATCCATCTGGAACAACTCGGCGCGCAACTCGAAGCCGGCATGAAAGACGCGGCGAAATCCGCCGGCGTGCCGGTCACGTTCAACCGCTGCGGCTCGATGTTCTGCAGCTACTTCACCAGCGAACCCGTCCACAACCTCGCCGACGCGATGAAGAGCGACCGCGAGCGGTTTAGGAAATGGTTCCACGGCATGTTGGCCGAGGGCATCTACTTCGCGCCGTCGCAGTTCGAGGCGGGCTTCCTCTCCACAGCGCACACGCCACAAGACATCGAGAGAACCTTGAGCGCAGCGGCGAAGGTAATACGTGCGTTGAAATCCTAAATCGGCTATGATGCCAGACGAACACAAACACTGCCGTCCATGAACTGCCTCGCTTGCCACTGTCCACACTGTCAGCAAAAGCTGGAGTATCCAGAAGATGGTGGCGGGCAAGTCATCCCATGCCCGAACTGCCAAGGGGAAATGACGTTACCTCCTAAGCCCGAAAAGAAGAGTTTCCTTGGGCCTCTGTCTGGAAAGATTAGCCAGATGAGGCAAAACTCCGCAGACAAGAATAAACTGAAGTCTGTGCTGATGGATGTTGTCGCCGATGGCGTTCTGACAAGTGAAGAAATCGAACAAGTTCGAAAGGCGATGGCGAAACAAGCCTTTCATCCGACGATATCTCGGGCTGGCGGAAAGAGCTGATTCACCACGCGATTGAAGCACTGGACACGCACGGTGTAAGCTTAGAGCGAATAGCAGGCATCCGATCCATCCAGACTTTCTTGGAGATACCTGATAGCGATATTCCGAAAGAGAACGCTCGTCTTCAACGGTGCGAAACACTTGCACGAATCCGAGAGCGTGGCCCTCAACCGATTGCTGTGACGAACGTGATCTTGCGGAAAGGCGAGCAAGCGTACTGGGCGCAGCCTGCGAGATTGTTTGAGGAAAAAGTTGTGAGCCGACGATATGGGGGCGGATCACGTGGTGTGAGTATCCGGGTGATGAAAGGGGTTAGCTTCCGAGTTGGCGCGCACAGTGGTCAACTTGTCACTGATACAGCAGATGTGCCCGTAAGTGACGGAGAATTCATTATCACTAGCCAACGTTTGATATTTCGCGGCAACTCGAAATCATTTGATACGAAGTACGAAAAACTCTTGGAGATGCATAACCACATCGACGGGATTTACTACAGCGAAACAAATCGTCAGAAGCAAAAAAAGATTCAATATTTACAGCCGAACGGAGATATCATCGTCGAAATCCTGAGTTGCTTGATGTCAGGCAATCACCGCGACTAAACTGTTATCTTGATGCGCATCCTCGCTCTGGACCACGGAACCAAACGGATCGGCGTCGCGGTGAGCGGGAATCTGGCGGCTTGTTTCTTCGCTGATTCAATGGCACTCTGACAGCACGATGAACGCCGAACTTCTGAAGAGAATCACGATTGAGCCGGGCAAATGCGGCGGGCGTCCTTGCATTCGCGGCATGAGGATGCGCGTGACGGACGTTTTACAACTCCTCAGCGCCGGGGCTTCCTACGAGGAAATTTTGGCAGACTATCCCGACCTCGAACGCGAGGACATTCTGGCCGCGCTTGAATACGCGGCGCACCAGACCGACCATGTCGTGCTTCAGACGACGTGAAGTTCCTCGTTGACCATCAGTTGCCGCCGGCTCTCGCGACGTTTCTTAAACGGGAGGGGCATTCCGCCCAGCACGTCCGGGAACTCGGACTCAAAGAGTCCGACGACACCGTGGTTTGGCGGCACGCCGTCACCCACCAAATGACCGTGGTCAGCAAAGACGAAGATTTTTATTTCCACGCCGTGGCGCCCGGCAGCACGGGCAAACTTGTCTGGGTCAGGTTGGGCAACTGTCGCAACAGGCCGCTGCTGGAGAAATTCAGCGCACATCTCAAACAGATCGTTCTCTCGTTGGAATCGGGAAACCGCGTCATGGAGATTCGCTGAACTCAGAAACCTCGCCTCATGCGCATTCTCGCCCTTGACCACGGAACCAAACGGATCGGCGTCGCGGTGAGCGACGAGATGAAGGTGATTGCCCAGCCCCTGGAGTTCATCCCGGCGGAGCCGTTCGCGGATTTTCTGGCGCGACTCAAGGAACTTGTCCGCGAGAAAGAGGTCGAGTCCATCCTTGTGGGGATGCCGCGCAACATGGACGGCAGCTACGGCCCGGCGGCGCAGAAGGTGCAGGAGTTCGTAGCCGCGCTGAAGGAGGCCGTGGCCGTGCCCATCAAGACCTGGGATGAGCGACTGACCTCCACGCAGGCGAACCGTTTTCTGATTCAGGCCAACGTCCGTCGCGACCAACGGAAGAAAAAAGTGGACCAGACGGCGGCGGCGATTTTGTTGCAGAGTTATCTGGATTCGCTTGCGCCGTGATTCTTGCCTCTTAATCTTTATCGTAATCTTACTGTTAATCCTCCGGGCAGATTATGATTAAGAGAAAGATTGAGATTAAGAACCGAACTCCAGACGTGGACACACTTAAATTCAAACTCACCATCGCCTATGACGGCACGAATTACGCCGGCTGGCAGGTGCAGAAAACCGGCGTGGGCGTCCAGCAACTGGTCGAGGCGGCGCTGGCGAAATTGTTCCCCGGCGTCGGGCGCATTCACAGTTCCAGCCGCACGGACACCGGCGTGCACGCGCTCGGCCTGGTGGCGCACGTGGAGATTTCCCGCGCTGAATTCAAAATGCCCGCGGCCAAGCTCGCCCTGGCCATCAACGCGCACCTGCCGCGCGACATTCGGGTGATGTCGGCAGTCAAAGCGCGGGCGGATTTTCATGCGCGCTTCGACGCCATCGGCAAACAATACCGCTACTTCGTCTGGAACCATCCTGCGCTGAACCCGCTGTTGCGCCACCAGGCGTGGCACGTGCCGCAATCGCTGGAACGGGCGGCGATGCGTTCGGCGGCGCGATGGTTCCCCGGTCGGCACGATTTCAAATCCTTCGCCGGCACGCGCCATTACGAAATGGAAACGACGGTGCGCACGCTGACCCGCTGCGACTTCAAGCGCAGCGGGTCGTTGCTGACGTTTTTCATCGAAGGGGACGGTTTCCTCTACAAGATGTGCCGCGGCATTGTCGGCACGTTGGTGCAGGTGGGGCAGGGGAAGATCGCGGCGGCGGACATCAGAAAAATCCTCGCCAGCAAAGACCGGCGCGTGGCGGGCATGACGGCGCCGGCGCACGGGTTGGTGTTGTGGAAAGTGTTCTATGACAAAGCTCCAAGAACCAAGCTCCAATAACCAGAGAAGCTCCAAGCTCCAAACGTCAAAGGCGAGGGCGTTGGACGCCATGGCAGCGTCGCCCCGGCCAGCGCGATGTGGTGCTTGGATTTTGGTTGTTCTCTGGAGCTTGGTGCTTGGAATTTGGAGTTTTTGAAGTGCACATCGTCCTGGTTGAACCGGAAATTCCGCCGAACACCGGCAACGTCGCGCGGTTGTGCGCCGCCACGCGCTCGGTGCTGCACCTCATCGAGCCGTTCGGTTTCAAGCTGGACGACCGGCAGCTCAAGCGCGCCGGGATGGATTACTGGCAGCAGGTCGAATGGCACCGCTGGGCGAACTGGCCGTCGTTTGAAAAGCAGTTGCCGCCAAGCGCCCGGCTGTGGTTCATCGAATCCGGAGGTCCGCGCCATTACGCCGAAGCCGCCTATCAGCCGGAGGATTACCTGGTCTTCGGACGCGAGACGGCGGGTTTGCCGCGGGCGTTGCTGGAAAAGCATCGCGAGCAATGGCTGCGTCTGCCGATGTTCAACGCCGAGTCGCGGTCGTTGAATCTCTCCAACTGCGTCGCGGTGGTGTTATTCGAGGCGCTGCGCCAGCAGGAATTTCGCGGCGAGGTGTAGCACCGACGGGTGGGACGGCTGTACTACTTGGTTCCTCGACGATCTACGTGGTTAAACGCGCGAGGGAAGCTCCAAATTCCAAGCTCCAAATCCAGAATGCGACTTTCAGTCCAAATTCCAAGGCGCCGTCGGGCCAGTCCAGTCAAGCGGACGTGCTCTCACCAAACGGTGTTTGGTGCTTGGGATTTGGAGCTTCTCTGGTGCTTGGAGTTTGGTGCTTATCTGTTCTCGCCGCACCCGCGTAAAACGTCGAGGAACCTGCTACTTGCTGCGCGGCGAACGGCGGAGGCCGTTTTGAAACCAGAGCCGCCAGACCATGACCAGGGCCTCGCGCACGATCCGGCCGGACATTTTGGAAGTGCCCTGAAAACGGTCGGTGAACACAATCGGCACCTCGGCGATCTTCATTCCCTGACGCCAGAGTTTGTGCGTCAGCTCGATCTGGAAGCTGTAACCGTTGGAATGGACGGCATCGAGGTCAATGGCCTGGAGCGCGTGGCGGCGGAAACATTTGAAGCCGCCGGTCGGGTCGGAGACGGGCAGGCCGGTGATGAGTTGCACGTAGCGGGCGGCGCACAGGCTGAGCATGAGCCGTTTGAGCGGCCAGTTGATGACCCGGATGCCGTTGCGGTAACGCGAGCCGAGCACCAGGTCGGCGTCCCGCGCCGCGGCGAGGAACGCGGGGATGTCGTCGGGGTTGTGCGAAAAATCGCCATCCATCTCGAGGATGAATTCGTAGCCGCGCTCCAACGCCCAGGCGAACCCGGCGCAGTACGCGCGGCCCAGGCCGTTTTTTTCGGCGCGGTGCAACACGTGGACGGAGGGATGTTGAGCGGCGAGTTCATCGGCGAGTTGGCCGGTGCCGTCAGGAGAATTGTCGTCCACGACGAGCAGGTCCACGGGGACGGGCAGCTTCAACAACCGCTCCGCCAGCGGCGGAAGGTTCTCCCGTTCGTTGTAAGTGGGAACGATGACGAGGGTTTTGCCGTTCATGCGGGCGATGTTCGCGCCAAGAAGTAAACCGAGAGGGTTCAAAGTTCAAGGGTCAAAGTGGACGAAATGCCGCGCGAGTCCAGGATTGCATTTCCAGCCGCAGACGATAAGATACTTCCCTGCCTTGACGGCGGCGATTCATGAACGTGCCAGCTATCGGTCTGCCCCGGCGTTGTCTGGCGGCGTTGGCTTTGCTCCTCGCCGCATTGGGGCCGCTGGCCGCGGCGGATTTCCCCGTGACCAACGCCGCGCAAATCACCACCGCCATGGCCTCGGCTCTGCCGGGCGATACCCTGACGATGACCAATGGTGTCTGGACCAACGAGAATATTCTCTTCAAGGGCAACGGCACCGCCGCACAGCCAATCACGCTGCGCGCCCAGACGCCCGGTTGGGTCGTACTCAATGGCATCTCGCAATTGAACATCGCAGGGCGCTACCTGACGGTGGACGGTTTGTGGTTCAAGGATGGTATCCTCTCCAACAGTGACGTAGTGGAGTTTCGCCAGAGTAGCTCGACCGTGGCCACCAACTGCCGGCTCTCCAACTGCGCCATCACCGGCTACAATCCGCAGGCGCCCGGCACCGACATCAAATGGGTCTCGCTCCATGGCGTGAGCAACCGCGTGGACCGCTGTTTTTTCAAAAACAAAACCAACGATGGCACGACGCTGGTGATCTGGGTGGACACGAACCGGCCCAATGATCATGTGGTTGACCACGATTATTTCGGTCAACGCCCGGCGTTGGGCGTCAACGGCGGCGAAACCATCCGGGTGGGCACAAGCGATGTTTCGATGAGCGACTCGCGCACCGTTGTGGAGAGCAATTATTTTGAAAGGTGCAGCGGCGAGCTGGAAATCATTTCCAACAAATCCGGTCGCAACGTCTATCGCTACAACACGTTTGTGGAATGTGAAGGGACGCTCACGATGCGGCACGGGAATTTCGCCACGGTGGAGGGAAACTTTTTCCTCGGCCACTCCAAGCCCAGCACCGGCGGCGTGCGCGTCATCGCCGAAGACCACAAGATCATCAACAATTATTTCGCCAACCTGACCGGCACGGACAGCCGCGCGGCGCTCTCGATGGTGATGGGCATCACCAATTCCCCGTTGAGCGGTTATTTCCAAGTGCAGCGCGCGCAGGTCTTGTTCAATACTTTTGTGGATTGCAACGACACGTTCATCATCGGCCTCGCCGGCTCAACCAACGGGCTGCCGGCGGGGACGCTGGCGCCCATTGATTGCACCATCGCCAACAACCTGGTCCGCGGAACGAGCGCACCGCTGGTGGATCAACGCGCCACGCCGACCAATTTCCTGTGGGAAGGCGATCTGATGTACGGCGCCACCGTGGGGATCACGACCAACGGGATCACCGTGGCCAATCCGCTGCTGGTGCTGGCGGCCGACGGATTGTGGCGTCCGGTCACCAACAGTCCGGCCCTCGGCGCAGCGGCGGGCAGTTACCCGGCCGTCGCCGACGATTTCGAAGGACAGCCCCGCCCGGGCAGCGGCAAGGACATCGGCTGCGACCAGGCTTCGACGTCCTTCGCCCCGCGCCGCCCGCTGACGCCGTCGGATGTGGGGCCGGAATGGATGCGCGTGGCGGGGCCGGTTTTATCCGGGGAATTTGTCGGGAATAACTTCGTCACAACCTGGCCCAGTGTTCCCGGACTGACTTACCAGGTCCAATACGGCGCCAATCTGCAAAGCTGGATTGACATCAGCCCGACGATCGTCAGCGCCACCAATACTTTCACCTGGACGGATGACGGTTCCAAGACGGGCGGCTCGCCGGGTCCGCAAACGCGCCGCTTCTACCGGCTCAAAATCATCCCGTGACCGGGCTTGGAACCGGCGGTTCGAACACGCAGCGTTGCCCACGGGAAACATTTCCGGCAGGCTCGCGGTCGAAACCAGAATACAAGGCATGTTCGCGTTCCTGATTTCCAACCTGGCCGGCCTGGAATATTTTCTGGTCCAGCCGTGGTTCTGGCTGGTGGCGGCGTTTCAAATCTGGATGCTGGTGGACGCTCTCCGGAAGCAGGAATGGATCTGGGCGTTCTTCATTTTGATCGGGTCAGGTTTCAGCGCGATGCTCTACTATTTCCTGGTCTATCGCGCTACGCCTTCGGCGACGCGCGGGTTTGAACTGCCTGGCGCTCAGGACCGCCGGCGCATCAAGGAGCTGCAATCGAAAATTCATCACCTCGACAAGGCCCACCATCATCTTCAACTGGGCGACATCTATTTTCAACAGGGCAAGCTCGCTCCGGCCGAAGCCTGCTATCGCGCCGCGCTGGAGCGCGATGTCTCCGACCTCGACACCCGCGCGCATCTCGGCCAATGCCTGCTCCGGCAGAAAAAACCGGCGGACGCCCGCCCGTTGCTGGAAGCGGTCTGCGCGGAAAATGCCAAACACGACTACGGCCATTCCCTGATGGCATTGGCGGAGACGCTGACGGCGCTGGGCGACAAGGAAGGGGCCGTCGGTGTCTGGAAAAAAGTTCTGGAGAACCACTCCTATCCGCGCGCCCGCGTGCAACTCGCCGAATTACATCTGGCCCGTGAGGAAGCCGGCCTGGCACGCCAGGAACTGGAGGAAGTGCTGGCTGACGACCAGCATGCGCCCGCGTTTCAACGCAAGCGGGAGCGGGTTTGGATCAAGCGGGCGAAATCCTTGCTGCACCGGATCAAGTAGGAACGCCGCTGTAAAAAGCTTTCGGCCAGCGTCGCGGCGGGAGACGCTTCAAAAGTCCAAAGGCAGTCCTTTGGGCGTGCCACTGGCGGTTCCGGCGTTGGGGACAGGATGTTTTTTGACGGGCGAGGTGGTGGCGACCGGCAAATTGGAACCGGTCACCGCCTTGACCTGGCCGCCTTCATCCCGTTTGAAAAAAAGCGTTGTTTCCAGCTCTTTCTTTTTATCTTGTGGCAGTTCGATCATACGCAAACGTAGCATGGTTTGCGGCCCTGTTCAAACGCCCCGGCGGGCACTGGAAAAATGCCTGCCAAAGTCTTTGGGCCGCATGGAGCTTCTCAGCCGGGCGAAATTCATTTTCCCGAAACAGCGGCCGGTGGCGGCAGGTCGCGTTTGATTTCCTTGAGGCGGTACCCGAAGCCCGGCCCGTTGAGGGTGGACAAGTCCACCGTTCCGTGGCGGCGCTGGTAGAGTCCGGGATGCACCTTCGCTTCGGGGAGCGAAGCTTCGGGATAAAATTGGGGCGCGTTGGTCTCCACCCCCATGATGGTGCCGACCTGCGCCGCCAGCAGCACATGCGGAATCTGGGCGAGCATGGGGTTGGTGAGGTCCTGCACCATCAAAGTCATCCCATGCGCCATGGCCCAACAGGCGCTCAACATCGCGCCGGTCTGCGTCTTGCAGGTTTTGAGCGCCACCCCCGACCAGCCGAGTTCGCGGCCCAGCTTCACGAGTTTCCAATCGTGCGCGCTTTCGTCCATGAACAGCGGCTTGCGCGCGGAGACGCTGTGCACATCAATGCGATGCTGTTCGAGTTCGTAGGGGAACGGTTGCT
Organism: uncultured Verrucomicrobiota bacterium; assembly: GCA_964539075.1. Taxonomy (GTDB): domain Bacteria; phylum Verrucomicrobiota; class Verrucomicrobiia; order Limisphaerales; family CAZIFU01; genus CAZIFU01. The sequence goes on along the minus strand of CAZIFU010000010.1, from coordinate 12,657 downwards.
CGACGTAAAGAATCAGGCCGTGAATCCGCGGATGCTCGTCGCGCAGCCGGTCGAGAATCGCGTTGACGTAGGCCGGTTCCGAGACGGTGCAATTGAAATCCGCCGTCAGCCAGAGGACGCTCGTTTCGATGGCGATCCGGCCCACCTGAACCACGCGCTCGTAGTCCCATTCGGCGTTGTTGCCGCGCAACTTGATTTTCAGGCAGGTCAGGCCGTCGCGTTTGATCCAATCCCGCAGCAGGATGGGGTAGCCGTCGTTCGGTTCGGCGCCGCTCAGGTCGGAAGGCTCCAGCGGATCCACGCCGCCGACCAGGTGCCAGGCGGGCAGCTTGAAGGGCGGTTGGTCCACCAGAAAGTCCTTCGGATATTTTCCTTTGAACGAAAAATTCGCGCCGGCGGCCGGCGTGAGATAATCGCCCAGATCGCGATTGAGGAACTCCGGGCCGTAAGTCTGGTAAATGGGCAGGCCGAGCGCCTGTCCGTAAGCATCGTGCACGGCGAGATCGAAGGGCGAGCAGCAGACCAAGGCCCCCAGCCAGGGCATGGGGTCGGCCCGCTCGCCGCGCTGACGGTTCAAGGTGTTGCGGAGCCCCGGCAGAATCGTCTCCTGAAAAATCTGGCCGATTTCCAGCGGATGACCTTGCGCGCCGAAATTTCCCCAGGCCTCGGTCAGCAGGCCGCAGAATTGTTTCAAGACCGCCAGGCGCGGCTCATAACCGAGCAGGCTGGGCCAGACCCATTGCACGCCGAGCGGCGTTTCACCCCAGCCCTCGGCGACGCGGCCGTGGGCGTCCTGCACCTTGACGCAAACCCGCGCGCAGGTGACGTGCGTCATGATCTCCGCGCCGAATTTGAGCGGCACGCGCGCCTGGACGGGCAGAAAATACAACGTGGCGGCGATGGGTTGGATGTCGGTCGGTTTGCTCATGAGGTCTTCAACGTTGCCGGGCGCCCGTTCAAGGTCGGCTCTGTTTTTTCTCCGCGCCTTTGCGCAATAGCGCGGCGTGCACGCGCGCCACGTCGCCCATGTAGTGGCCCACATTGAATCCGGTCGCCGCCTTGTCAATGTGCTCGCGCGCCAGCTTGGCGTCGCCCGAGGCTTCATAATACAGGCCGAGATAGAGGTGCGCGTAAAAGAGGCGCTGGTTCAGGTCGCCGGGCGAAGGCTGGCCGGCTTGCGCGGCAGCCAGCACGGTTTCCGGCGTTCCTTTGCCTTCGAGCAGCGCGTAAATTTGCATCATGGGAACGCGGCGATCCTCCTGGACGGGCAACAGCGCGTCGCGGGCTTTGGCCATGCCGACCAGTCGGACGTTGCAAAAAAAATGCCAGGCCGCGTTTTCCACGTCATCAGGATTGACCACCTGGTGCAGCTCGAGCTGTTTGCGTCCTGCTTCGTAGCGGCCGGCGTAGTAACAGGCGATGCCGCGTTGCCAAAGAAATGGCGCCTGGCGCGGCGACAACGCCAGGAACTGATCGAAGTCGGCCACCGAAGCGTCAACGTTTCCGAGCCTGAACTGCGTGAGGCCGCGGTATCGAAACGCGTCGGCGAGACGGGGATCGAGCTTGACGGCCCGGTCGTAATCAGCGACGGCCCCGGCCAGCAAGCCGGATTCCTCGCGGATCCGGGCGCGCGAAAAATAGGCGTGTGGATTTTCCGGATCGGCCGCGACGGCCCTGGACGCCAGCGAGGCGGCGGTCACGGTCTCTCCCTTCTCAAAGGCGGCCTGGGCCTGTTTGAGCAATGCCTCCACCGTTTCCCCGGCGGCGCGCGCGCCGGGCAGACACAGGAAAAACACGGCGGCCACCAGCAGAGCGATTTTGGTTGGAGTTAAGATTGGTTGCATCCGATCGTCAACGTTGCCAGCAAATCCAAAATTTGAAAGCCCGGATTGAAGCGCGCCTGGATGTCGCCGTTTCGTTAAAAGCGGTTTCAAAAGGCCAACCATGGTGGGGCGAGACTCCGTCGAGCCGAGTCCGTATCTGAATTCACCCAAGGCTCGACGGAGTCTCGCCCCACCTTATGAAACCATTTCTAGCGCGCCAGTTCCTGCCACAGTTCGACACTCATGCGAATGCCCCGGGCAAAAGCGTCGAGGTCAAACTTCTCATTGGGCGAATGCGGATTGTCATCCGGCAAAGCCAGGCCGAGCAGCAACGCGTCCGCGCCGAGGATTTTTTTGAAATCGGTCACGATGGGAATGGAGCCGCCTTCGCGGATGAGGATCGGCTCGTGGCCAAAAGCCGTCTTCAAGGCGCGCAAAGCCGCCGGAACGTAGCGGCTCCGGGGTGAAAGCCAATACGGCTCGCCGCCGTGGCCCGGTTGGATTTCCATCCGCACCGTGGGTGGGCAGAGGCGCCGGAGATGGCGGTTGACCAGCTTGAGGATGGCTTCGGGCTTCTGATGCGGCACCAGGCGCAGGGTGATCTTGGCGCTGGCCCAGGCGGGAATGATGGTTTTGCTGCCTTCGCCCTGGTAGCCGCTGGTCAGCCCGTTGATTTCAAACGTGGGCCGCGCGGTGCGTTGTTCCTGCGGCGTGTAACCTTCCTCACCCGCGAGCCGCGGCACGCCCAGCAACCGCCGATACGCCGCCGCCTTCATCGGAAAGTTCGCGATTTGTCTGCGCTCTTCCGCCGTGAGCGGCGCGACCTGGTCGTAGAAACCGGGAATGTTGACGCGACCTTTTTTATCATGCAATTGGCCGAGCAACCGGCACAAAGCCATCGCAGGATTATCAACGGTGCCGCCGTAAATGCCGGAGTGCAGATCGCGCGACGGCCCGTGCAGTTTGATTTCCAAAGCCGCGATGCCACGCAAGGCGTGTGTCAGCGCCGGATGTTTCAAGCTGGGAATCCCGGTGTCGGATATCACCACGGCGTCGCAGCGCAGCGCGGCGCGATGCCGCCTCAGGAAACCGGCCAGGCTCGTGCTGCCGACCTCTTCTTCGCCCTCGATCACGAACGTCAGGTCGCAGGGCAGTTCGGTGCCGGTCCGCAGATACGCCTCCACCGCCTTCAAATGGGCGAAGTGCTGGCCTTTGTTGTCGGTGGCGCCGCGTCCAAAGAGCGACCGGCCCCGGACCACTGGTTTGAAGGGCGGCGTGCGCCAGAGTTCGAACGGCTCCGCGGGCTGAACGTCGTAGTGGCCGTAAACCAGGAAGTGCGGGCGCGGCCGGGGGTTCCGCCGCGGCGTCCGCGCCAGGATGATCGGATGGCCCGGGGTCGGGCACAGGCGCGCCTCCAGGCCGATGTGCTGGCAATGGCGCACGAGCCAGCGGGCGCAGGCTTGCAGATCGGCGCGGTGTTGCGGTTGCGCGGAGACGCTGGGAAAACTGACGTGCTGGATCAACTCCCGGATGAACCGTCGCTCGTTATGCTTGAGGTACGCCTGGATTTTGTTCATGGGTCATTGCGCGGGTTTCTGCCGGCCTTCCAGGAAGGCGACGTAATCGGCGATCCCCTCCGCCGGCGGGAACGCGGGAGTGAAATTCAAATCCTCCTTGGCCCGGCTCATGTCCGCCTCGGTGTGCGGCTGGTAAAAGCTGAAGGGGTTTTCAAAATAGTCCGGCGCCAACCTCGTGCCGAGGCACTGGTTCAATTGCGCGATGACCTCGTTGAAGGAAAACGCACGGCCCGACCCGCAATTGTAAACGGCGCTGTGCGGCGACGCGAGCGCGCGCAGCGTGAGGGCGACGACGTCCTTGATGTAAACAAAATCGCGCTTTTGTTCGCCGGCGCGGAACACGCGGGGCCGGCGGCCAGCCTTCATCTGAAGATACAATTGGTAAATCATGCTGGCCGCCGCCTTTTTGTGCGCCTCGCGCGGGCCATAGACGTTGAAGTAACGCAGCCCGACAATGCGCCAGGCCGGCTGCCGGCGGGCGCAGTCGCGCGCCAGGTTGTCGAGTTGCACTTTGGTAAAGGCGTACACATTCGCCGGGGCCGGCAACTGGTCTTCCACCATGATTCGTGCGCCGATGCCGTAGGTCGCCGCCGAGGAAGCATAGACGACCGGCGTGTTGTGCGGCGACGCGAACTCCAGCAGACGCCGGAACCCTTCGACGTTGTCGTGCGTCTGCAACAACTGGTCGTGCACCGTGGTGTCGGTGACCGAGGCTTCGTGAAAGATGGCGTCGAAGACGAGGTCCTTGAACTGCGCCGGCCAGTCGAGCCGCGAAATGTCGGCCGCGACGAAGTCGCCGCGATAGCCGGTCAGGTTGTGAAAGTCGCCCGAACGAAAATCATCCACCACCACGATTCGCGCGTCGGGAAATTTTTCCTGCAAGGCCAGCGTCAGCGTGGAGCCGATGAACCCGGCGCCGCCGGTGACTAGAATGTTGCGCATCTGCAGCGCAGATTAAAGGCTTTGCCGGCAGAGTCAACCAGCGCCAAGGGACGACGGGTGCCTGCGGCGCATTCCGCAGTGGAGGAGGCCCAGCCACTCCCCATACCTTGACGAAATGTAATACAGATTTCTTGTCCTACCTGGGACAAGAAATCGGTATGGCTTCGGCAGATCCCTTTTGGCAAACTGGCGGCGATGAAACGCGAAACGGAAGAACTTCTGAATGTTCTGCTCTGGTCTGCCGAAATGCTGACACGTCCGACTTTTCGTAATCTCACCGATTCATACGAAAGTTGGGCCAATCGGCACGGATTGTTGCGGAGACTCTCCTTCTTGGAGAAAAAGCACCTCGTGGAGCGTGACTCCAAGGTGCCCGACGACCGCGTGTGTCGCCTGACCGCAGAAGGCCGCTTGCACGCGCTGGGTGGACGTGATCCGCAGGCGCAGTGGACGCGGGCGTGGGACGGGCGCTGGCGGTTGGTGCTTTTCGATGTTCCCATGGCACGGGACAGCGCTCGCAAACGGTTGCGACGATATCTGGCCGAAAGGGGATTTGGATACCTTCAAGGCAGCGTCTGGATAACACCCAATGACTTGGAACTGGAAAGGCAGATTCTTGTCGGAGGAAAGATCGACGTGGAATCGCTCCTCCTGCTGGAGGCGCGGTCCTGCGCCGGGGAATCGGACGCGGAAATTGTGGCGGGCGCGTGGGACTTCGAGCGCATCAACCGGCGTTATGCGCGCCTGATGAAAATCCTTGACGAGCGCCCCGCCTCGCAATTGCGGAACGAGACAGCAATAAAGGACTGGCTGTGCTGGGCGGCGGCGGAGCGCGAGGCTTGGCTGGATGCGGTGACAAACGACCCATTGCTGCCGGAGAGGATTCTCCCGTCCAACTACCTGGGCCGATTAGCCTGGCGACGACGAGTGGAGGAGCTCCGGGATGCCAGCCGGCAACTGCGAACCCTCAAACCTGATTCCGACTGACGCATCAAAAGCGATGTCCGCCGTGCGACAGATTTTATGTCCCAGGTGGGACATAAAATGTGACGCAACCAATGAGTCGTTGAATCATGACTTGAGGCCAAGAAGGAGCACATGCTCAGCTCCGCCGTTCTTTAATCGCCGCCAGAATATCCGCAACAACATCTGCCTTCGGCCTCGCACCGAGATTGCCTTTGCCGTGAACGCGAACGGAGACATTTCCCGCTTCCAGGTCGCGGCCGCCGATGACGAGCATCGTGTGGACTTTGGCCTGCTCGGCGCGCTGGATTTTGCCGTTGATTTTGTCGGTGGTGAAGTCGCCCTCGGCGCGGATCATGTTCGCGCGGAGTTCAGTCACGATGGCTTTGGCGTAGTTGAGCAACGGCCCTTCGTCGCCAATCGTCAAGACCCGGACCTGTTCGGGCGCCAGCCAAAGCGGGAAGTTGCCGGCGTAATGCTCGATGAGGAAGCCGATGAACCGCTCGTGCGTGCCCAGCGGCGCGCGGTGGATGCACAGCGGCGTCTTGTCCGAATTGTCGCGGTCGCGATAGACGAGGCCGAAACGTCTGGGCACGGCGAAGTCCACCTGGTTGGTGGCGATGCTGAACTCGCGGCCGCTGATGCTCCAGACCTGGACGTCAATCTTCGGCCCGTAGAACGCGGCTTCGTTCGGGATTTCCACGTAGTTGATGCCGGACTCCTGCAGGACGCCGCGCACCATGTCCTCGGTCTTCAACCATAGCTCCGGCTCGTTGACGTATTTCTTTCCCAGTCCTTCCTTGCCGTGCGTGCTGTAACGCATCTGATATTTCTCGAAGCCGAAAATCTTGAAATATTTCAGATACATCCCGTTCACGGCGCGGAACTCGCCGGCGAACTGCTCCGGCGTGCAGTAGATGTGCGCGTCGTTCATCTGCATCGAGCGCACGCGCATGAGGCCCATCAACTCGCCCGACTGCTCGTAGCGGTAACAGGTGCCGTATTCGGCCAGGCGCAACGGCAGGTCGCGATAACTGCGCGGCTCCGCCGCAAAAATGCGGTGATGATGCGGGCAGTTCATGGCTTTGAGGTAGTAGCGTTCAAAATATTGTCCGGGGAGCGCGACCGTCCCGGTCGCAGTTGAAGGCGTCTCGCCTTCAACATGCGGGCGTGCGGCTGGCGGGACGCCAACTGCTGCGGGCGAGACGCCCGTGCTCCCCTCCCGCAATTCCATCGGCGGAAACATGGACTCTGCGTAATAGGGCAAGTGGCCGGAGGTGACATACATTTTCTCCCGCGCAATGTGCGGCGTGCGGACGCGGACGTAGCCGGCGGCGAATTCGGTTTCCTTGGCCAGCTTCTCCAGTTCCTCGATGATCGCGCCGCCTTTGGGCAGCCAGAGCGGCAGGCCGGGACCGACGAAATCGGAGTCGAGCACGAACAGCCCCATCTCGGCGCCGATCTTGCGGTGGTCGCGCCGCTTGGCCTCCTCCTGCATCTTCAACCACTCGTCCAATTGCGTCCTGTTCTTGAACGCGGTGCCGTAGATGCGCTGGAGCTGCGGGTTTTTCTCGTCGCCCTTGTAGTAGGCGCTGGCGACGCTGGTGAGCTTGAACGCGCCGATGTTGCCGGTGCGCATCACGTGCGGCCCGGCGCACAGGTCGAGGAAGTCGCCGTTCTGATAGTAGGAAATCGGTTCGCCTGCGGGAATGTCTTCGAGATTGCCGAGCTTGTATTTGCTGGGGACCTGGCGGTCGGCCAATGCGCCAAGGCGCCCCCGTTGGGCATCCGCCAGCGCCTGCTCGCGCGTGACGACGATTTTCTCGAAGGGATGGTTGGCTTTGATTTCCTTTTTCATCTCCTCCTCGATCTTCGGGAAGTCTTCGGGCGAGATGCGGTGGCTGAGTTCGAGGTCGTAATAGAAGCCGTTTTCGACGGGCGGGCCGGTGGCGACCTGGGCTTCGGGCCAGAGTCGCAGGATGGCGGTGGCGAAGACGTGGGCGCAGGAGTGGCGGATGCGCTCCAACTCGGTCATCTTCTGCCGGTCGTCGAGGGTCTTGCGTTCAGATTCCATAAAACTTATTTAACCGCAGATGGACGCAGATGAACGCAGATATTTTCGGAGAGGACAATGCGTTCCCATTCTAGGCGCGAGCGTTTGAAATTCAGAATCAATCCAATAGGCAGCTTGGTGATGCGAAGGTAATTCAGCATCTGACCGCGCTCGTGATCGGTAATATGGTCAATCACTTTCGCATCAACAACGATTTTTCCACCGGCGATAAGATCGGGAATAAACTCACCGACGTGTTCACCTTTGTAAAGGACCTCGAACCGGTGCTGTTGATCAAACGCGATCTGTCGGCGCTTGAATTCGACCACCAACGAATTCTCGTAAAGCTTTTCATTCAGCCCATGACCTAACTCGTTTAGCACTTCAAACGCGCAACCGAGGATCAAGTGCGTTTCCTCTTTGCAAGGAAAGCCCTCGGCGTGTCCACCTTGCAGGTCTGGTTGTTTATCTGCGTTCATCTGCGTTTATCTGCGGTTGAGTTCGGGAAACAAAAACGCCTCGACGATTCCAATCGAGGCGCTGGCGTCCGCAAAGTTTCTCGCGAACACTAAATCGTCGTAGTCGTCGTCACCCTGTTCAGCATGGGTGCAGGCTAGGCAAAGCGACGCGCCTTGGCAAACTCATTTTCGGACCGGGCGCTGTGACCGGCTGGGTGACGATTCGGTGGCGAAAGCTCCAGAGAAATTCCAGGCTGCAAATCCCCAAAGCCGCCTGCCCAACAGCGGCCCGCGCGCGCGGTTGGACCAGGAAAGTCGGACAAACTGACGCTCACCGAAAGGTGTTTGGTGCTTGGGATTTCTCTTGAAATTGGTGCTTTGAGCTTGGTGCTTAGCTGTTTACGTTGACCTTATAAAAAAGTATCAAAGAATCAGATCACGGCCTATTAAGCAAAAACCGTGCCCTACCCAGGGTTTCACCGGGGCCAGTTCCGGGGATCTACCGGGTCCGATATTTCTTGATTTTTGGACAGACCTGCCCAACAATGCGACTCAATGGTGAAAACATCCTTAATAACAACTACAACTCTGAAGGAGAAAATGATACTCAATACTGAACCCAAACTCGGCCGCAAGGCGTTTACCTTGATCGAAATGATTGGCGTACTGGCGGTGATTGCCATTCTGGCTTCGCTGCTGATCCCCAAGATTTTTGAGGCCATCAACAACGCACGCATCAGCAATGCGGCTCTCAGTTACAACACCGTCAAAACAGCCCTTGCGGACCATTACGCCAAATTTGGATCGCTTGTCTCGAGCAACGGGACTCCGATCGTAGCTGGTGGGGCAATAGCGCTGGTCTTTGACAAGGTTCTCGTCTCGGAGGGATTTTTAGACAAGCCCTTCCAAGTAAAGATCGGAGACACGACTACGCACGTTGAAGTCCAAATCGGCGTTGCCGGCACCAATGCTGTTACTGCTGTGAATACCTGTTACGACTTGGATGGGAACGATCCTAACATCAATGACGCGGCTGGATCCGCGGTGGTTCAGACAGTGATAGGCGGCGTAACTGGGGGCGATGCACACGCACTTAGTGTTCTCCTTGACGGCATCAGCCTCAGCACCACCGAGACGACTGCGGACCTGCTGGGCCGAGTGAAGTACGCTACGCCGGCTGGTGGTACAACGACGGTTTTTATCTACGTCACACACCGGTAAACTGGAGTCTCGGTTTATCAAAAAGCGTGAACCTTTTAAACCGGATGGCGGAACGGCCATTCGGTTTATTTGTCCAGGGATTCCAGTTTTGACGTTTTCGTTGACGCGGCCTTTTGCAATGAGTCAGGACCATCAGAAAAAGTGAATACTCTGAAACAAAAGACGAGTTTAGGCGAACGTCTGGTGGAAGCTAGGCTGCTCACGCAGACCCAGTTGAACCTGGCGCTGCGCGAGCAAAAACGAAGAGGCGGCCTGCTCAGTGACGTCCTGGTGGACCTGGGCATCGCGCCGCCGGAAGTCATCTCCGGCTTCCTCGCGCACGAAGCCCAGGCCAAGGTGGTGGACATCAACCGGCTGGTCATCGAGCCGGCAATCCTGAAACTGATTCCGTTGGAGACGGCCCGGCGGCTGCGCGCGCTCCCGCTGGCCCGCGAGAACGGCACGCTCATCGTCGCCATGGCCGATCCGTCCAACGTGGTGGCGATTGACACGCTGGAGCAGATCACCGAGTTGAACATCGAAGTGGCCACGGCCACCGAGCGCGACATCCTCAATTGCCTGGATCGGCATTACAGCAACGGACCCACGATCGAGGAATCCATTGATCAGGTCCTGGATGAAGAAACCGACGACCTGCGGCGCGTGTCGCTGGATCTGACCGACCGGCAGGAAACCGGCGGCGTCGAAGCGCCCGTGATCCGCCTGGTGGACCAGGTCATTGCCCGCGCGGTGAACAATCGGGCCAGCGACATCCATTTTGAGCCGGAGGAAAAAACCATGCGCATCCGTGTGCGCATTGACGGCATCCTTTACCAGGATGTTTTGGTTCCCAAGACAATGCAGTCGCCCATGACCGCGCGGCTGAAGATCATCGGCGAACTGGACGTGGCGGAGACGCGGATTCCGCAAGACGGGCGGGCGACGATCCGGGTCGGGCGGCGCCAGGTCAACCTGCGCATTTCCAGCCTGCCGACCAGTTTTGGGGAAAACCTTGTGGTGCGCATTCTGGACCCCTCGATGCAGGTGTTGAACCTGACGAGCCTGGGCCTGGCGGAAGACCATTACCGGACGCTGAGCGAGCTTGTGAACAAGCCTTATGGCGTGATTCTGGTCACCGGCCCCACCGGCAGCGGCAAAACCACCACGCTCTACGCCGTGCTCAACGAAATCAGCACCATGGAACAAAGTGTCTTCACACTGGAAGACCCCATCGAGTACCGCCTGCCGGTGATCCGGCAGACGCAGATCAAGGAAGAAATCGGCCTGACCTTCAGCAACGGGTTGCGGGCCTTGCTCCGCCAGGACCCGGACGTGATCCTGGTGGGCGAAACGCGCGACACGGAAACGGCGCAGTTGATGGTGCGCGCGGCGTTGACCGGCCACCTGGTGTTTTCCACTTTGCACACCAATGACGCGCCCGGCGCTGTGCCGCGCCTGGTTGACATGGGCGTCGAGCCGTACCTGCTGCCCTCCAGCCTGCTGGGGGTGCTGGCCCAGCGGTTGGTGCGGACGATCTGCAGTGAGTGCAAAAAACCCATCGAAAATCCGGGCCGGGTGTTTGCCGAGCTGAAGGTGCCGTGCCCCGCCGGGCTGCCGTTGCAGTTGTGGGAAGGCACCAAATGTCCCGCGTGCTATCAGACCGGCTATCGCGGCCGGAAAGGGATTTATGAGCTGATGGTGGTGGATGAACGGTTTCATGATCCGATCGTTCGCCGGGCCGGCACCCAGGAGTTTTATCGGGTGGCCCGCGAAGGCGGGATGCGCACGATGTTCGAAGACGGCGTCCGCAAGGCCGTGCAAGGGGTGACCACGATGGAGGAGTTGCTGCGCGTGACGCGCCTGACGACGCAATAAACCCCCAATTGACCATGCCGCTGTTTCAATATCAGGGAGTTAACACACAAGGCAAAATGGTGACCGGCGTCATGCTGGCGCCGGACGAGTCGAGTCTGGAACACAAACTCGAATTGGTCGGCTGTTGGTTGGTGAACGCCGAGCCGGCCAAAGCGGACGCGACCCCGGAAGCACAGCGGGCGGGCCGTCCGCGGTGGATGGATGGGTGGGGAAAAATCCCGCGCCGCGACATGATTGAATTCTGCACGCTCATCGGCTTTCAGACCAAAGTGGGCATCCCGCTGATTCAAGCCCTGGAAGTGGCCAGCCAGGATTGCGATAATCCGCGCTTTCAGCGCATCCTTGACGGGGTCCGGCACGATATGGAAGCGGGGGCTTTGTTTCACGAGGCCCTGGCCAAGTATCCGGGTGTCTTCAGTCCCCAGCTTGTCAGCGTGGTAAAGGCGGGCGAGTTGAGCAGCAAACTGCCGGACACCTTTGCCGACCTGCGGAGCTACCTGGAATGGGTGGAGCAGGTGATCGGTGATGTGCGCCAGGCCAGCATCTATCCGGCCGTTGTCCTGACAGTCATCTCGGCGTTTGTGCTGCTGCTGTTCAGTTACGTGATCCCCAAATTCGTGATGTTGCTCGAATCAACCAAAGCGCCCTTGCCGCTGATCACCCAGGTCGTATTTGGGGTGAGCGATTTCGCCAAGGCCACGTGGTGGATGTGGCTGATTCTGTTGTTATTGTTGACCGTGGGCACGAAGGTATTGCGGCACTTCTCCAAAGGGTTCGGCGTCTGGTTTGATGGGCTGAAACTCAAACTGCCGGTGTTCGGGGAATTGAACCTGATGCTTTCCATCTCACGGTTCACGCACAACCTGGCCCTGCTTTATAAATCCGGCATCCCCATCGTGCCTGCGCTCCATCTCTGCGAGAAGCTGGTCGGCAACGCCGTGGTGGAAAAGGCCGTGGCCGACGTCGCGGAAAAAGTGGCGGCGGGCCAGGTCATCAGTGCGGCGATGCGCCAGCAGCCGGTGTTTCCGTCCATGCTCCTGCGGATGGTGATCATGGGCGAAAACACCGGCAACCTGGATCTGGGCCTGGAAAACATCTCGGCCTACTACACCGACATCATTCCGCGGCGGATCAAAAAGATTTTCAGTTTGCTGGAACCGTCGTTGATCCTTTTTCTGGTGGTGCTGGTCGGGGCCATTGCCTTGTCCATCTTTCTGCCAATCCTGTCGTTGATGAACGCGATCAAGTGAGGAAGTAATACGCTTGATGATTTCAAGTGCCATCACGAGGCTTCGCTTTTGGGGCGGCTCTCTGCGCGCGGCCCGGCTCCCGGCCCATGAGCCAAAGGGAGCTTGTGACTGCGCGCCAGCGTCGTGGAGTGCGCCAGTCCTCTGGCGCTTTCGGGAGTCAGATGCGACGACAAATAGCGCCAGAGGGCTGGCGCACTCCAAGACCATGCGGTTTTTCGGACGGTTCATGGAAAGATTCCACGGCCCGCACAAAGCCGCGAATTGTACCCCTGAACAGGAGAAAACCGAGCATGGTCGCGTCAGCGTCTTGGACTGCGCCAGTCCTCTGGCGCTTTGGAAGTCGTGGGTTGTCGAAAGCGCCAGAGGGCTGGCGCACTCCAAGACCATGCGGTTTTTCGGACGGTTCATGGAGAGATTCCACGGCCCGCACAAAGCCGCGAATTGTACCCCTGAACAGGAGAAAACCGAGCATGGTCGCGTCAGCGTCTTGGACTGCGCCAGTCCTCTGGCGCTTTG
>CAZIFU010000009.1:0-10503 GCA_964539075.1 uncultured Verrucomicrobiota bacterium | reverse complement strand
CTGGAAGTGGTTTCATAAGGTGGGGCGAGACTCCGTCGAGCCGTGTCGATGTGGAAGTAACTCGGCTCGACGGAGTCTCGCCCCACCGAGGTTGGCCTTATGAAACCGCTTCTGCCCTTTTCATGTTTGGGGCGTCTTGCCGGGGTTGTTGTCCTTAGCCGGAACCATGCAGATGGAAACCACAGATGGACCCAGCGCGGCAGAGCCGCAACCAAAGAAACTCCCTCTCCTCATTCCGATGGAGGAGAGAGCCGGGGAGAGGAGCCGCGTTTGTCCCAACAGCTTTGGATCGCCCCTCTCCTCGGTCCTCTCCCCACTCCTGCGTCGTGGGGAGAGGAAGAAAATTTGCGCGGCTTGCGGAAACTTTCATGGATAGTAGTACAGATGGACACAGATTTTACGGATCAGACACAAACTGCCTCGCTGGTTCATGCGCTCACCGTTTAGTGAGACATTGGGTGATGGCTCGGACGGTCTTCTTACCTGTGTTCATCTGTGTCCATCTGTGGTTTCCTTCTTTTCATCTGAATTGTTACGGGTTAGGGGCAAGCGCAGAGCCGGATGAACATTTTTTCATGCCCGGTTCATCCCCGGTTCACAGAAATCAGGTGGAATGTCCCGCGTTCGTGATACCATTCGAACACTCAAATCAACACACCACGCCAAACATGAAAAAAGTTCTCGTCATTCTCGCGGCCGCCGGCTTTGGCTTCATCGCCGCCGGCGTGGTTTATTCCAGCCGCCAGGCGGCCTTGGATAAAATTTCCAGGGACGAGCTGGCCCGGCAGCAGGCCGCGTGGCAGTCGGAAAAGGCGAAACTGGAAGCGGCCTTGAATGCCGCCCGCGTGCCGACAGCGGCTGCGGTACCGACCGCGCCCCAGTTCATCGAAACCGTCCGTTCCATTGCGCCGGCGGAAATCCTGGACAAACTCAAGAGCCTGAAGATGGCCGGCGGCCAGGCGCGCGGCCAGCGTCAGGCCATTCACCTCTTCGAAAGTTTGATTGAAGCCGGTCCGGCGGCGCTGCCCGCCATCCGCGGGTTCCTCGCGCGCAACGAGGAGATTGATTACGACGCCGGCGGAAAAGGCCCGCGCGACGGCAAGGTGCCGACGGAGTTTTTGTTCCCGCCGTCGCTGCGGCTCGGCCTGTTCGAGGCCGTCAAGAACATCGGCGGGCCGGACGCGGAGAAAGTCCTGGCCGAAGTTCTGAGCACGACCGGGCGCGGCGTGGAAGTGGCCTGGCTCGCCCGCGCGTTGCAGGAAATGGCGCCGGGCAAATACCGCGACACCGCACTGGCTGCCGCGCGCGAACTGCTCACGCATCCACTGGCCGGCGGCGAGGCCGGCGCGGACAAGTTCGACCGCAGTTATCTTTACGGCGTGCTCGGCTTTTTCAATGACACCTCCGCTGCCGCCGCGGCACAGGCCCAACTCGTGCAGTTAGACGGCCAGATTGACCGGGTGGCGCTGCGGTACTTGCAGCAGACGCTGGGCGAGCAGTCCATCGCAATCGCGGCGCAGTTTTGGCAGGACCCGCGCATCCCCGCCGATCAAAAGGAGCCGCTCGCTCGCGTGGCCTTGACTTACGCCGGCGTAAATCCGCAGGCCGACCAACTGTATCAGACGGCCATCAACGATCCGACCCTGCCCAACAAGCATCGCCAGAATTTGATCGAGGACTTGAACGAAGCCGGTTTCGCGGACCCGAAACACCTGACCCCGGCCGACCTGCCGCTGATCCAAAAACGCATCGGGATGATCGAGCAGATCGCCCCCAACGCCATGGATCAAGTCAACGCCAAGGCGTTCCAGGAAGCCTACAAGGATCTGGTCAAGATGCAAAACTCGCTCGTACCCAAACCGGCGCCGGCGAAATGAATGAATTTGCCGGCAAAAGCGGCGACGGAAAACAAACCGCAAACCACAACCATAAACTAAAGAGAAAGCACCATGAAGTTAAAGCGAATCATTGCGAGTCTGGGCGTCATCGCCCTTGTGGCTGGCTGCGCGACCGAGCGCGGCGGTGGCAAGGAAGCCGATGAAACCATAACGATGGCCCAGGTCCCGCCGGCCGTGCGCGAAACCATCAAGGGCTACGCCTCGGAAGCCGAGATCAAAAAAATCGAGAAGGGCGACGTGGATGGCAGGATCGCCTACGAGTTCGAGATCACGAAGAACGGCAAGGATTCCGAAGTCACGATTTACCCGGACGGCAAATTGCTCGGCACGGAGGAAATGGTTTCGCTCCCGGAAGTTCCCGACGCGGCGCGCAACACCATCAATGCGCAGGCGGCGGGCGGCAAGCTCGTTTCGACGGAAAAGGTCGTTGAACATGGCAGGACGGTTTACGAAGCGATCATTGAGAAGGGCGGCAAGAAAGTGGAATTCGTCATCTCGCCCGAGGGCAAGGTTGTCGCCACTGAAAAGGTGAAGAACTAGCCGCCGCTGGTCGTGAGTTCTCCGGGAACGGCTGCCGGGTTGCGCTGGCGGCGGTTCCATTTCCGGGCAATGCGACAGTTGCGATGATAAATTAAAACCAGCCAGGTTTCCTCTCATGCGCGTGCTCGTCGTTGAAGACGAAAAGAAAACCGCCTCGTTCATCCGCAAGGCGCTGCTCGCCGAAGGTTTCGCCGTGGACGTGCTGGCCAACGGCGCCGACGCCCTGGCCGGCGCGCTCGCCACGCCCTACGACGCCCTGGTGCTCGACATCATGCTGCCCGGCCTCGACGGCCTGGGCCTGTTGCGGCGCCTGCGCGAACGCGGCAATCGCACGCCTGTCCTGTTGCTCTCCGCGCGCGGCCAGGTCAACGAACGCGTCGAGGGCCTCAACGCCGGGGCCGACGATTATCTGCCCAAGCCCTTTGCGCTGGCGGAACTCATCGCGCGCGTGCGCGCGCTCGGACGGCGCGGCAGCGAATCCCAATCGCCCGTGCTGCGCGTGGCCGACCTGGAACTGGACACTCTCACCCGCCAGGCCCGGCGAGGCGGCACGGTGTTCGAGTTGACCGCGCGCGAGTATCGGCTGCTCGAATTCCTCATGCGCTCCGAGGGCCGCGTCTGCGGGCGGATGCAAATTCTGGAGAAGGTGTGGGACTTCAGCTTCGATCCCGGCACGAACCTCGTGGATGTTTACATCAAACGGCTGCGCGAAAAGCTCGATGCCGATTTTGAGCCGAAACTGTTCCACACCGTGCGCGGGGCGGGCTACGTGTTGAAGGAAACGCCGTGACCATCCGCACCAAACTCACGCTCTGGTATGCAGGCATCCTGACGGGCTCGCTGCTGCTCATCGCCGGGCTGGCGTATCGCGAGTTTGTCCTTGAGCCGCGCGACAACCCCGCCGAACGGGCGGAGAAGGAAACGGCGGCCGGCTCGGGTGAAGCTTACGGCGACCTGACCGAAATCATCCTCCTGTTCGCGCTGCCCGCGGCGGTGCTGGGTCTCGTCGGCGGCTGGTGGCTGACCCGGCAGGCGCTCGCGCCCGTGGCGGCGTTGACCCGTGCCGCGGCGCAGATCCACGAGCGCAACCTCCGCCAGCAACTCGCCCGCTCCGGCAACGGCGACGAACTCGACCGTCTCACAGAAGTGTTCAACGCCATGACCGCGCGGCTGGACACCGCCTTCCAGCGCGAGCGCGAGTTCACGCTGCACGCTTCGCACGAACTCAAGACCCCGCTCACCGTCTTGCGGGGCGAACTGGAAACCGCCTTGCGCGACGAACCGCTCGCGCCGCCGCAGCGCGAGCGCGTCCTCAGCCAAGTGGACGAGGTGCAACGGCTCGCCCGCATCGTGGACGGCCTCACGCTGCTCACCAAGGCCGACGCCGGCCAGGTCGAACTCGCCGTCGAACCGCTGCGTCTCGATGAACTCGTGCGCGACGTTTACGCCGACGCGCAAATCCTCGCCCAGCCGCGCCACATCGAAGTCATGCTGGCCGCCTGCGAGGAAATCACCGTGCGTGGCGACCGCCATCGCCTGCGTCAGTTGTTGCTGAACCTCCTGGACAACGCCATCAAGTACAACCAACCGCAGGGCCGCGTGACGCTGGCGTTGCGCCGCGCCGGCGACTTCGCCGGGCTGACCGTCGCCAACACCGGCCCCGGCATTCCCGCCGACGTGTTGCCGCGCGTCTTCGACCGGTTCTTTCGCGGCGACGCGTCGCACAGCAACACCGTGGACGGTTGCGGCCTCGGCCTAAGCATCGCGCAATGGATCACCCAGGCCCACGGCGGGGAAATCCGCATCGCCTCCGAGCCGAGGTGCGAAACCGTGGTTACCGTGCGCCTGCCGGTGGCGTGAAGCGATATATGTTCAAAAAGAAAGAATATCTAATTGCGATTATAGTTGGGGTGTTGTTGATTGGCGTCTATTGTCCTCACTTGTTTTATCCGGGAGAGGTCAGCTACCGCACCATGCGCGCATAAACTGATGCTAATTAAGGGTTGGAAAGAACAATGGGCCCTTGAGAATGGAAAAACCGGCAAAGATGTTCCGACATGGGAGGATCTTCGTGGTTTCACGAAGGGCCGCGTACCTGCCTGTCCAGAAGGAGGTGTTTACACGCTAGGCCGAGTCGAGGAAAACCCAAGATGTTCTATCGGTACAATGGCTCACAGATGCTGGGACGAGCAATAATTGGAAACCTGATTTGGTGCTTGTAAAGCCTCCACGATTCGAGAATCGCGCATTGGGACCATGAACCCAAAGGAGCACCAGTCCTCGCGCCAGCGCATGGAGTGCGGAGGCCCGAGCCTCCGCTTTGGCCGATCTGCCACAGCGCCGACTCGAGTCGGCGCACTCCATGCGCTTCGCGAATCCGCTGCCGCTTGCGCTATCCGCCCAGTCGGTTCATGGGTAGCCTCCACGGTTTTTTGACCGCGCATTGGGTCCATGAACCGATTAGCGCTTCGGTTGTCGCGCCAGCGTTTTGGACTGCGCCAGTCCTCTGGCGCTTTGAGAACGTGCAGCGGCCCAGCCAAAGCGCCAGAGGACTGGCGCAGTCCAAAACCTTGCGGGGCTTCGGTCGGTTCATGGGTAGTGAGGGCAAAACAAAAGCAAGGCAGATGCCTCCTGTTTGAATAGCGATTCCGTGAATGGGTCGAATCTTGATAGTGACTACTTCCAATAAGGAGGGCAAACAACGACAGGGCAAACAAATAACTCCGTGTGACAAAAACCCAACCGGCTTCTTCACTGTTGGGCTTGGTATTGCCACCGGGGGCAAGCCAACCGCCCCGACTTCAGCGTGGGTCAGGGTTTCCCAGACCATGTGGTGGTTGACCCCTTTACGTTGCATTTCGCCGCTTGATCCCGGCAAAAGTTGGAGCCAATATTATTGACTTCAGGCGGCAGGAACGGCAGAAGGAAAGGCTTGAAAGCCGATGTCATGGCCAATATTTTCACGCGGCTCCTCCTGGCCATTCTGCTGACGGCGCCTCTGACAGCGTTTGCGCAATTCACCACACCGAATGTCATCAACGTCGCGGGGGACATCACCAACACGCTTGGCTCCACCACTTTCATCAATCACGGCCTGGTGGGCGTTGGCCGCATTTCCGCGTCGGCGCTCGATGGCTTTGCGGAAACCTTCGGCTCCATCTCCGGCTTGCAAATCACCGGTTGGACCAATAACGGCAACGGCAGTTACAGCGGCACGTTCAATATTTTGCCGGATCGCGGCTTTAACAAAGGCAACTTTTACTCCGAATACGGCGCGCGCATCAATCGGGTAGGTTTTACCTTCACCCCTTACACGGGTCCCACCAACCTCGGTGGGACGACTGTCGCCGAGAAGCTCGCCCGGCAAAACCAGATAGCCTTCACGACGCCCATCACGGGCGTGAAGTTCACTTACGACGACCCCACCACGGGCGCCAGTTACACCACCGGACTTGAGCCGGGCACCAACTCGGCCACGCTTTTTGGCCGCCAGCTGCCTTACGTGCCATCCTACACCGGCTACCAATCGCCGAGTTCGACCGGCAACACGACCTACAGCAACATCAACAAGTTGCCGCTGGACAGCGAGGCGCTCGTGCTCAAATCCGACGGCTCGGGTTACATCGGCGATGAATACGGTCCGAACCTCTACTACTTCGACACCAACAAGAAAATCACCGGCATGATTGTGCCGCCTGCCGCCATTCAGCCGCACTCGCCGGCGGGCACGCTGAATTTCACTTCCACGACCCCTCCGGTCAACGGCCGCCGCGACAACCATGGCTTCGAGGGTGTCTCCCTGAGTCCGGACGGCAGCCGGCTTTTTGCCCTGCTCCAAAGCGCCACCATCCAGGACTCGGACACCGCCGCAGACCAGACGCGCACGCAGACGCGCCTGCTGGTGTACGACGTCAGCCACAACCCGACCAACAACACGCCGCTGAAGGAATTCGCCCTCACGCTGCCCACCTACAAGGCGAATGGCAACGGCGGCGCCGTCAACAAGACCGCTGCGCAAAGCGACATCATCGCGCTCGACAATAATCGTTTTCTGGTCATTGCCCGCGACGGCAACGGCCTCGGCAACACCAGCCTCAACCCGAGCATGTACAAAAGCGTTTTGCTCGTGGACACCAGCATCGGCACACCGACGAACTTCGTGAACGACGCGGCCCGGAATGTCGAGGGCGGCATGATCACCACATCGCCCGGGGTGTTGGATGACGCGATCACGCCGCTGTCCTGGACGGAAGTGGTGAACCTGCTCAACAGCAGCCAGCTCAACAAATTCAACATTGCGCTCGATACCGGCAGTGCCCAGGTCACCAAGCTCACCCTGAGCGAAAAATGGGAAGGGATGACGCTCGCGCCGGCCAATGACTCGAACAATCCGAATGACTACTTTCTCTTTATTGGCAATGACAACGATTTCCTCACTTCCGCCGGCCAGATTCGAGGTCCCGATGGCACCATCGTGAGCTTCAACGGCTTCAGCGGTTACCCGGCCACCCGTATTCCCGCTCCCGTTGACACGGCTTACAATGAAAACGACTCGATGATCCTTGCGTTCCGCGTCTCCATTACGTTGACGCCTCCTCCCGCAGTGGATTTGGCGATCAGCCTCTATCCCGGTCCGCATGCCGGTTTGACCGTCACGGGCGGGGTGGCAGGTCATGATTATTCAATTGTCTCCACCACGAACCTGAATGGGCCAGTGATTTGGACGACAGAGGCTGTCATTACGCAAGGCGTGTCGGGCGTGGTCTGGATAGACCCAATTTCGCTGGCCACCATCTTGCGGAAATTCTACAACGTGACCGATCAGGTAGGCCCCTGAACTTGCCCGCTCGTGACTCCCAGACGTAAACGGAAACGTAAGCGGTCAATTCATGGAGAGCCTCCACGGGTTTTTGACCGCGCATTGGGGCCATGAACCGGCGGCGTTTGGAGTTCAGCCTTCAGGCTGTGCCTGGGACACGCTGAAGCGTGAACTCCAAACCAAAGCAGGTTCATGGAGAGGACTGCCGCCATCCTGGGCAGGTTGTGGGACGCGTCGCAAACAAACCGGCTGGACTCGCCGCAGGGACCCTGGGCCGGGACGTCCTGATCGCGACCGGAAGCAAGTCCGCGGCGTTGGTTTGCGGTGTCCTGCGCCCGGCGGGTGTGAATATTCTCTGAACAACTTCCAATAACTTTTCATTGCGCGAACCGCTCGGATCGAAATACTTCGCGCGACGGTTGGGGCGGGGCTTAGATCAAGCGATAGAAGAAGGTCAGCCGATACCCTCCTGCACAGAAGTAATACGTATGAAAACTTCCGCGAGGCTCCTGCTGAAAAGTCTTCCCTCATTTTTTCTGGTCTGGTGCGCGACCGCGCAACCGGCGCTCGGTGCCGCCACCGTGAGGACGGACAAATCCGATTACCAGCCTGGCAATCACGTGGTCGTGAGCGGCACCGGCTGGCAGTCGGGGGAAACCGTCGAGTTCAAGCTGAAGCAGAATCCGGAAACCGGTTCCGGCAAGAGCGCGTGGACGGTGACCGCGGACGCCGGCGGGGAATTCACCGATGCGTCATTCCTGGTGAACTCGAACCACCTGGGCGTCAGTTTTCTTTTCACCGCGACCGGGCGCTCGTCGGGGGCGACCGCCCGGACGGCCTTTACCGACGGACCGGTGAACGTTGATTTCAAACAAGGCGCAAACAAGAACCCCACCCTCGGCAATGTCGTCTGGATCAATTCCATCCTGCAGCGGAATAATTCGAGTTACTTCGAGGGGATGTCCACGCTTCAGCGGCTTGTCCTGGCCAACATTCCCTCCACGCCCAACAACATCCACTCCTTGACGTTCATGCACCTGGCGAACAAGGACGGCCAGCACACCTTTGATTACCTGACCTCCTGGTCGCAGGCGGTGGCGGCGGCCACGGCCATCGGCGGACCTTCGCTCCTGGTCAATCTCAATCCCTGCGGCCAGAACCTCGGCCCGCCCTCCAGGCTCGCGACGATTTGCGATGCGCTTCATGCCAGTGCCAACTTCGTTGATGTGGTGCAGCCGGATAACATGCCCGACGTGCTCGGCCAAAGCGTCGCCACTTCGATCCGGAACTATGAGAACCGGTTCGGCAACCGGACCCTTCGGATTTACGGCAACGCTTCCATCTCTGCCGCCGCCATGGTGTTCAATGGTTACTCCGGCAGCATGGACAAGGATGCCAACTACACCCTGACCTGGACCTCGACGTCGGACCAGATCATTGTGGAATTTGCCGCGCACATCGCCGTGGGAGTTGATCCGCTCCGGGCCGGCATCGGTTACGGCGCGAATAAAGGTGCGGCCGCCGCCCCGGGCGGTTCCTACCATATCGCGCTCGGCACGCTCGACGGCAGCCAATTGGGCAATCAGGACAATCAGCTCATGTCCGCCGAATTCATCGTGCCCAGCCCCCCTTGTTCCATCACGAACAGCAGTCCCGTTTGTCCATCCAGCCTCAACGTCTCGACGGCGGAGTTTATCGAAGGCGCGACCTATCGCTGGTCGTTGACCAACAACACCAGCGGAGCCGCCATTGCCGGCACCGCCACCAATCAGTCGGTTCAGGTGAATTCTGGTCCCGGCGCCGGACAATTCACCCTGCTGGTGACCATCTCGATTCCGGGAGCCACGAACACATGCAGCGACACGGTGATCGTTCAGTCGAACACCACTGCGGCGCTGCCCAATCTGACCAATTGCCTGGGAACGGCGGCCACTTTTTGCACCACCCCCTCGGGCATCGGGCCATTTAGCTTCGCGTGGTTCAAGGACGGCGTGCCGATTCCCGGAGCGACGAACCGTTGTCTGACCATCGCGAACGTCTCCCCGGCCACGACGGGCAACTACTGCGTGCAAGTCAGCGGGGCCTGCAACTCGGTGATGGCCTGTGGCAGGCTGGAGTTGCAAACCCGCACCACTGCGCTTGGGCCAGCGAATCAGACGGCGTGTCCGGGAGCGGACGTGCGGTTGTGCACCGAGCCGTGCGGGCTGGGGCCGTTCAGCTTCATGTGGTTCAAGAACGGGACGCTGATTCCCGGGGCGCTGAGCAGTTGTCTGTCGCTGCCCGATGTGAGTCCAGCCGACGCGGGGACGTATTGCGTGAAGGTGACGGGCCTGTTGAACGCGGTGACCAACTGCGCGGTGCTGACGGTGCAAACGAACACGACGGCGATCGGGCCGGTGGACACGGTGGGTTGTCCGGGCCAGCCGGTGCGGCTGTGCACCGAAGCCTGCGGGTTGGGACCGTTCAGTTTCATGTGGTTCAAGAACGGGGTGATGATCCCGGGAGCCAGTGGTAGTTGTCTGATCTTTCCGAGCGTCAGCCCGGGCGATGCGGGAACCTACTGTGTGAAGGTGACGGGCCTGTTGAACGCCGTTACCAACTGCGCGCGCTTGACGGTGCAAACCAACACCACGGCGATCGGGCCGGTGGACACGGTCGGCTGTCCGGGCCGGGAAGTGCGCCTGTGCACGGCGGCGTGCGGGCTGGGGCCGTTCACGTACATGTGGTTCAAGAACGGCACGCTGCTGCCGCAGGAGACCGGTCCTTGCCTGGCGTTTGCGAGTGTCAACGTGAACGACGCCGGGACCTACTGCGTGAAGGTGACGGGGCTGTTGAACGCGGTGACCAACTGCGCGGTGTTGACGGTGCAGACCCAAACCACAGCGACCGGGCCCTTGGATCAGACGGCGTGTCCGGGAGCGGATGTGCGGTTGTGCACCGAGCCGTGCGGGCTGGGGCCGTTCAGTTTCATGTGGTTCAAGAACGGGACGCTGATTCCCGGAGCGTTGAGCAGTTGTCTGTCGCTGCCGGATGTCAGCCCGGCTGATGAGGGGACGTATTGCGTGAAGGTGACCGGGCAGTTGAACGCGGTGACCAATTGCGCGGTGCTGACGGTGCAGACCAACACGACGGCGATCGGGCCGGTGGACACGGTCGGCTGTCCGGGCCGGGAAGTGCGCCTGTGCACGGCGGCGTGCGGGCTGGGGCCGTTCACGTACATGTGGTTCAAGAACGGCACGCTGCTGC
>CAZIFU010000008.1:0-10816 GCA_964539075.1 uncultured Verrucomicrobiota bacterium | reverse complement strand
CTGCTCCCGTCCCATTTGGCGATGTTAGTGGCCGCGATGCCGCCCGCCGTCCAGAAATAGCCCCCCGCATACAGGTCGCTGCCCGACACCGCCAGCGCATACACACCGTGGTTCATCCCCGAACCCAGCGGCGACCAACTGCTCCCGTCCCATCTGGCGATTCGTCTGGCCGCGTTGCCGCCCGCCCAGGTGAACTGGCCCCCCGCATACACATCGCTGCCCGACACCGCCAGCGCCAACACAGAGTTGTCCATCCCCGAACCCAGCGCCGACCAATTGCTCCCGTCCCATTTGGCAATCTTGCTGGCCGCGTTCGTGCCCGCCGTCGTGAAATAGCCCCCCGCATACAGGTCGCTGCCCGACATCGCCACCGCCCACACAAAGTGGTCCATCCCCGACCCCAGCGCCGACCAACTGCTCCCGCTCCATTTGGCGATGTAATTGGCCGCGTTCCCGCCTGCCGTCGTGAACCCGCTCCCCGCCTACAGGTCGGTCCCCGACACCGCCAGCGCCAACACACCGTTGTTCATCCCCGAACCCAGCGGCGACCAACTGCTCCCGTCCCATTTGGCGATGTTAGTGGCCGCGATGCCGCCCGCCGTCCAGAAATAGCCCCCCGCATACAGGTCGCTGCCCGACACCGCCAGCGCAGACACCCGGCCGCCGTAATAAGGATAATCGGCAGGGGCGCTAATCCCCGAACCCAGCGGCGACCAACTGCTCCCGTCCCATTTGGCAATCTTGCTGGCCGCGTTCGTGCCCGCCATCGTGAAATAGCCCCCCGCATACAGGTCGTTGCCCGACACCGCGAGCGCATACACATAGCTGTTCATCCCCGAACCCAGCGCCGACCAACTGCTCCCGTCCCATTTGGCGATTCCTCCGGCCCCGCTGCCGCCTGCCGTCGTGAACATGCCCCCCGCATACACATCGCTGCCCGACACCACCAGCGCAAATACACCGCCGCTCACCCCGGAACCCAGCG
The DNA here is from genome assembly GCA_964539075.1 of uncultured Verrucomicrobiota bacterium. Classification (GTDB taxonomy): domain Bacteria; phylum Verrucomicrobiota; class Verrucomicrobiia; order Limisphaerales; family CAZIFU01; genus CAZIFU01. Next base: position 9,831 of record CAZIFU010000008.1, on the reverse strand, counting down.
GCGACCAACTGCTCCCGTTCCATTTGGCGATGTTAGTGGCCGCGTTCCCGCCTGCCGTCGTGAACCCGCCCCCCGCATACAGGTCGCTGCCCGACACCGCCAGTGCAGACACCCTGCCCCCGTAATAAGCAGAAGGGGCGCTAATCCCCGAACCCAGCGCCGACCAACTGCTCCCGTTCCATTTGGCGATGTGATTGGCCGGGCTGCCGCCCGCCATCGTGAAATAGCCCCCCGCATACAGGTCGTTGCCCGACACCGCCAGCGCAGAAACCTCGCCCCCGTAATAAGGAAAACCGAGAGGGGCGCTAATCCCCGAACCCAGCGGCGACCAACTGCTCCCGTCCCATTTGGCAATCAAATTGGCCGGGCTGCGGCCCGCCCTGGTGAAATCGCCCCCCGCATACAGGTCGCTGCCCGACACCGCCAGCGCATACACACCGTGGTTCATCCCCGAACCCAGCGCCGACCAACTGCTCCCGTCCCATTTGGCGATGTTAGTGGCCGCGTTGCCGCCTGCCGTCGTGAACCCGCCCCCCACATACAGGTCGCTGCCCGACACCACCAGCGCACGCACACTGTGGAAATACTCGGTGCCCACCCCCGGACCCAGCGCCGACCAACTGCTCCCGTCCCATTTGGCGATGGATTTGGTCGCGTTCGTGCCCGCCATCGTGAAATAGCCCACCGCATACAGGTCGCTGCCCGACACCGCCAGCGCAAATACACTGCCGTTCACCCCTGAACCCAGCGGCGACCAACTGCTCCCGTTCCATTTGGCGATGTAATTGGCAATCACATCGCCGACGACGGTGAAGCTGCCGCCGATGTAGAGATTGCCCGAGCCATCCACCACCGCCGCGGAAACCCCGCCGTTCGCGCCGGGAATGCCGCCCATGCTGATCCAGTTGGCATCGCTGAAGGTCGGGTCAATGCGCACGGGATAGATCGCGTCCGCATCCTTCACCAGCACAGCCAGGGTGGGGTGTGTCACTCCGTGCGCGCCGTCGTCGGCGGGCAGAGGACTGCCCGCCCTACCCACTTCCATCCGCGCCGGCAATTCCTTGCCCATCGCATCCGTGACTTTCAACCGTGAGTAGGCAATCCTGCGCCCGGATTGGGGCAGCACCAGAATTGCGCCGTGGGCGGATGGCTCAACCCGCGCGCCGGCCACACCCAGCCCGACGCGCAACTCGCCCGCGCCCGCCGGTTTCTCCAGCACCACAAAATCCTGCCGCACTCCGTCCACGCTCACGGTGTATTCCTCCACCAGCCCCGGCCGGGTGAAGCGCACGGTCTGGCCGGCGATGGACACGTTGCCATGATTTGGCAATGGCATGGTAGGGCGCGTCACTCCGTGCGCGCCGTCGGTTACGGGCGATGTGAACGGCGCGCACGGAGTGACGCGCCCTACCTCTGCCGCCGTCACGCGAAAACGGTCGTTCACCGCGTTGCTGACGGTCGAAGTGAGCCACAATCCTTCGCGCGTGGCCTCGCCTTCGAGCCGCTGGAAAACGCAGCGCAACCGCGCGCCGCCGGTGGTGGGCGTGACCGCCAGTCCGTCGCCCTGGTAATCGGCACCGGCATTGGCGCCGATTTGCGACCACGGGATAGCCTGGGAAGTTTTGGCGGGTGAGGGGTCAGCGGAATCCTCCGGCGCGGCGGCGTCCACGGCGTCCTGGATGACGTGGGCGGCAGTGGCCCAGTTGGTGTAGGGCGGCGCGGGGCTGGGACTTTCCGGCCAGACGTAGCGCGTGGCAGCGGAGGCCGTCAGGCCGACCAGCATCAGTATGGAGAGGACGTAACGGGCGCGCGGACGCGCTGCTGAATGCCGACTTTGAACGGAGGATTTCATTTTCATCTGCCTTTCTCGTGATCGGTCATAGATTGGGCGGGTGTTTGGGAGGGCATCGTATCATCGCACGCGCCGCATTGGTTGTCGCAAAAAAGTTGGCATCGAGGTTTCACTTCCGGCCGGGCAACCGCGCCGTTCTCCGGTTTTGAGAACAGCGCGGCGCTACGGCTACTCCCGCGTCGCGAGTTCGCCGTTAATTCTTCTCCGACACCACCGTGATGTTAAACGTATTGTCGAAAGTGGCTCCCAGCACGTCGAATGAGCCACCGACATGGATGGTGTGGTTGCCCACGTTGAGCGGCGCGAGGAGCAAATAGTAGCCCGCATCCACAGCGGGCGACGTTGTGCCGGCGGGAGCGTTCAGCCCGAAAAACGCAAACAGATTGTCCTCCGGGAGCGTGAACTCAAACAACGGCGACTCCACCCGATAGCCGGCCAGGTTTTTCACGGGGACGCCGTCAATGACGGCGAAAACCCCCGAGGTGTTGTCAATATGGCCGTTCGCGCAGGCGCGCAGCTCGGCTTCGGTGTCCCCATGGAACGGATCAGGTTCGAGCACGGAGCACTCGGCGTTGAGAATCGGGCAAAGAAGCGGCGTTCCGGCCTTGATGGTAATGTTGAACGTGGCGCCATTTCCGCTGGCCGTCAGAAACACCACTTCCTTATCTCCCTCGAATGCTCCGCCGGACAGGTAAGGATGATTGCCACCCACAACGGGAATGGCGAACAGCCTGGTCCAGAATCGGGCGCCCCACTCGCCGTAACTCAGTCCGCGGAACTCTCCGCCCGCCGGCACCACGCCCGGATTCTCGTCGCCGGCTTGGGCGTTCGGCACGAGGCCTGGGAGGCTCAAGGTGAGCACCAGACCCAACGCCACCGCGCCGAGGGTTTTCAGCGCCAAGGCGCTGCCAGCTTGATTTTGATCGTTGGTTTTCATGTTTGTTTTCTTTCTTCGGGTTGGTGTGTTTTGGTTGCAACCTCGCGCTCCGCCAACCCCGCCGGGGCGCGACGCTGCTGGTTCAAGTTGCGGGTGTGGTTTTCATGTGATCGGTTCCTTTCACTGCACACCGACGCGGTAGAAGAAGGGACCGGGACCGACCGCGTTGGTATCTCCGAAACTCGTCGTGGTGGTCTGGCCGACAATGTTGCTTTGCAGAGTCACGAAAGCCGGCTGCGCTGCAAGATCACTGCCGCGTTGAAGGAAGTAGTAGATGCCGCTCACGCTTTCCCAGCTCACGACGACGCCGGGTGAGCCAGGGGCCGGACTCAGCATTTTCAGCGCGGACCAGGCGTTGATCGGGTCGGTGCCGGAACGCCACTCCTGCCAGTTGTTCCACCCGTCGCCATCCCGGTCGGTGTAATCCGCCGAGCCGTCTCTGGGCAGACCGTATTGCGCCAGCCAGCCGATGAACTCGCTCAGACCCGGCCCTTGGAACTCATACGCGCCCATGTCCACCGTGCCGCCGACGATGCGCGGGCGGCCGTCCAAATCCGTGGTTCCGATCACGTCGGCGTTGTTCCCGGCGTTGATACATGGCGAGTTGGATTTGAGACGCAGGTTGCTCCATCCGTTCGTGTCCACAAAGAGCGGCGCGTTGGTGATGTTGCCTGCGCCGTAAAAGGGCGTGGTGCAACTGTTATCCACAACCATGTAGATGCCAATGTTGTAGGGCGTGTTGTAATACGCGATGCTATTGCGAAGGCCGCCGGCCCTAAATTCATCAGCACTCACGCCCCCACCGGTGTTGCCGACCACCGTGCAGTTCTTCAGGCTTCCCCGATACGCCCCGCCTGCGTTCTGCGCCCGGTTGCTTATCAACGTGCAGTTGTTCAAGGTGCACTGGTTCGCCCCGCCGCCGCTTAGTGCAGCCGAGTTGCCGGCAACTAGACAATTGTTCAGCGTACTGAGGAACGCTCCGCCACCATAACCCGCGGAGTTGCCGATCAATAGGCACTTGCTGAGTATTCCCCGACATGCGGCACCGCCTCCACCGAAAGCGGAGTTCCCAACCAACACACAGTTGGAAACAACCGCGATCGCCAATTCTTCACAAAGGACTCCGCCGCCGAAATGATCGGAGCCAAAAGCCGAACTTCGCGTCGCCCCATTGGTCAGGGTGAACCCGGATAAGCTGGCACCATTGACCAGATATGCACAGCGGATCGCTTCAGTTCCATTGGTGGTACCGGGAACTTGATAGCCTTGGATGATCGTCACTTCCGGCCCGTTGACGCTCTCGACCGAGATCGCGCGGTCAATGGCCACGCGGTTCGTTATGCTGCTAAACACCATGCGCCCGCCGGTGGCGTACACGCCATTGGTCACGAGGACTTGGTCGCCCGGCGCGGCGGCGTCCACGGCGTCCTGGATGACGTGGGCGGCGGTGGCCCAGTTGGTGTAGGGCGGCGCGGGGCTGGGGCTGTTGAGGTCCACGTAGCGCACGGCCGCCCAGGCGCTGCCGGCGCTGGCCATGAGCGTGATGACGATAGCGGCCACGGCCGCCACCATGTCTGTTCGATGCGCTTTCATTTTCGAGCTTTCGGTTGTTGTTTCAGAAATGCCTTCACCCGGCCGGGTGCCGGTGGAATTGCGCTTCTATCTGGATAAGCGGAATTGCGAGGCGAAACCCCTCAGCCGATCGAAAGATTTTGATGCCCTTTCGCGGCGGACTGCTGCTACAGTCGCATCAAGCTTATGAACCAGGCGACGTTGCCCCTATGGGCTGTGACCCCCGAGAAGCTCGCCGAGGCGACGCGGCGGCTGGTGGCCGCCGCCCAGCCGCGGAAGATCATTCTGTTCGGCTCGCGGGCGCGCGGCGACGCACGCGAGGACAGCGACGTGGATTTGCTGGTGGTTGAGCGCGAGGTGGCGGACCGCGTGGCCGAGATGGTGCGGCTCGGGCGGGTGCTCAAAGGGTTGATCCTGCCCGTCGAACTGATCGTCATTGGCGAGCGGCTGTTCGCGGAGTTGGCGGAGACGCCGGGCACGATTTACTACGAGGCCAAGCGCGAGGGGCAGGTGCTGTATGAGTCCCCGTGAGCAGTGCGAGATGTTGCTGCGCAAAGCGGCGGCAGACGAGGCCCTGGTGGACAAGGTGCTCGACGATCCGGCCATTGCGGATGAACTGGTCGGCTACCACTGCCAGCAGGCGGTGGAGAAGCTGCTCAAAGCGCGGTTGGTGGATTTGGGGGTGAACTATCCCAAAACTCACAATCTCCAGACGCTGGTGGAACTTTTGGAGGCCCAGGGAAAACTGTTGCCGGCGGACCTGGCGGAATTGGATCTGCTCACGCCGTTCGCCACCATCTACCGTTACGAAGACCCGCCCCAGCTCGGCGGCTTTGATCGGAAAACCGCCCACGAATTCATCCGCCGGATGCGAGCGTGGGTCGAGGCCGACCTGGCACCGCCTTGAGACGCAACGTCTCCGGCACGTCAGCCGATGTCGCCGCTACGATCTTCGGCTATTCAGGCGTCCGATACGGAGTGTTCGCCTCGTAGAGTTTGAGGTGGGAGGCGAAGTCGTCCTTCGACTTCTGATTCTGCAAGAGCGCCATCGCCTCTTTCTGGGCGGCGACGGCCTTGGCGAACTGGCCGGCCTCCGCGTAGGCGGCGGCCAGCGTGTCCAGGTACATGGCGTTGGTGCGGGTGGTTGCCGCGACGGCTTCCTTCGCGCTGATCGGAAGCACATTGCGCCGACTGACGTCGGCGGCTACGAGGGTTTTTGAACGCAGAAGCCGGAAAACCCGGCGGCGAGGCAGGTGACACGTCCGCCCTACTTTGCAGGCTGGTCGAACTCGGCCAGCTTTTTTTCCAATCGGCGGCTTGCCCAGGTCGGTCCGTGGCTTCGTAGAGTTGCACGAGGCGCTCCGCCGCCTTCCTCAGATGAGGTTTCCCGGCGCGGGGGATTTTCGCTTCGCGCTCCGTCATGCCTTTGTAGCCGGATTGACGTTCACGGTTCTGCCGTGATGGCGATCAGAAATGGGCTGCTCTGGGTGTTCAGGGAGACAAAGTCACTGCTCTCGATCAGCAAGTCGGGCTTCGGGTTTTCCCAAGTGAATTTGTAAAGTCGCACCACCTGATCCAGCTTCTTGAGAGTGACAATCTTCCCCGTCCACGCCACGACTGCGTTTGCAGTTGTTTCTGCCGATTGGGGATCGAACCACCAATCGCGGATGTTGTCGCCGCAGACGATAGCGATTTGCAGCTGTTCACCCCCTGCGTAGTGAATGAGGTAGTGCCCGATGCGGGTGCCTTCGGGTTGCTCCCATCCGGTGGAGTGAAGAAAATGCAGCCGGGCGCACTTCCGTTTCACACGGATGCCATCAACCTGCGCCGGGTAGGATGCGCCAAGGGTCTCATTCAACGATTGCCCGGCCAACTGAACCAGGCCTCTGACGTCAAAACGGACGCCCGCAAAAACCTGCACGCCGGTGGAAAGTCCGGCGAGGATCTTCTGTTCACTTGTGGCGGACGTTGATGTGGGGATCCAGCCGCGCGTGAGCGATCCGTTGTAGTAATCGGTGAGGTCAATCATCCCGGGTGTGGCTTGAGGATCGCGGAGGGGAATCAGCCTGGCCAAGTCACTTCTGGAAAGGGGGAAAGGGACGGTGGGGTTGGTGTTCTGAGACCGGGCCGCGATTGCGAAGGTCGGCGCGCGCGAGGAGTTGATCGTCAACGCGAGCGGCAAACTGCGCGCCTTCGATCCGGCAAAGGGGACGGAGTTGTGGTCGTGCCGCGGGATTCGAGGCGCGGAACTTTGTCCATCGGTCGTGGTGCGCGATGGCGTTGCCTATGTGCTCGGCCTGCCTGGGACCGGCCAGGCGATGGCCGTGCGCGCGGGCGGCAACGGGGATGTTTCCGCAACGCATGTGGCGTGGGAGATCAAGAAAGGCTCGAATGTCGGCTCGCCCGTGGTGCATGACGGACATCTCTACTGGGCGAACGATTCGCGCGGGATCCTCTACTGCGCGAAGGCGGCGACGGGCGAAATCGTCTTCGAGCAACCGCTCACCGGCCAGCGGCGCGATCGCATTTACGCCTCGCCGATCCTCAGCAGCGGCCGGCTCTATTTCGTCAGCCGCACTTCGGGCACCTACGTTGTCGCAGCCAAGCCGCAGTTCGAGTTGCTCGCCCACAACGTCATCGCCGGCGACACGAGCGTGTTCAACGCCAGCCCCGCCGTGGCTGATGGGCAACTGTTCCTCCGCTCGGACAAATTCGCCTATTGCATCGGTGCCCGGCGGTGAAATGCGCGACTTCCTGCGTGTGAGCGTTGGGCGGACACGGCTGACTGCGTCGTCCGACAAAAACCCCGCCGTCCAGCTTCACTCTCCCATCACGCGGATCAGATACCGCAATTCTTCATCCACCTCGGCGGGATCGGTGAGGGTGTGGGCGACCTCGGTGCGGAGCACTTCCAGGTAACGCTGGCGGAGCCGGTGAACGGCCACTCGCAGCGCCCCCTCGCTCAGGCCCAGTTGCGGCGCAAGCTCGGCGTAGGGCGGCACGCTCTGGCCACCCCACAGGTTCATTTTCAGCCGCTCGAACAGCGGCAGCCTTCCCTGCTCGCGGTATTCTTCGCCCAGCCGGCCCAGCACATGGTCGAGCAACGCCGCCGCCCAGCGTTTCTCGAAGAGCTTGTCGGGAGCGAGTGAGTCGCTCGCCTCGCTCTGCCAGCGCTCCTCCGCCGCCTTGGGGTCGAGGGGCAGGAGCGGCCCGTTGTTGCGCCGGGCCGCCCGGCTCTTGCGCCAGTCACTCACTAGGAAATGTTTCAGGGAAGCGAGCAGGAACGTGCGAAACCGGCCGCGCTCCTGATCGGCCCGCTTGAACGATTCACACTCCAGGAAACCGGCGAAGAATTCCTGCGTCAGGTCCTGCGCTTCCTCGGGGCTGCGACCGTGCCGCCGGACAAAGCCGTAAAGCGGATACCAGTAAACGCGGCACAACCGCTCCAGCGCCGCGCGGGCGACTGTGGGCGACGGGTCTTTCGCTCCCACGACTACGTGCCAGTCCGTGGTCGGGAACGATTGCCCTTTGGGTGTGGTCCACTCGTCGCTGGAGTCGGGCGAGTTCATGATTGGCGCTCAATTCTCCGGCTTGAGTTTCGGATCGGGTCTTGGCGGCGGCGCTTGATCGAACGATGCCAGCTTTTCCTTCCACTTCGCGGCATGGGCCGCTTTGCCCGTACCGGGAGTGGCGTTTTCCCACGCATCGTAAAGATGCACCAGGCCGTCGAGCGCCGTGCGCTGCATCGCGGTGCCCGCAAGGGCCGACTTTTCTCGGACCTGCCAGAGTTCGAGGTGCAGTGGTTCGGCTTCGAGGTATTTGCCTTGCCGCTGAAGCAGCTCCGCCAACGATGCGAGGGAAATCGCCACGTCCGGGTGCTCGTCACCCAGCAGTTTCTTGCGCATCGCCAGGGCTTCTTGAAACCCGGCTTCTGCCCCGGCGAAGTCGCCGCGTTTGTCGGCTACGATGGCCAGGTTGTGGAGCGATGCGGCCACTTGCGGGTGTTCGGCTCTCAGCAGTTTCTTCTGCATCGCCAGCGCCTCGCGATGCATGGATTCCGCGTCCGCAAGGTTGCCGCGCTCCCGCAACGTCACGGCCAGATCGTGGAGCGTGGTGGCCAGACCCAGGCTTTCGTTGGTTGACAGTTTTCTCCGCATCGCCAGAGCGTCGCGGTGCATGGCCTCGGCCTCGGCCAGCTTGCCTTGATTGCGGAGCGCGTTGGCCAGGCTGTTGAGGGCACCGGCCACCGGCGGCCGTTCGTCACCCAGCAGTTTTTTGAACATGGCCAGCGCCTGGCGATGAAACGCCTCGGCGTCAGCCGCCTTGCCCTGATCGTTGAGCACCAACCCGACGTTGTTGAGCAAGGTGGCTACACTGACATGTTCTTCGCCCACCAGCTTCTTGAACTGGGCGAGCGAACGGCGAAACATCGTCTCGGCATCGGCGAACTTGCCCTGGCTGCGGAGCGACTGGGCGAGGTTGTTGATGGTCGTGGCCACCTTGTCATGCTCGGCGCCGAACAACTTCTCGTTCAGCCGGAGGGCCTCGCGATGGACGGGTTCGGCCGCAGCGAACTTGCCTTGGCCGTCAAGCCCCGTGGGCAGGTTGTTGAGGGAAAGGGCCACCTCGGGACTCTCGTTGCCCAGGAGCTTCTTGTTCATGGCGACGGACGCCTGATTGAGCGGCTCGGCTTCAGCCAGTTTGCCCTGACGCCACAGGATGCTGGCCAGCACATTCAACGACTCGGCCACGTCTTTGTGCTCCTCGCCCAGGAATTTTTTCCGCATCGCCAGGGCTTGGCGTTGGACGGTCTCGGCCTCGGCAGGTTTCCCCCGGTAATCGAGCAGCACGGCCAGGTTATTGAGCGCGGTGGCCACTTCGGGATGCTCGTTGCCCCACCGTTTCTGCCGCACGGCGAGAGATTCGAGAAAGGCACTCTCGGCCTTCTCGTATTCGCTGAGCGCCCAATAGACTTCGCCGATCGTGTTTTGCAGTTCCGCCTCCACTTCGGGTTCGGCCTTCAAGTCCTTGCCGACGCGCTCGGCTGTCTTTTCCAGGATTTCCCGGAGCATCGCCGTGTCGCGTCCCCTGGCCACCGAGGGGCCAACGCCCTCGAGCATGTCCTTCAAAAACCGGGCGACGCGGTCGCTTTTTTGGGCCTGCATTCGGGCCGCCTGCTCCGCGGCCACAGCACGCTCGCGGGCGGCGCGTTCTTTGATGAACAAGTACGTGGATACGCCGAGGCCCGCCACCAGCGCCACCGCCACGGCGCCCGCCGCGGCGAAGGCGAGCCTGTTCCGCCGCACCAGTTTCTGGAATCGGTAGAGTGTGCTCGGCGGACAGGCGGTGACCGGTTCGTGACCGATGTGGCGCTCGATGTCCATCGCCACGCCGTTGGCCGTCTCGTAACGGCGCGTGCGGTCCTTCTCCAGGCACTTCATCACGATCCAGTCCAGGTCGCCGCGCACCA
>CAZIFU010000007.1:0-5840 GCA_964539075.1 uncultured Verrucomicrobiota bacterium | reverse complement strand
GAATGGCCCTTAGTTAAGCCCTCGATAATTGCGAGGGCGTCCTTTCCAGTAACGGCTGCGGTGGGAGATTTCCACGAACCGCCGCCGGGGTTGGTTGAGCAACGGGTAGGGTTTGGGCCGCCGTTTGACGGCGCGCGGTTCGGTGCGCTGGGGCCGTTTGCGCACCATAAAGGGGTCAGTTCTTGATATTGACATATAGCGGGCCGCTGGGCACTCTCCCGGCATGGCGCGCAAGTTGAGAGTCGAGTATCCCGGCGCGATTTATCACGGCATGAATCGCGGCGACCGGCGCGAGTTGATCTTCATGGATGACGTGGATCGTCAGCGCTTCGTCGAGACGCTGGGCGAGGTTTGCGCCAAGACGGGCTGGCAGGTTCACGCCTACGTCCTCATGCCGAATCATTTTCATCTGGTGGTCGAGACGCCGCAGCCGAACCTGGTCGCCGGGATGAAATGGTTGCTGGGCACTTACACCAGCCGCTTCAACCGACGGCACAAATTGTTCGGCCATCTGTTCTCCGGGCGCTACAAGTCGCTGATGAACCGCGGAGCGTCCAGAAAGCAAATTCCTATCAGTCCGATCCAACTTGTCCCAGGTGTTGGTGATGAATGTGCCGTCGGGAAAACTCATGCGCGTGAGCCTTTGGAGCGCGTCGTAAGTGTTCGTCGTGGTCAGCCCGCGTGCGTCGGTGAGCGTGAGGACGAGATTGTTTGAGTACGTGGCCGAGTTGGTGGCAATGCCCGTGACGATGCTCTGTGCCACGAAACCGTCCGCACCGTAAATGTTCGTCGTCACCAATCCTGTCGGGAGCGTGATGGAGGTCGGTTGCTGGTTGGCGTTGAAGGTATAAGTCGTCCGTTCGTTCAGCGCGTTGTAATTCGTCGTCACCCGATGAAATGCGTTGTAGGCATTGCTGGAAACCTGAACACCTATTGCATTCGTGACGGTGACGAGATCAATACCATTGGCCGCGTAGGTATATCTGTTCGTACGCATCAACACCGTCCCGCCCGCTGTCACGGAGTAAGTACTGATTTCATTCGTGACCGCACCAAGGCTGTTCCGTTCCGAGCGCGTGAAGCGCGTGCTGCCGTCGGGCAGAACTTGAGCCATGAACAAGGGCGACACTTGTGTTCCTTCGTAGGCGGAGTTGGTTTTGCCAGCGTAGTCGTACCAGGTTATCTGACCTTCAATCGCACCGGCAGCATCAGGACTTGGCCCGCGTTCCATGGAAAGCGTGTTACCCACGAGCGTGGACGCTGACCTCAGCCAATGTTTCATCCGTGCCAGGCGAAAATCGTTCGTGGTAAATGACGTGATGTTCGTCGTTGATAATGAAGCGCACTGGCGCGGCCCCCAATAGAACGTGTTGCGCAAATGCAGATTTGAATTCTCGAAACTGTTGGTGAACCACGAAGATGTGTCCGGAAGCCCATTGGTGGCGGCGTAAGAACCTGCCACGCCGGGGGCGGAGTTGTAGGAAGCATATACTTCCTTGCCGCCATCCGGGTTTGTTATCTCCACCGCGCGCTGCATGAACCGCGGAGCGTCCAGAAAGCAAATTCCTATCAGTAAGACGGGCCAGGCCGCTGAGCTTTTCGCCGGTGATCGGGTTGCGTTTGTGCGGCATGGCCGAGCTGCCTTTTTGCCCAGCGGAAAAATACTCCTCGACTTCCAGCACCTCCGTGCGCTGTAGATGACGAAACTCCGTCGCCCAGCGATCGATGCTCGACGCGATCAGCGCGAGCACCGTGTGAAACTCGGCGTGCCGGTCCCGCTGGATGATCTGCGTGCTGAGCTTCGACGGCGCCAGACCGAGTTGCTCGCAGACCCGCTCCTCGACCCGTGGATCGAGATGCGCGTGCGTGCCCACGGCTCCGCTCAATTTTCCCACCCGAATGCGCGGCTGCACCTGCTCGAGTCGTTCCAGCGCCCGGCCAAATTCGTCGTACATCAGCGCCAGCTTCAACCCGAAGGTGATCGGCTCCGCATGGATGCCGTGGCTGCGCCCGATCATCGGCGTGTTGAACCGCGGAGCGTCCAGAAAGCAAATTCCTATCAGTAGGTGTCGCTTTGAACCGCGGAGCGTCCAGAAAGCAAATTCCTATCAGTCCTCACCCGACAGCAGCAGAAAGGATCGCCTGTGAAAAAGTCCAGTGTCCTCGCCGGTTTCCTCGCTCTGGTGGCTTCCGCCTTCGCGCAGACGGCGGACTTCGGGGATCGCGCAGTGGAGTTGCGCGGCATCAGTGCCGACGAACTCGCTAAGCCGAACATCCCAGAGGACGCCATCACCAACGCGCCGGCTGGTCAGGCGCCGTTCGCGCGGCCGTTGTATCTGGTTTATCGCTTCTACTCCGCCGCGCCGTGGCTGTCGAACCACGTGCGGAGCGTGTTTTCCAGCGCTCCGGGTTTCGCAGTGTCCAACGTGGTCGTGGACACGCGCGGCGATGTGGGAAGCCTCCAGGTGGTCAACGAGGCCAACGAGTCGTCGTTGGGGCTGAATGCCGGCACGGCGGCGACGCATCCGGCCTACGGGTTGTATTCGCTCAAGGTGACGGCGTGCGTTCCGTGGGACACCTGGGCGTCGAACGTCACGCAACGTTTCTACCTCCGGTTGCACCATCGGCATCCGCCCATCTGCTGGGCGGAGCATTGGTGGTATTACTGGCGCTCGACGTTGTATGCCTTCGCCGTGAACCTCAACTCCAGCCAGGAAGTGCCGCCCAACAGCTCGCCCGCCACGGGATCGGGCACCCTACACTTGGACCCGATCTACAAGACCATCGGCTACGACATTAACTATAGCGGATTGGGGTTGGGGTCCAGTTACTCGGCGTCCCACATCCACGGCCCGGCCGGCCCGGGAACGAATGCTGGCGTTCTCTTCCCGCTGGTGAACTTCCCCGCCAATGGCACCAACACCAAGGCGGGCCGGCTCTTCGGCTCGACCACGGCGCTGACCGCCAGCCAAGTCACCAATCTCCAAAACGGACTGCACTACGTGAACATCCACAGCACCACCTTTTCCAGCGGGGAAATCCGCGGCCAGATCGCCCGCTTATCTTTGCCGGTGTTCACTGCGTGGCGTCCGACCTGGATTCCGCTGGTGCGCTGGGGCCGCGCCGGGCCGGCGTGGTGCCTGACGATCACACATCCCTACGCCTACCCGTGGGATCCTTACTTTCGGACGCGCCCGGTCTGCGTCTATGGGCTGAGGAATTACTTCACGCCGGTGGTGGATGTGCATAGCCCGGCGCCGGTGCCCTACATCGCGGCGTTGCAATCCACGATGCCGCCGGTGGGCGCATGGAGCCTCTACCCGACCCGGCCGACTCTCAAATACTGGCCCTACACGCCTTACTGCGCACGCTGGTATTTTTGGCAGCCGAACCCGTTCGCGGCCTACCGGCACCTTCCGCCGGTCGTGCAGTTCGCCACGTTTGTGAACCCCGACACGAGTGACCCGGTGATCGTCAGCCCCTTTTCCGATGACCCAACACCCATCTCCGGCACCACGGGCGTCACCATCCTGCGCGCGCTGGCGTCGCAGCAGGGCGACCTGACCGGCGACGGCCTGATGAACCTGGGCGACCTGAGCGCGTTCAAACAGGAACAAGGGACGACGTCTCAGGACACGACGGATACCGACGGGCCGTAGGGATCAAAACCGTCCAGACCAGACGACGGGGCGATGAAAAAGCGATTCACCATTGAACAGAGCCAGCGGGCCACGCTGCAGAGCGCGCTAAGTGCCGCATCCCTCGCGCTCCTGCTCGCCGGGGGCGGCGCGCCGGTTTTCGCCGCAGCTCCGGTGGTGAGTGTGAGCGTCAGCCCGAGCACCAATGTGAGCGTGGGCGCCACCTTCACGGTGACGCTGGCCATCGCGGGCTACTCCAGCACGAACGAGGTGGACGGCTGCAACTTCCGCGTCACCTATCCCACCAGCCTCTTCAGCCTGGTCGGCGGCTCGCTGGCATCGAACGACGACGCCAGCTTCGGAACGAATCAAAACTGGCTCCGGCTGCCGGCGCAGGACGGCGTGAGCAATGCGCCCCTGCCGTTGACCGATTCCACCATCGCGGGTGGCGGCGTGGTGGATGTGTCAGTGGCGGATCTGCGGCTCGCATCCACGCGCGGCACGACCAACGGTTCGGGATTTCTCTATTCATTCATTCTCACGGCCACCAACGCCGGGATCGGCGTCATCACGGCCGCCGCCGGCGCCGGTAACACCGCGTTGTTCGACGTGAACCTCGCCACCGCCGGCCTTCCCTCGCCCACCTTCAGCAACGCCACCGTGCTGGTCATCGTCTCGAACACCGCGCCCGCGCTGTCCGCGACCTCCAACCGCACCCTCAACCCCGGCGTCACGCTCACGCTCACCAATGCCGCGACCGACCCCGACGCGCCGCCGCAGTTGCTGACCTTCGCGCTGCTCGCCGCGCCGTCGAACGCGGCGCTCCACGCCACATCGGGCGTCTTCACCTGGCGCGCGCCAGTCGCGCGCGCCGGCACCACGAACCCCGTTGCGGTCGTGGTCGCCGACAACGGCACCCCGGGCCTGAGTGCGACGCAGCAGTTCAGCATCTTCGTGAATCCGCTCACCGGCGCGTCCGTCACGACGGTTTCGCTCACCAACACCAACCAACTCCGGTTGCTCATCACCGGCGGCCTCGGGCCGGACTACACGGTGCAGGCGTCCACCAACCTGTCGAACTGGTCGGTGCTCCTGACCACCAACTCGCCGGCCCCGCCCTTGAGCTTCACGGACACGAACGCGGGGAGTTTCCTGAAACGCTTCTACCGCGTGCTGCTCGGACCGTAGGGGGATCTGTCAGAATTACAGCTTCACAATCTGTCCCGTCGCCGCCGATTGCTCCGCCGCGAGGCAGGCGCGCACCGCTTCGCGGGATTCTTTGGCAGTGATGACGGAGGGCTTGGTGCCGGTCACAACGCAGTTCGTGAAGTAGGCGAGTTCTTCGCGCAGCGCGCCGCGCAATTGGCCGTGGATCATCGGCCAGCAGGTCGTGTCGGGGCAGCGCGAGCCGTCCTTGTCCACGATCATCAGGTTCGGGTGCGTGTCGTGGATGGAGACCGAACCTTCCGTGCCGACGACTTCGAGGCGCTCATCAATCTGGAACGGCGTGGTGTTCGGCAGGCACCAGACGGATTCGAGGATGCACGACGCGCCGCTCTCCAACCGATACATCACCTGGCCGAGGTCGGGGTGTGCGTGGTTGCGGAACTTCACCGTCTGCGCGTAGGCCGACACCGCACGCGAGCCGCTGAACCAGAACATCAGATCGGTGTCATGCACGCAGTCGCCGATGATCGGGCCGATCTTGTCGAGCACGGAGGCGCCGACCCACGCCGGGAGGTTGCGACGCGAATACATGGAAATGATTTTGCCAATCTTGCCGGCGGCGATCTCCTGTTTCGCGGCGGCGTAACGCGGGTTGAAGCGGCAGATGTGGCCAACCATGAAGAAACTCTTCGCCGCGCTGGCCGCGTTCACGATGGCGTCGCAATCGGCCATCGTCGAGGCCATCGGTTTTTCCAGGAAGACGTGCTTGCCCGCCTTGAGCGCGGCGATGGTCGGCGCGGCGTGCTGGTCCCACATCGTCACGACGCTCACGGCCTGAACCGCGGAGCGTCCAGAAAGCAAATTCCTATCAGTCCTTGCGAACACGAACAACTGGCTAGTGTAGTGTTTCATAATTAGCTAGACATATTGAGAATTCTGGTCAAACTCGTCGTCGATGCCAAAAGTTGCCAGCGTTGTGGATCTGTCCGAAGCCGATCGAAATCAACTGAGGCAATGGGTTCGAGCGCAATTCAC
>CAZIFU010000006.1:0-37803 GCA_964539075.1 uncultured Verrucomicrobiota bacterium | reverse complement strand
GACTCGACGCACAGGATGAGCATGTGCTCGGCCATCCAGCCTTCCTTGCGCCCGAGCGAGGAGCCGATGCGCAGCGCGAGACATTTTTTGCCTAACAACACATTGCCACCGTAATTGGAGCCGACCGAAATGATGGCGTTGTCCTGCGGGAAGTGGGCGATGTAGCGGCGTTCGGGATTGATATCGAGCATGCAATGGAGGCCGCGGTTGAAATCGTCGCGCTCGCCGAGTTGCTCGAAGGCCACCTGGCCGATGCGGGTCATGGTGCGCATGCTCAACACGACGTAGATGGAGTCCGTCAACTCCAGGCCGACCTTGGTCATGGGCGAGCCGGGCGGTCCCATGAGGTAGGGAATGACATACATCGTGCGCCCGCGCATGGCGCCGCGGCACATGCCGTGAAGCTTTTCGTACATGAGTTCGGGCGCCATCCAGTTGTTGGTGGGGCCGGCGTCCTCCTCGGTGTCCGAGCAGATGTAGGTGCACTGTTCGACGCGCGCGACGTCATTGGGATTGGAGCGGTGGTAATAACAGCCGGGACGCTTCTTCGGGTCGAGTTGGATCAGGATGCCCCTGGCCACGGCTTCGTTGGTCAGCGCCTCCTTTTCGGCGGGGGAACCGTCGCACCAATGGACGCGGTCGGGTTGGCAGAGATCGGCCATTTTGTGGACCCAGGCCAGGACGGCGGGGTTGCGGGTGGGGCAATTTTCAAAGGTTGGTTTGCTCATACGTTGTCGTTTTTTGATTCTGCTCGGCGGCGCCGTCTCAAAACATGGGGCGAACCACTACCTTGGCGCGCCTCCTTTGGCGAGAAATAATCGCACCGAAATATTCACTTCGCCCGGTTCGGCCGCCGTGAAATGTACGGGCTGCCGGCCAGGTAAAACCGCAGCGGCAGGTGGGCGGCCCGCGAAATGCCGATCCGCGTCGTGGTGACCACCGGCCCGCGCTCCTTGCGAAAACGGTCCAGCACCGGATTGCGCGCGATGAACAACGGCGATCGCGCATCGCACAGGTCCACGCCGTCCAGTTTGCGGTCAATGGCCATTGCGGCGCACAACTTGCCCGGACCATTGGTGAGGTCGCGCCCATGGGACACGCGGCGGCGCGAGCGCATCAGGTCTTCGCCCAGCAGCGGTTCCACGGCGCGCACGAGCACGGCTTCGGCCGTCCCGGCCGGGCGGCAGACGGCGTTGAAACAGTAGTGGAAGCCGTAAATGAAATACACGTAACCGCGTCCCGGCGGCCCCCACATCACGCGATTGCGCGCCGTCTCGCCCGCGGCGCCGTGGCAGGCGGGATCGTCGGCCAGATACGCCTCGGCCTCCACGATGGCGGCCACGCACGGCCCGTCGGGCGTACGGCGCACCAGCCAATGCCCCAACAGCCGCGGGGCGACGACTTTGGCGGACGGCGCGTAGAATGACTGAGGCAGTGGGACGCACTTGTTCATCGCTGGGTGTAATGTTTATGCCGTTGGGACGCGAAGTCGAGTTTCCGGCGCATCGGTCTTTTAGTGGGCTGGAAGCACGAGAAAAATTCTTGTTTCTCGCGTTCGGCTGCGCGTAGTATCCCGCACTAGGATTCGAGTCGGCAGATGAGACTCGAAAGGCCAGAGCCAATGCAGCCCAGTGGTAGAGCAACGGTTTGAAATACTATCCCGCGCGGGGTCGATGCACTGGATCGCACCATCGGAAGAGGGCACTGACAACGACGCGCT
This sequence comes from uncultured Verrucomicrobiota bacterium, assembly GCA_964539075.1. Classification (GTDB taxonomy): domain Bacteria; phylum Verrucomicrobiota; class Verrucomicrobiia; order Limisphaerales; family CAZIFU01; genus CAZIFU01. The sequence goes on along the minus strand of CAZIFU010000006.1, from coordinate 36,083 downwards.
CGAAAAGCCGCCACCGTGTATGCTTTGACCCGGCGCACCGGCCATGCTTCAATCGGCACATTGCCCATGAGAACACGCTCGTCGTCGTCGGCCTGGTCCGCCGTTGCCGCGGCGCTGTCGTTGCTCGCCCTGTGCGTCACGACTGCGTTCGCCGCCGAAGCCAAGCGCGACGCGCGCCCCAATATTCTCTTCATCTACACCGACGATCATTCGTATCGCACGGTCTTGTGCTACGAGAACGCGGACTCCTGGGTGAAGACGCCGAACATGGACCGGCTCGCCGCGCGCGGCGTCCGCTTCACGCACGCCTACATCGGCACGTGGTGCATGCCCTCGCGCGCGACGATGCTCACGGGCCTGCATCAGTTGGGGGTGCAGACGATGCGCATGGAGGGGAAATATCCCGGCAGCGAATACGATCCGGCGAAGTGCCGCTTCTGGCCCGCGGAGTTTCGCAAGCAAGGCTACCAAACCGCGCAGATCGGCAAGTGGCACACCGGCACCGACACCGGCTTCGGTCGCGACTGGGATTATCAGATCGTGTGGAACCGCCCGAAGTATCCGGACAACGCGGGGAATTATTATTACGACCAGTTGCTCACGTTTAACGGCGGCGAGACGAAGCTCACCAAAGGTTACTCCACCGACAACTACACGCAGTGGGCGGTTGATTTCATCCGCGGCCAGCATCGCGACTCGAGCAAACCGTGGTATCTCTGGCTTTGTTACGGCGGCGTGCACTCACCCTACACACCCGCCGACCGGCACAAGCAGGATTATGCCGCCGCGAAGGTGCCGACGCCCGCGGACATTTACCCGCCGCGTCCCGGCAAACCCGACTACATGCAGCAGATCAACACGTGGGCCAAGGGGTCAAACGGCGAGCCGGTTTTGCGCCGTGGCGAACAAGGCAAACAAGTTGGCGACGACGAGGAAACCGGCAAAGGCCGCACGCTCTCAGACTGGGTCCGCCAATACAACCAAGCCGTGCGCGCGCTCGACGAGGGCATCGGCAAAGTGCTCGCTGCACTCGAAGAGTCGGGCCAGTTGAAAAACACGCTCGTGATCTTCACCTCCGACCAGGGCTTCGCGTGGGGCCAGCACGGTTTCCGTCACAAGCTTGCGCCTTACGACGCGAACATCCGCTCGCCGCTCGTCATCTCGATGCCCGGCACGATTCCCGAGGGCAAGGTCTGCCGCTCACCCGTCGGCGGCGTGGACTTGGTGCCGACTATTCACCACTTCGCCGGCCTCGAGCTTCCGTGGGAAATGCACGGCCACGACCTTTCGCCGTTGCTGAAGAACCCGGATGCCAGATGGCCGCACGCCACGATGATGCCGTTCACGGGCGACTTTTTCGGTGCCGACACCGACCATGTCCCAACCGACGAGCATCTCTACCACAACGGTGTTGCGTGGTATCTGATGCTCACCGAGGGCCGCTACAAATACATCCGCACGCTCGTCGCGGACGAAATCGAGGAAGTCTACGACCTCCAGTCCGATCCCGAGGAATTAACCAACCTCGCCCAGAAGCCGGAGCACGCCGCCACGTTGAAGAAATTCCGCGACGCGACCGTTGCTGAGTTGAAGCGGACCAGATCTGGCATGGCCGACCATCTCCCACCCGTGCGCACGGGGTCACGTTGAACTGATAGGAATTTGATTTTTGACGCTCCGCGGGTGATTGAGGCCCTGTGACGGCGGATGGCAGATGGCCGGGCTGGAATGCAGGCGCTATGAACACATCGAAGACCAGTCCACAATCCCGTAAAATCAAAGGTTTCACCTATTTCCGGGCCACGGGCCCGTTGAACCAGACCGCGTTGGGCGCTTCCGAACGGGCGGCGGCGATGTCAGGCCAGCCGTCACCATCGAGGTCGCCGATCGCCAGACCATAGACCGTTCCCTGGCCGTCATTCCACGATGTTTGCTGAAAGCGCAGTTGCTTGCCATTGCTTTGGTTGAAGAAGATGGAGCCGGGCACCTGCTGATTGCCGACCACGATGTCTGGTTTGCCGTCGCGATTCAAATCCGCGACGCCAATCGAGTAAGGCTTGCCGGTTTTGCTCCCGAGCGGCATGGGCTCGGCAAACTTGCGCTTGCCGTCGTTGAGGTAGACAGACACCCCTTTCTCGGCATCACCAACCACCAAGTCCTTTTTCCCGTCTCCATCAATGTCGGCCGCCACGGCGGCTCGAATAGAGGAGTGCGGCGGACCGAAGGTGGTTGGCTTGGCGCTGAAGTTTCCGGTGCCGTCGCCCCAAAAAACAAGGCTTTGCCCGCCGTCGCGATGCGGCACATGGAGATCAATGAATCCGTCCCCGTCCAGATCCGAGGCGACAATGATCGTTGCCGATTGGGTTCCAGGCAGCGGGCGGCAGGAGGGAAAGGCGCCCTTGCCATCGTTGAGACAAACATAGCTTGGCTTTGGTTTTTTCGGGTCGGCACTGCGGTTGGCAACAACAAGGTCCGGCCGGCCGTCGCCGTTGAGGTCGGCGACGGTCACGTAGCGCGTAGGCCACTCGGGCTGGCCAAAGGTGCCGGAGCCGCGGAAATGGCCCTTGCCGTCGTTCAAGTAGATCAGCTTGCGGTCGGGCCGGTCGTTGCTGACCACGATGTCGAGATGCCCATCGCCGTCGAGATCGGCCAGAGCCGCCGTGTAGGTGCGATCGGGGGCGGCGGAGAGATTTTCGGTGGTGAAGTGTCCCTTGCCGTCGTTGCGGAGGATGAGATTGCTCAACGGCCAGTGGCGGCCTTTGGCGAGGACGATGTCGAGATGGCCGTCTCCATCGACATCGCCGAGGCTGACGCTGGCAGAAGTTTCACCTTTGGTTTCCAGAAGCAGCACGCGGTCGAACGAGCGCAAAACGGCGGCATCCCCGGCTGACGCCGATTGCGCCAGCATTCCTGCCAGTAACAAACGATGCATGAGGTGCCTTGCCCGCCTGCCACTGTAAACTGCTTTCCCCGGGTCGCCCTGCGGCAATGGTGTTGTGTGTTGAGTCATGTCTGCGCAGGAAGCGGCTGCTCGTCAGCGGCCTTGCGAAGCCTCATTTCGTTTTCCGGATCGCCAGCAGTTTCTCCGTGGTGCGGAAGAACAGGGTGCCGTCGGAGATCGCGGGCGTGGCGAGGCAAAGGCCGTCGAGTTTGTTCGTCGCCAGCAAGCTGAATTTGCGGGTGGCCGGGATCACAAACACATCGCCCAGTTCGCCGGTGAAATACAACTTGCCGTCCGCCGCCACGGGCGATGCGCTGAAGCCTTGTCCGCCGCCACCAATGCGTTCCTCGTAGTTGATCTTGCCGGTTTGCACGTCGAAACACGTCACGATGCCGTCATTGGAGCAACCCCAGAGCAAATCGCTCACGACGATGGGCGTCTGGAGATAATTGCCTTTGCGCGGATGACACCAGACGACGGCCTGATTGGTGGCGCTGATATCGGGCGGGGTGATGTCGCCCGTGGCGTCGAGCCGCACGGCGCGCATCGGGCGATACCTGCCATGGGCGCTGGTCAGAATGACGCGATCGCCAGCCAGGATCGGGGAAGCCACCGGGTTGTCGCCGCCTTCACTCAACCACCAGAGCGGGTCGCCGGACTTGAAATCATAACCGGCAATCTCCTTCCAGCCATTCACGACGATTTGCAGCCGGCCCGCCGTTTTGGCCACGATGGGCGTGCACCAGGAGCTTATTTCCTTGCGCAACGTCCGCCAAAGTTCGCGTCCGTCGGCGGAGTCGAACACGGCGAGGAATTGCTCCGTCCTGGTATCCACCTGCACGATGACTTTGCCGTCGTGCAGGACCGGCGAGCTGCCGAAACCCCACTGCAACGTGCGCGAGTCGTGCGGGCCGGCGTGAAGTTTGCCGAGATCCTGGTGCCAGAGCTTCGCGCCAGTCATGTCGAAACAAAACAACCCTTCCGAGCCAAACAGCGCCACGATCCGTTTGCCGTCGGTGGCGGGCGTGGAGTTGCAATGCGTGGCCTTGGTGTGTCGCTCCAGCCGGGGCACGGCTTCCAATTCCAGCTTGTCCCAAAGAACCTTCCCGCTGGTCTTGTCGAGGCAGAGCAAGCGCCACTGATGCGGCTCTTTCTCGGGATACGAATTGCCCTCGCCGTAAAGACCCACCTTGAGCTCGGCCTTCACCCCGGGCCGGACGGCGGTGGCGATGTAAACACGGTCACTCCAAACAATCGGGCTGGCATGCCCCAATCCAGGAATCGGTGTCTGCCAGCGAACGTTTTCGCCCGCGGCGACATTCCAAGTCGTTGGTGCCTCCTTTTCGGAAACCCCGCTGGCTTCCAGGCCACGAAATTGCGGCCAATCGCTGGCGCGGCCAACCGGCGTGGCACCGCCGGCAAGCAGACCCGCTGTGGTGAGGGTGACCAGAAGGTGGGATGTTTTCATACTGAAACTGATAGGAATGTGCTTTTTACGCTCCGCGGTTCAGTCCTGGCGTTCCTAAGAGCCCTCGTTCACCCACGCCGAGAGCTGGGTATAAGCAACCGCCAGCACCACCGGACCAACAAAAAGCCCGACGAGACCGAAGGCCAGCAGGCCGCCGATGACGCCGGCGAAAATCAGCACCAGCGGCAGATCCGCGCCGCGCTTGATGAGCAGCGGGCGCATGATGTTGTCGAGAGTGCTGACGATGACCGTCCACACCAGCATCACCGTGCCCCACACGGGATTCCCGCTCCAGTAGAGCCAGACCACCGCCAGCGCCAACACCGGCACGACGCCGATTTGCGCGACCGCGAGCACGAACATGAGCGCGGTCAGGAAACCCGCCAGCGGCACACCGGCCACCGCGAGGCCGATGCCGCCGAGCACGGCTTGCACAACCGCGGTGACAACGACCCCCAGCGCGACCGCCCGGATCGCCTGCCCGGCGAGCGTGACCGACTGCTCGCCGCGAAGTCCGGCCAGACGCCGGACGAATGCGCGCACGCCATCGGCGGCTACCTCGCCCTGGCAGTAAAGCATCACCGAAATGATCACCGTCAGCAGCAGGTGCAGGAAAAACGCCGCAAGAGTGCCGACCTTGCCCAGGATCCAGGGCGCGACTTCCTTCGCATACGGTGCTATGCGCGCGTGCAGCTCGTCGGTGCTGAGCGCCGCGATGGCCTGCCACTCGGTGGCGAGCTGCGGACCGATGAGCGGCACCTGCTCCACCCAGCCGGGCGGGGCGGGCATCACCGCGTACGCGAGCGTCTTCAGCCCATCGCCAAAGTCACCGGCATGCTCGACGGTGGTCAGCACGGCGAGCGCGAGCGGGACGATCGCGACCAGCAGCAGCGCGGCCGTCATCACGATCACCGCCAGGCCCCGCTTCCCCCACAACCGCTTCTGCGCCGCCTGCATCAGCGGCCACGTCGCTACCACCACCAGCGTCGCCCAGATCAGCGCCGGCAGAAACGGCCGCAGAATCCACAGGCTCGCGATGATCATGAGCGCGATGAACAGCACGGCCAGCAGGATGCGGGGCAGTTCGCGGAAACCCGGGAAGTTGGTCATGGCGTTGACCTGATCAGTAGCAGGTTTCGTGCGTGGGTGGTTTTCACCGTTGTGCTCTTTCTGTGGTTGATTGCTTCACCCGCTTGGTCCGAAAACACGCGATGCACCACGCTGCCAGCGCTGCGTGAAGCAGGACCGCTGGCCAGAGCCCGACGCCGGACAGTCCCGGGCCAATGCCGGCATACGCGAGAACGGCTACGGTGGCGGCGTTCTACAGCAACATCGCACTGACCAGCCCGGCCGTACCGCGGCTCTTTTCATCGTTGCGCGCCAGCCAACAGGCGATGCCCAGCGAGAGCAGCGCCGCCCCCGCCACGCGAGCCACTACCAATTGATAGGAATTTGCTTGACGCTCCGCGGTTCAGGGAGAATTGCTTTTGCGTCGGGTTCATTGACGGTGGTTTTACGCCTTCATGGGCGGTTGGCAAGCGCGTTTTCGGGACTTTCCTGCTGGCGTCCATGACGCCCCGGGTGCCCGCCTTGCGCCCAGGACGCCCGCCCTACGCGCCCCCGGCGACTTTGACGAGCCGAACGCGATCCGCCTGCCCACCCACCAAAGCCCGCGCCTTGTGTCATGGACGCTCGCCACGCGCCACGTCTGACGCTCCTGCGGTAACACCAGCGGAAACACCGACCACAACGCCACGATACCCGCCATGCGCTACGGCTGGCGCTGGCGAGCTTTGATCGGCGCGGCTTCCAGCTTGCCAGTGAAAGCGCGAGCGGCTACGTTTCCGACATGTTGACTGTCGGAACTCAAAACGGCGGACGGTTTTCGCAACCGTTGGCTGTCAGAACTTCCGATAAATTCCGACAAAAGACGTGCCGGAATAGTGTTGCAGCCAGACGTGCGACACGGCAAACAGCGTAAAACCATTGAAAACAAAGGTTTTTATGGCGTTTAAGCCAATGTAGCTCAGCGGTAGAGCAACGGTTTCGTAAACCGTCGGTCGCCGGTTCAATCCCGGCCATTGGCTCCATTCGTACCAACGACTTGGGAGGGCCAAAAACCCTGAAAGTTAACGCGTGCATAGGCCGCGTGCATAGGCGGGTTAACTTTTCGAGAAATGGTCGAAGCGGTTCCCGCTTTCGCTGTCCTTTTCGTGAGTCAATCTGCTTGCTCCGAATCCAAAGAATTGAATTGTCCTTCCGGGTGTTGCCTGGTCATCATGCCGACCATTGTGAAATGGCGGTCCCATCTTTGCGCTCTGGGGTCGGTCGTTATTGGCGCGTCCGCCGCGCCGCCGCCTGAAACTGGACTTCAGTTCTTCCGCCAAAGAATTGAGCCGGTGCTGGAGCAGAATTGTTACGAGTGCCACTCCGCGCAGGCGAAAAAGCTCAAGGGTGAACTGCTGCTGGATTCGCGCGAAGGCATCCGCAAGGGTGGCGAGAATGGGCCCGTCGTTGTGCCGGGAGATGTGAAGCGAAGCCGGCTGCTTCAGGCCATCCGGCACGAAGGCGACCTCGAGATGCCGCCCAAAAAACCGAAGCTGCCGGACGCCGTGATTGCTGACTTCGTGAAGTGGGTCGAACTGGGCGCGCCTGACCCGCGCGAGGCGCAAACGGCTTCCGGCCCGATTGACTTCAAGAAGGCGCGCGAGTTCTGGGCGTTCCAGCCGGTGAAGACACCGCCGGTTCCCAAGGTTCAAAGCTCAAAGTTCAAAGTTCAAAGTCCGGTAGATGCTTTCGTTCTCGCCAAGTTGCAGGAGAAGAGTCTTCAGCCCGCACCGCCAGCCACCAAGGTGGAATTGATCCGCCGCGTCAGTTTCGATCTGACCGGTCTGCCGCCTTCGCCGGAAGAAATCAAGGCGTTCGCTGAAGACCGCTCCCCCGGCGCTTACGAGCGATTGGTGGATCGCCTGCTCGACAACCCGCATTTCGGCGAGCGCTGGGCGCAGCACTGGCTCGATGTCGTCCGCTTTGCGGAGACGGAAGGTTTTGAATACGACCGCCACCTGCCAGAGGCCTGGCGGTATCGGGATTATGTCATCCAGTCCTTCAATCACGACAAGCCCTTCGACCAATTCGTCACGGAACAAATTGCCGGGGATGAGGTCGCTTCGTCAGACACAGAAGGCCCGACTGCGGCGATCTTTCACCGGCTCGGCCCGGTGCGGCGCAACGCGGGCAATCCGGAAATCGCCCTGAGCCGCAACGAAGTCCTGACCGAGCGGACGGACGTGATCGGCGCCGCGTTTCTCGGCCTGACCGTCGGGTGCGCGCGGTGCCACAACCACAAGTTCGATCCGATTCTCCAGAAGGATTACTACCAACTTGAGGCTTACCTGGCCGGGACGCAGGAGAACGACATCCTGCTCGTGCCGCCGGAGGAGAAGAAGGATTGGGAGGAAAAGACCAAGGCCATCAACGGGGAGTTGCACCGGCTGCGCAAACTGGCGGATCAGGCCGAAGGCGAGGAACGGACCAAGCTCAATGAGCAAATCGAAGCCGTGGAATCCAGGATGCCGCCGTATCCGGCCACGATTCCCAGCATCTGCAACGATCCAGCACAGCGGACAGAGATTCATGTGTTGAAGCGCGGTGATTGGGAGAAGAAGGGCGAGACGGTCGCTCCGCGTCCGTTGAGTGTGCTGGTGGAGGACAACGTCCCGGAAATGCCGGCGGACATTCCCAACCCGCGCACCCAACTGGCGCGCTGGCTCACCGATCCGAATCATCCGCTCACCGCGCGGGTCATCGTCAATCGTTTGTGGCAGCATCACTTTGGCCTCGGCCTCGTGAAGACGTCGAATGATTTTGGAAACAATGGCGACCGGCCCAGTCATCCGGAGTTGCTCGACTGGCTGGCGACGGAACTCGTCAAGAACGGCTGGCGGCTGAAGCCGCTGCATCGCCTGATCGTGTTGAGCAGCGCCTACCAGCAATCGTCCCGTTCACCGACTGCTGAAGCTGCGGCCAAAGTGGATCCGGAGAACCGGCTGCTGTGGCGGTTCAGCCAGCGCCGCCTGTCCGCCGAGGAAATCCGCGACACGATGCTGGCAGCCTCCGGCCAGTTGAATCCGAAGATTGGCGGCGCGAGTGTCATGGTGCCGGTGGACAAAGAGCTGGTCCAATTGCTCTACAAACCGTCGCAATGGGAGGTCGCACAGAGTTCGGCCGAGCATCAGCGGCGCTCCATTTATCTCATTGCCAAGCGCAACCTGCGCCTGCCCTTCATGGAGACGTTCGATCAGCCCGCATTGCTCACCAGTTGTGGCCGGCGCGAATCGAGCACGCACGCGCCGCAAGCGTTGGAGTTGCTCAACGGCAAATTGTCCAACGAACTCGCGGCCGCGTTTGCGGAGCGTGTGGAGAAAGAGACCGGTGGGGACGCGGGCCGGGTCATCGAACGCGCTTACTGGCTCTCCGTGGGCCGGCCGCCGACCTCAAAAGAGCGGTCGCTGGCGGCGGCTTACCTGAAGGAACAGCCGCTCAAGGAATTCGCCCTCGCCCTGTTCAATCTCAACGCCTTTCTTTATGTTCAATAGCCCCGAGCACGTTCGCGTGACCCGCACACGCCGCGAGTTCGTCCGCGACGCCTTTTGCGGATTCGGATCGCTTGCGCTCGCTTCGATCCTTAACCAGCAGCAGGCGCGGGCCGGCATCATCAATCCGCTGGCTGCGCGGCCTCCGCATCACCCGGCAAAAGCCAGGGCGGTGATCTTTCTCTTCATGGCGGGCGGGCCGAGCCACCTCGAGACGTTTGATCCCAAACCACTGCTCAACCAACTCGACGGCCAGCCACGGCCAAAGGAATTTGGCGAGGCCAGGTATCAATTCGTCAAAAGCAACGCGCGGCTGCTCGGTACGAAGCGGACGTTCAGCAAACATGGCCGGAGCGGAATCGAAGTTTCCGATCTGTTCCCTCACACGGCGAAGTGGGTTGATCGCCTGGCGGTGATCCGGTCCTGTTACGGCGACATGGTCGTCCACTCCGCCGCACAGTATGAACTGTTCACGGGCCGGGTGGTGCCCGGTTATCCGAGCATGGGATCGTGGATCACTTACGGACTGGGTTCGGAGAGCGAATCACTCCCGGCCTACGTCGTCATGCCGGATCCGAAAGGCGCGCTCGAAGCCGGCCAGCCGATGTATACGAATGGCTTTCTGCCGGCGGTCTATCAGCCGACCATGTTTCGACCGGGCGACCAGCCGGTCCTGAATCTGAACCTGCCCGACGGCGTGACGCTCGCGCAGCGCCGCCGGACGCTTCAATTCATCCGCGAACTGAATCGCTCCACGCTGGGTCCGACGGACGAGGAGTTCAATGCGCGGATCAACGCCTACGATCTGGCGTTCAAGATGCAGACCGAGTCGCCGAAGCTCTTTGACGTTTCCAGGGAGCCGCAGGCAACGCTGGAGCTTTACGGCATCGGGAGCGAGCCCACGCACGATTACGGACGCCGCTGTTTGCTGGCGCGCAAGCTGGTGGAAAACGGCGTCCGTTTCACCTGCGTCGTCGCCGGGGGCGGGCCGGGGAACATGCAATGGGACGCGCACAATGACATCGAGGAAAATCATCTCCGCAAAGCAGCGGAGACCGACAAGCCCGTGGCCGGACTGCTGAACGATTTGGAGCAGCGCGGTCTGCTCGACAGCACGCTCGTGCTTTGGGGCGGCGAGTTTGGCCGCTCGCCGGAGGCGGAGTCCAGCAAAGGCCGCGACCACCACAATCTCGGCTTCAGCATGTGGCTGGCGGGCGGTGGAATCAAAGGCGGTCAGGTCGTTGGCGCCACGGACGCCATTGGCCTCCGCGCGATTGAGAATCCCGTCCACTTCCGCGACCTCCACACGACAATCCTGCACCAACTCGGCCTCGACCAGCATCAACTGACCTATCCGCACCTGGGCCGCAACGAGCGCCTCACGTTCGTCGAAGGTAAAGTGATCGAGCAGATCACTTGACAATTTTACTTTGTGCCTGAAATCACAGTCTTCGAATCCGTCGGCGGCATTGCTGCGACCTTCACGAAGAAGCTGCTCTTGCGGGTCCAGCCTTGCTTGGAAGGTTTAACTCGAAAACCGGGATGGAGAACCACGGATGGCACGGATGAAGAGAAACTTCTGCACGGAACTCCCCGGACCGATCCGTACAGAGCGTCACGAACGGAATGCTTTCATTATCCGTGTCATCCGCGAAATCCGCGGTTTCAGCTTCGGAACTCGGGTTTAACCGGCTTCCGTTTTCGCCTGATCGGGGATTTACTGTGACGTGTTTGCCGGAGGCCGAATCGTGCGCACCACAGCTGGAATATTGCTGACATTGGTTTGGGCGTGTTCTCGCGCGCTCGCCGCCGGGGAACCGCCGAGGGAGTGGATTGAGCCGGCGACCGGGCACAAGGTCGTCCGCCTCTCGAACGAGCCGGGCAGCGCGAGCCTTTACTTCCACCAGAACGCTTTTTCCGCTGACGGCCGGAAGCTCATCATCACCACGCCCGGCGGGCTGGCCACGGTCAAGCTTCAGACGCGCGAAATCCAGCCCGTCGTGCAAGGCCGCGTCGGCGTGCTGGTGACGGGCCGGAAGACCGGGCAGATTTACTACACGCGCGACGGCGCGATTTACGCCACCGACCTCGACACCCGCGCCACGCGCGAGGTCGCAAAGATTCCAGCCGGCGGCGGCCGGGGTGGCAACATCACGGTCAACGCCGATGAGACCTTGATCGTCGGCATCGCCACCGATCCCGAAGGCAGGACGGTCCCACGAGTGCCGCCTCCCGGCAAAGGCGGCGGACGGCTCGAAACCCGCTGGTCCGCCGGCACGCCGATGATGCTCTACACCGTGAACATCCGGACCGGCGAGGTGAACATAATCCATCGCGAGAACGACTGGACCAATCACCTCCAATGCTCGCCCACGGACCCGGAACAGATCATGTTCTGCCACGAGGGGCCGTGGCATTATGTGGACCGCGTCTGGACGATCCGCGCCGACGGCGCCGGCCTGCGCCTGCTGCACAAACGCACGATGGAAATGGAGATCGCCGGGCATGAGTTTTTCAGTGCCGACGGCAAAACGGTCTGGTATGACCTGCAAACTCCCAAGAGCGGCGTTTTCTGGCTGGCGGGCGTGGAACTGGCGACCGGCGCGCACACCTGGTATCATCTGGAGCGCCACGAGTGGTCAGTCCACTACAACGCTTCTCCCGATGGAACGCTCTTTGCCGGCGACGGCGGCGGACCTGCCAGCGTCGCCAACCGCTCGCCCGACGGCCAACCCCTCCACCCGCCCGGCAACGGCCAGTGGATTTATCTCTATCATCCGTTGCTCGTAAAGAATCCGGCCAGCGCCTTCCCGGAGCAAAAGGATCTCGTCAAGTCCGGCTACTTCAAAGCCGAGCGGCTCGTGGACCTCGCCAGGCACAACTACAACCTTGAGCCGAACGTCACCTTCACGGCCGACGGCCAATGGATCATCTTCCGCTCAAACATGCACGGGCCGACGCACGTGTACGCCGTGGAAGTGAAGAAATCCGAAACGCGAAACTGACACCTTGCCCGTTAGGGCCGAAACCAAACAGAACGGCTGGTGTTTTCCCAATCAATATCAGTTCGCCGCGGGCATTGACAGACCTGGCACGCGGAAACATAATCAAACAGTCCACGATCAACCCAAACATGTTCTTAGACGAAAGGCTCACGCCATGAAACTCAAATCTCACCACCTCCTGTCCGGTCTCCTTGCCCTCGGTTTGTTTGCTCCGGCCGCACACGCCGCCAACTGGACGGCGGGCATGAACGAAGGCAAACCCGCACTCAAATCCATGGGCCAACTCGCGTTTGGCCCGGAGGGCATTCTTTTCGTCGCCGACACGAAAGCAGCGGCGATCGTCGCCATCGCCACGGGCGACAACAAACCCGCTGCAGGCGCCAAACCACTCAAGGTGGAAGGCATCAATGCCAAGATTGCCGGCCTGTTGGGCACGAGTGCCGACCAGGTTCTCATTGATGATCTGGCGGTCAATCCCATCTCGCACAACGCTTATCTGGCCGTCTCGCGCGGGCGCGGCCCCGACGCGGTGCCGGTGCTGGTGCGCGTGAAGGCCGATGGTCAACTGGAGGCGGTCGCGTTGGACAAAGTAAAATTCTCCCGCGCGGAACTGCCCGACGCGCCCGTGGAAGGCGTCGTGGGGCAGGGCCAGGGCAAGGGCAAAGGCCAGAGCAACCCTCGCCAGGAATCCATCACGGACATCGCTTTCTTTGAGGACCGCGTGCTCATCGCCGGCCTGTCGAACGAGGAATTTGCTTCGACCTTCCGTGCCATTCCGTTCCCGTTCAAAACGGTGGCCCATGGCACGAGCGTGGAAATTTATCATGGTTCGCATGGACGTTTCGAAACACGGTCGCCCGTGCGCACGTTCGTGGCGTTCAAGGTCGGCAACGAACCGAGCCTGCTGGCGGCTTACACGTGCACGCCGCTGGTGCAGATCCCGATCAAGGACCTGGCGCCCGGCGCCAAGCTCAAAGGCAAGACCGTCGCCGAACTCGGCAACCGCAACCGGCCGATTGACATGATCGTTTATCCGAAGGGCGGGAAGGATTATCTGCTGCTGGCCAACAGCAGCCGCGGCGTCATGAAGATCAGCACCGATCACATCGAAGCAGCGGAAAACATCGCCGCACCTGTCCGGGGCGACGGACGGCAAGGTCAGTCCTACGAAACGATCGAAGGCTGGACCGGCGTGGACCAGCTTGATCGTCTGGACAATGAGCACGCCCTGGTGCTGCGCCGCGGCGACGGCGGCTCGTTGAATCTCGAGTCGCTGGCTTTGCCGTGAGGCGGGTTCCGCGCTTCGCTCTGGCGTCCACAGTGCTCGTGGCGGTGGTACTCGCCTTCGGTGCGCGGGCGCCATCGCCGACAAAAGCCCACGCCGCCCCAAACGACCGTTCCGGCGCGGCGCCGCATCAACCGCTTTCCGTCCGCTGGCTTCCGGACCCCGCCGACACGAACATGGTGGCGGTGGAGGTTTCCGGCTTGAGCCTGACGGCACTTCAAAAACTTCAGGCAGCGGACTGGTCGCCGGGGCAATGGCAGAAACTCCTTTCCGTTTACGCCGGTCAGGAAGATTTGAAAGCCGACTTGGGCCTGCCCTCGATGCTGGGCGCTTATCGTGTCGAGTCAGGTGTGCTTCGCTTTGAGCCGCAGTTCCCGCTCGATCCGGGGATCCAGTATCGGGCGGTTCTCCGGCCCGGCCTGCTGGCGGACCAGGGCGATCCGGGAGGCGAGGTCATCTCGGCAGTTTTCCAGGCGCCGGGGCGCTCGTCCAACCCAACCACGGTGGTCAGTCACGTTTATCCGAGCGCCGGGGTTTTGCCGGAGAATCTCCTCAAATTCTACATCCACTTCTCCGCCCCGATGAGCCGCGGGCATATTTACGATTACATCCATTTGCGGGATGACACCGGGGAAATGGTGGAGCTGCCGTTCCTGGAAATTGGCGAGGAATTGTGGGACCCGGCGATGACGCGGCTCACTTTGTTCATTGACCCCGGCCGCATCAAACGCGGCGTCCGTCCGTTGGAAGAGGTGGGCCCGGCGCTGGAAGCCGGCAAACGCTACACGCTCGTGATTGACCGGGGCTGGCAGGACGCCACCGGCAACCCGCTCAAACAATCGTTCGAGAAAACGTTTCAAGCCGGACCGCCGGATCGCGACCCGCTGGATTCAACACGGTGGAAAATTCAGCCGCCGAAATCCGGCACGCGCGAACCGCTGACCATTACGTTTCCGAAGCCGATGGACCACGCCCTGGCCCAGCGCGTGATTCAGGTCGTGGCCGGGTCCGGCGAATTGGTGTCGGGCGGGATCGCGCTGGCAGATCAGGAGCGCCGCTGGACCTTTGTCCCCGCCCGCGCCTGGCGCCGCGGTTCGCACAAGCTGATCGTCCAGACCACGCTGGAGGACCTGGCCGGTAACAACATCGGCAAGCCATTCGAGGTGGACTTGTTTGAAGGCGTCCAGCGGCAGCTCGCCACTTCGATCGTGCAGTTGCCCTTCGAGGTGCGCTGATTTCTTCTCGTGCCCCGTAGAAGCAATCGTATAAACCGGAGGGGCGAGTTACACGAGTCCCTGACTTCTGCGGAATTGCCGTCCAGCTTGGGACCCGTGTAACTCGTCCCTCCGGTAAATCTGCCGCACAGGTTCGCTTCATTCCCTCGTCGCCAGCAGGGCGAGCGTCGCCCAGCCCGTCGTGGACAGGCGCTGGGCGTAGCTGTTGCCGCCGGGCGGGCGGGTCGTGGCGGGCCAACTGCCATCTGGATTTTGTTCCGCCACCAAAAAGTTCCGGCCGCGGTGAATGAGATCCTCAACGCCGGGCGCCTGGCGCAGCGTCGCCAGTGCGAGCAGCACCATGGCCGTGTCAAACGCTTCCGGCGGTGAATCGGCATACGGTCCCCAGCCGCCCTCCCGCGTCCGGGCCTGGCGGATCAGCTTCAGACATTCCTCTCGTTTTTGACGGGCTGGTTCGTCCGGGTCACCGGCCAACGCCAGCAGCCGTGCCGCCGTGCCAGGAAGATTGTCTGAACGCGCCTCGCGCAGCCAGCCTTCGGCCTTGCGCACGGCGTCCTTTGTCTCGGGCGCATTCGCCTGCTTCAACGTTCGCACCGCCATGTAAGTCGCGAGCAGCGTGCCGTAGGTCGCCGGCGATCCCAGATCGTTCTGTCGTTCGATGGGCCACGTTCCGTCGGCCGTTTGATCGGCGGCGACTTTTCTCGCGGCCTGTTGAAGCGGCCAGGCATCGTTCACCTGACCGGCTTCAATGGCCGCAAGCAAGGACGCTGCAAATTGAATGTTGGCCAGCCGCTTGTCGCTGAATCCGGGATCGCCTTTGTTGTGGTCCCAACGCTCCGGATGCGCGACCCACGCCGTCGTATCCGCCAGGACGCTGGCCGGGATGCGATGGCCCTTGCGGCTTGCCGCGTAGAGCGCCCGCGCCGCGTCGCCGTTGTTATGACAGGAGAAGCAGCCGTTGTCCCTCGACCACGCGGGGACTTCGTGCTTCAGAAACTCGACGGCCCTGGCCTCTGCCCGATTGACGGCATCACGGCGGGCGCTCTCCGTCGCACACCCGCCGGCGGTCAGAACCGTCAGAATCAGCAAACAGTTCGTCCGGACTCCAAGCTTCGGTGCGGCATCGCGCAGGGGATGACGTTTTGCTTCGTGCCGGGGGTTTGGTTTCATCGTGAACACCCTGCAGTGCTGTCTCCCAATATTGTCACATTCTTCGAAGATTTTGGAGCGCGGAATTTATTCCGCTTCAACGTCCGACGGTTCGAGCGCGCGACGAGCTTTTCAGGCGCTTCAGCGGGGCGGGAGGCGAAGCGGAATAAATTCCGCGCTCCGCTTCGATTGCGGCTTGGCCGCGCTAAGCTTTATCGCCCGCCGCTCTGCTTAAAAGTCGAACTGGTCAATGTTTTCTTTCGTGAACTTGAACGGTTCGCCGAGGAGGATGTTGTCGCCCGCAATCCTGAACTCACCGAGCTTGCCCGCCTTGAAACTCGTCGCGCTGGCCTTCAACTCGCCCTTCGCCAGAGCGGTCGCGGCGTGAATGGTGAGGTAGCCGAGGTCGAGCGTCTTCCAGAGGATCACCGTGTCGGTCACGCCGTCCTTCACGTAGCGCCTGTTCTCATTCGGCAGACCGAGGCCGATGAGCTTCACCTGGCCGGCTTTGCCCGCCTGCTTGATCGCCTCCGCCGCGCCGGGCACCGCCGGCGAACAGATGGCCATGATGAGTTTCAGATTCGGGTTGGCGCTCAGGAGCGCCGTGGCCTCGCTTTGCGCCTTGTCCTTGAGGTCGTCGCACGGACGCAGCGCCACGCGCTTGAGGTTCGGATGCTTCTCCGCGTTGCGCTTCTCGATGGCCTGCTGCCACGCGATCATGTTCCCGGCCGTGAGGCTGGCGGTGATGATCGCGTAATCGCCCGCGCCGCCGAGCAACCGCGCCGCCTCGTCGGTGAGTGCGTTGCCGATGCCCTCTACCGTCGCCTGGTTCACAAAGAACTCGCGCGCGTCCGGCTGCGCGTCGGCGTCGTAGGTGATGACCTTGATGCCTTTCGCGCGCGCCTTGCGGAGCGCGGTGGAAATGCCGTCACGGTTCTCGCACGCGACCGCGATGGCGTCCACGCCGAGGTTGATCCACTGCTCGATGATCTCGTTCTGCTTCGCCGGATCGGGATCGGTCGGGCCGTCGAAAATCATCTCGATGCCGAGTTCCTTCGCCGCCTCGTCCGCGCCCTGTTTGCAGGAGAGAAAGTAGGCGTTGCCCTTCGACTTGGGCATAAAGGCGATGGTCAACTTCCTGCCGCCACTGGAACCGCCCGGGCCACCCGGCGAATCGGAGGACTTGCTGCAGCCGGCCGCGAAGGCAAGCGCGACGATTGTGAGAAGCGAAAGGAGTTTGTTCATTGGCGGCGAGTGTAGGAACTCGTCGGAAGAATTTCGAGCGCCGCTTTTGAACCGCTCATCCGCGCTCATCCGCGCTAATGGAATGAAAAAAGCCAACGCCTGGGAAGCCGAACGGCATCCCTCTCTCTCTTTCAACCCACGGGCCTCGCTCTGATTAGCGATGGATCAGCGCAGATCAGCGGTTTCCAGCTTCAAACTCACGGCCTTCGCAGCCGGTAGTAGCGGTTGGTGACGCCGCTGGCGATGGTTTGCTGGACGAGGTGCGTCAGGCCGTTGGTGGAAACCAAATCCGCCGTGTCACTCCAGGCCGTGGGTGAGCCGAGGGTGTTGTCTTGCTGCAGAATCATGCCCGGCTCGGCGGTGAGCCAGCTGACGAAGTAGTTCGTGTCCGTGCGCGCGATGTTCAACGGTGGATAGCCCAGCTGCTGGATGGCGATGGCCCAGAAGCCCGCCTCGATGCGGTAGGCGTTGGAGGCGGCCACGCGGCCGGTGTCCACCGGCTCCCGCAATGCGGGATGCCGCTCAACGCATGCACGCCGCCGGTGATGTTGAATCACGGGATGGCGACGTCGGTCTGGGCGGAGGCAGTTGATGGTTGATGGAGGAGAGTTGAAAGAAGCAGGGAGGCGAGGGCGGTCGCGAAGCGTGTGGAGTGCGCCCGCCCGAGCCGGCGCTTTTGCTTGAGAGACGGACATTTGTTCGCGGAGGAAAGCGGCGACTCGCGTCGCCGCACTTCAAACGCTTCGCGAGGCGGGACGCTGACTTTTGACTTCTGGCTTCTGGTTTCGGTTTTCATTTCATGTCGCTTTCGTTCTTCTCGCTCCGCAGGCACGCGGCGCTCGTCCCGCGCAAAGGTGGGGCGAGACTCCGTCGAGCCAAGTCTGAACTTCTTCCCAACTCGGCTCGACGGAGTCTCGCCCCACCGCAGGCGGCGCTCGTCCCTCGCTCCGCCACGCCTGCTCCGCTCCCCCGTTCTGCTCATGGCTGACCTGGGGACAGCACTACCCGGAAACCGATGATGATGTACGTAACGCTCGGGTTGAAGTCGAGGCGCTGCGCTGACCGGCAGTCGCCCGCCGCGTCGCCCCAACCGCCGCCGCGGAGCACGCGGTCGATGCCCGTCACCGGCCCGGTCGGGTCCGACACACTCCCGCCGGGGTAAGTGTCATAAAAGTCCTGACACCACTCCCAAACATTCCCGTGCATATCCATCAGCCCCCACGGATTGGCCAGCTTCTGCTCCACCGGATGCGTCGTGTTGCCGCTGTTGACCGAATACCACGCATAGTTGATCAGAGCCGCTCCGCTCACATCATCGCCGTATCCAAAGCGCGTCGTCCGCGCCCCAGTCCGGCACGCATACTCCCATTCCGCCTCCGTCGGCAGCCGATAACCCCAGCCCGCCGGCAACCGGCCCGCCGTCCGTTCGCTCAGCGTCGGCACCCGGCAGTAATTCGTCGCGTTGTTCCAACTCACCAACTCCACCGGTCGGTTCGCGTCGCCGGTGAATGCGCTCGGATTGGAACCCACCACCTTCAGGTATTCCCCCTGCGTCACCTCGTGCGCCCCCATCCAGAATCCCTTGGTCAGCGTGACCACCGTCTGCGGCCCCTCAATGGACAACCGCCCCGGCTCGTCCGCCCGGCTGCCCAGGATGAACGTGCCCGGCTTGAGCCAGACCATCCCCAGCGCCGGAATGACGTTGGCGGCCGGCACGCTGCCGCTCAACGCGCCCGCCGTGATGGCGTAAGGAGTGGCCGTGAGCTTCTGGCGCGGAGCCAGGTTGGTGAAGACGCCGCCGCCATTGGTCCGGAGCGCCATCTGCAAAAAGCGGTCCGCGCCGGTGAAGACGTTCGCGCCAAAATCCAGGGTGGCCGTCAGCCGCCCGTTGGTCAGCGAGAGGCTGCTGAAGAGGTTGGTGACGCCCTGCAACGTGCCGGCGGAGAGCGCGTCATACGCCGCGAAGCTCAGGTCGTAAACGCCCGTCACCGGCGCGCCACTGAAGCTGACGAGGCCCTGGTAGGTGAACGCCGTGCCCTGCGCGTGGGCACAAGGTATGAGGTATGAGGGATGAAGGATGAAAGCGAACAGAAACAAGGCGGCGGCAAAGGTCCGCCAGGTTTTGGAGTGCGCCAGTCCTCTGGCGCTTTTCCCCGGCCGTGCCACGTCGTTCACCTCACCCGAAAGCGCCAGAGGACTGGCGCAGTCCAAGACGCTATCGCGCAAGTCGGAGGCCGTGGTGGACAGGCCGTCCAAGACGGCAACGAGCGGGCGGAGGGCGGAAGTGTTTTTCATAAGTCCATTGGCCGTGGATTCACCGAGTCGAAACCGGTGTCGCCAGGATTGGAGGTTTACGGCCAAAGAACCAGCAAGGATAGTGACGGCCAAGAGTAGAGTAAAACCGTGGGCAGTTTAGCGAGTTCAAACTCGAACTCCGATTATGAACCGCCAATCTTCGCTGATCGGCGCTGATGCCTGCCTTTCCAACGGTCACGGCCGGAAAAAACTTCCGCCGCTCTTTCCCATCCGAGTCTCCCGGATGAGCGGTGATTAGCGCAGATGAGCGGTTTCAACTCCCGAATTCTGGCTGAGCTTTCGCCGATGCGCGTGCCACGCGGAAATCATTTTCAGCCCCACGCCGCTGGAAAGCGCCAGCACCAGCAGCAGGCCCGTCAACATCCCCGCCACCTCGCGCGGCTGGCGGGCGTGGACGAGGCCGTTGTTCAACACCGCGATGGCCGCCACGCCCAGCAACGTCCCATGCACCGAACCAACGCCGCCGAAGATACTCGTGCCGCCCAGCACCACCGCCGTGATGGCGAACAGTTCGTAGCCCGTGCCCGCATCGGCCTTCGCCTGGCCGAGCCGCGCGGTGTAGATGATCGCCGCCAGCGCCGCCACGAAGCCGGCCAGCACGTAAGCCAGCGCCAGCTGCCGCTCGACCGGCAGCCCCGCATAACGCGCGCCTTCGGGCGCGAAGCCAATCGCGCGGAACGACCGCCCGAACGTCGTCCGATGCACCAGCAGCCAGATGCCCACCGCCACGACGATGAACAGCCACACCTGCGTCGGCACACCAAACGCGCGTTCCTGGCCAAGTTGCAGGAACGACGCGGGGAAATTCGTGAACGTGTTCACGCCGCGTGTGATGGCCTCGGCGAGTCCGCGGAAGAGCGAGTAAGTGCCGAGCGTGACGATGAGCGGCGGCAACCGCAGCCACGTGATGAGCGACGCATTCAACCCGCCCGCCAGCGCGCCGATGCCGAGCGTGCATGCCGCCGCGACCGGAATCGGCAGCCCCGCATCGCGCCACAGCTTGCCAAACAAAATCGCGCACAGACCGAGCAGCGACCCGACCGACAGATCAATCCCGCCCGTGAGAATGATGGGCGTCATCGCCAGCGCGAGCAGCCCGATTTCCGCCGAGTGCCGCAGGATGTCGTAGGAATTATCGAGCGAGCCAAACCGTGGACCGACGGAGTTGAAGTAGAGCCATTCCAGCATGAGCACGAGCAAGAGAATTGTCTCGTGACGGAGAACCGCTGACTGCCAACCGCCGATTTTGGTCGAGGCGGACATTGTTAGAACCGCAGATAAACGCAGATGAACGCAGATTTGGGAGTGGGAAGGAAGAGCGTGCCATGCGCGCGCCAAACTTCAGTCATTCCTGCACTGTTTGCCTTTGGTTTCAATAGCTTCATCATATCTGCGTTCATCCGCGTTAATCTGCGGTTAAAGTCTTTCCTTCCGGTTACGCACACCATCCGCCACTACCGCTAGCAGGATGATGGCGCCCTGGATCGCCTTTTCCCAATACGCCTCGACGTGCAGGTGCGTGAGCGCCGGTGCCACGCAACCGAGCAGCAGCAACCCGACGAACACGCCCCAGAGACTGCCGCGCCCGCCCGAGATGGCCACGCCGCCCACCACCACCGCCGCGATGGCCTTCAACTCCAGCCCCGTGCCCGACTTCGGGTCCACCTGCGGCGATTGCAAGACGTTCATCATTGCTGCGAGGCCAGTGAGCGCGCCCATGAACACGAACACGCCAAACGTCGTGAGCCGTGGCCGGATGCCAGCGAGCCGCGCCGCCTCCGCGTCCGAGCCGACCGCGTAAATGAATCGCCCCGCAGCGAGGTGCTTCATCGCCAGCGCCAACGCCACGAACACCACGAGTGCAACGGCGATGAGCGTCCACTGGCCCACGCCCTGGCTGAGACCGAACCATTGCACGTCATCCGGCAGGTTCACGAACGCGCCCTGCTGCTGCCACCGCAGCGCCTCGCGCCACGTCACCATGGTCGCCAGCGTCACCACGATGGACGGCAACCGCAGCCCCGCCACGAGCGCCCCGTTGATCGCACCCATCGCCGCGCCAAGCGCGACGGACGCGGGCAGCACGAGTGTGAGCGGGAGCTTCGACGCCGCGAGCAATCCTGCGCACACGCTGCACATGGCAAATTGCGAGCCGACCGAGATGTCGATCTGCCGCGAGATGATGACCAGCGCCATGCCGCACGCGACGACGAGCGTCGGCGCCTCGCGCGTGAGGAGCGAGAGCAGCGGCTGCGGTTGATAAAACGCCGGTGCCAGAATCGCGAGCATCAGCAGGATCAGCGCGAGCGCGGCGGCGACGGAGAGTTCGCGGAAGTGGCGGGTCGTTGCCCTGGTAGGAGCCGACGTAAGGAGGCTCGGATTTCTTTGTGGGGTCATCGGGAAGTTAGAGCCTCCTCACGTCGGCTCCTACGGTCGGATTGGTTTGCCCCAACGCCGCTGCCATAACGTCATGCGCGTTGCTCCTGCCGGGCAGCTTCGCGGCAATCGTGCCGCCGCGCATGACGGCGATGCGGTCGCTCATGCCGAGCACTTCGGGCAGGTCGCTGGAAATCATCAGCACGGCCAGGCCGTCCTTGGCGAGGCGGCGGATGATCCTGTGGATTTCACTCTTCGCGCCCACGTCCACGCCCTGCGTCGGCTCGTCGAGGATGAGGAGCTTGGGCTTCGTCGCGAGCCAGCGGGCGAGGGAGATTTTCTGCTGATTGCCGCCAGAGAGTGAACCGCCGGGCGCTTCGGGGCCGTAGGCTTTCACGTCGAGGTCGCGAATGTAATCGAGCGCAAGCGTGCGCTCCGCGCCGAAGCGGAGCAAAGAGCCGGGGAAGATCTGGCGGTGGATGGCCATCGTCAGGTTGTGCGCGATGGGCATTTCGAGAATCACGCCGTGGCGGCGCCGGTCCTCCGGCACGTAGGCGATGCCGTGCGCGACAGCTTCCTCCGGCGAACTGATGTTGACGCGCTGGCCGTTGAGGAGAATCTCACCTGCATCAGCGGGCGTGAGTCCGAAGAGGACGCGGGCGAGCTCAGTGCGCCCAGCGCCCACGAGTCCGGCGAGGCCGACAACCTCGCCGGCGCGGACGTCGAGCGTGATGTTCTTCACGCTGCTGGCGGTGCAGCCAAGATTCTTGAGTGAAAGGACAACTTCACCGGGATCGCTTTCAGCGGGCGGAAAGATGGACGAGACTTCGCGGCCGACCATGAGCTTGATAAGTTCGCTCTCCGTGAGGGCAGGAGCCGACGTGAGGAGGCTCTGATCAGATTCCGCACTCCGCACTCCGCACTCCGCGTTTTCAGTCAGAGCCTCCTTGCCTCGGCTGCTACGAATGAGATGTGTTCCCACGCTCTCGCCATCGCGCAGCACGGTCACGCGGTCGGCGAGGGCGAAGATTTCCTCGAGGCGATGCGAGATGTAGATGACGCCGGCACCGCTCGCGCGCAGGCCGCGCACGATGGCGAAGAGGAGATTCTGCTCCTTCTGCGTGAGCGACGCGGTCGGCTCGTCCATGATGACGATGCGGGCGCCGGCACCGAGCGCACAGGCGATTTCGACGAGTTGCTGTTCGGGCATCGAGAGCGAACGCGCTTCGGCATCCGGCGAAATTTCCGCACCAATCCGTTGAAGGAGTTGCGCGGCGCGGGCGCGGCGCGCGGCCCAATTCACGCAGCGCACCGCGGTAACGGGTTCAAGTCGCAACGCGATGTTCTCGGCCACGGTGAGGTCGGGGAACAACGCGGGCTGCTGGTAGATGCACGCGATGCCGAGCTGGTGCGCGGCGGCGGGCGTGAGGTGTGCGACGCGCCGGCCGTTGATGGCGATAGTGCCGCCGTCGGGCTGGTGGGCGCCGGTGATGACCTTGATGAGCGTGGACTTGCCCGCGCCGTTCTCGCCGAGCAACGCATGCACCTCGCCCGCCCGCAGGTCGAACGACACGCACTTGAGAGCGCGCACTGCGCCGAAGGATTTGGTGACCGCCGAGAGATGGAGAAGTGGACTCATTAAACCGCAGATGAACGCGGATTGACGCAGATGTTCATTTGGGGAGGAACTCGGAGAGAATAATGCGCTTGAAGTCGAGGTCACCGGCTTTGCCGAAGTTTATCAGGCAGCCCAAGGGCTGTTTCGTGATGCGCAGGTAATTGATGAGTTGCGCCTCGTGCTCCGGGAGCAACTGGCTCACGGCCTTGAGTTCGACAACGATGGTTTCAAAGACGACGAGATCGGGGATGTAACGCTTCTTGAGTTCGCGGCCTTTGTAGAAGCAGGCCAGTTCTTGTTTGGCAAGGAACGGGATGCCGCGAAGCGCCAATTCAATTTCGAGGCACTCCTGGCAGATGTCCTCGGCCAGTCCGAAGCCGCGGTCGTTAAAGACCTCGAAGGCCGCGCCAAGCAGGCGATAACTCTCATCCTTCTTGTAGTTCACGTCATGGTTCATCGATTCATCCGTTGTTCAGGGTGGTTGTGGGGACAGGAATTGAACCGCAGATAAACGCGGATTAACGCAGATTGTTCATTCAGCAGCTTCGTCTTCATCTGCGTAAATCCGCGTTTATCTGCGGTTCAACAAAACTCCCTCTTCATGTTTGCGGATTTCAACCAGCCACGCTTCGCCGACCGGGACACCTTTGCTCTCGCAGTAGAAATTCCACACGGCGCCGAAGGGGAGCGACTTGCTCTCTTCCTGGAGGGCGAGGCGGGCCGTGTTGTCGCCGACGAGTTCGGCGGCGCGGAGGGCGGGCGGTTCGAGCAGCGCGAGGAGGAGGGCGCGGAGCAGGTTGCGCGTGCCGATGACCCACGCGGCGATGCGGTTGATGCTCGCGTCGAAGTAATCGAGGCCGAGGTGGACGCGGTCGGAGTCGCCGGTGGCGATGATTTCGTGGGCGATGGCCTGGAGGTCATCGGTGAAGGTGACGACGTGATCGCTGTCCCAGCGGACACCACGGCTGACGTGCAGCAGAATCTCCGGCAGGTAGAGGAGCACGCTGGAGATTTTGTCGGCGATGCTCTCGGTGGGATGGAAATGGCCGGCGTCGAGGCAAAGGAGCTTGCGGCGCGTGATGGCGTAGCCGAGGTAGAATTCGTGCGAGCCGACGGTGCAACTCTCCGCGCCGATGCCGAAAAGTTTTGGCTCTACGGCATCGAGGTTGTGCTTGGTGGGGAGCGGCTGCTTGAAGACCTCGTCGAGCGCGGCGGCGAGGCGTTCGCGCGGGGCCTGGCGGTCGGCGGGCGTGTCCTTGAAGCCGTCGGGAATCCAGACGTTGGTGACGCACGGCGTGCCGAGGGCTTTGCCCATCGCGACACCGATTTCACGCGAGCGGCGGCAGTGCTCAATCCAGAATTGGCGGATGCTCTTGTTGCGGTGCGAGAGGGTGAAGCCATCGGCGGCTTTCGGATGCGCAAAGCAGGTAGGGTTGAAGTCGAGGCCGAGGCCGTTCACCTTCGCCCACGCGATCCAGTCGCGGAAATGTTCGGGCGCGATTCCATCGCGGTCCACTTTCCTGCCGCCGAACTCGCCATACATCGCGTGGAGATTGACCCGGTGTCTGCCGGGGATGAGGGAAAGAGCTTTCTCCAAGTCCATGCGCAGTTCATCCGGTGTGCGCGCTTTGCCGGGATAGTTGCCCGTGACGGCGAGGCCGTCTCCCAAACTTTGTCGCATATGCGACAAAGTTTGGTCAGCCAGTTGTTCGAAGCCGCCCACATCGTCGCCCTGCCAGCAGTGGAGCGAGACGGGAATTTTCGCAAGGGCTTTAAGCGCGCGGTCCACGTTCACGCCGAGGGCGGCGTAGCGGTTCGAGGCCGGTTGAAAGGCCCGCTCAATGTGTTTTCCAGACATGCCGGTTGGCGTTTATTAGCAGTTGGCTGAAGTTTTGTAGAGGAAAGATTGGGATGCGATGAAGGCGGCTCCCGGACAATTTGCCGAAACAGGTCCGCCTGCGCCCGGTTTTAACCACACTTTTGCTGGATTTTATGGCGGCATAGCGGCAAGCTGTCGGCATGAAATTGATTCTTTCGACGCACAATGTGACGCTGACCAAGGCCATCGAGGACCACATTCTCAGCCGCATTGACAAACTGGAACATCTCGACCGCTGGGCCATCAACGCGCGGGTGACCTTGGAACACGATCACACCCGCGTGCCGGAAAAACAATTCTGTTGCTCGGTGCGCCTGTCGGTGCGCGGCCCCGACCTGTTCGCCGAAGATTCCGAGAGCGATCTCTACGCGGCCATAGACCTGGTTGCCAAAAAAATCGAGCAGCAAATCCGTAAACGCCACAACAAGAAAAAGGCCGTCAAGCACGCCATCGCGTCCCGCACCAAACGCCGCCGCCAGGAAGCGGGAATCTGATCCGTGAAAACGGCCAAAGGTGCATCCCACGCTGCATTTCTCGCAGCGGCTTCGTGATGCTGCATGGCTGTGATTCTCCGCGCGCGAGTTGTTCTGCCGGTCGCCCGTCCGCCGATTGACGACGGGGCGGTGCTGCTGGCGGGAAACCGCATCGCTGCTGTGGGCCGCTGGCGGGAACTCGGCGCGAGCAGCCGCGCGCCCACGACGGACCTGGGCGAAGTGATTTTGCTGCCGGGGTTGGTCAATGCCCACTGCCATCTGGACTACACAGTCATGGCAGGATTGATTCCGCCGCCGCGCTCCTTCACCGGATGGATTACCAGCGTGGTCTCGCTCAAGGCGGCCTGGGCTTATTCCGACTACGCCCAATCCTGGTTGCGCGGCGCCGGGATGCTGTTGCGCCGCGGCGTGACCACGGTTGCCGACATCGAAGCCGTGCCGGAGCTGCTGCCCGAAGTCTGCAACGCCACGCCACTGCGGGTCTTTTCCTTTCTGGAACTGACCGGTGTCAAAAGCCGGCACGCTCCGCGGGACATCGTCCGCGAAGCCGTCGAAACGATCGCGGCGCTCCCGTCGGGACGCGGTGGCGCAGGGCTTTCACCCCACGCCCCGTATTCCACCACACCGGAATTGCTCCGATTCAGCGGCCAAGCGGCGCGCAAGCGAAACTGGCGGCTGGTCATCCACGTGGCCGAGTCGGCGCAGGAGTTCGACATGTTCATGCACCGGCGCGGCGAAATGTTCGATTGGCTCAAAAACCAGCGCGACACTGCGGATTGCGGCCACGGTTCGCCCGTGCAGCATCTCGCCCGGCACGGACTGCTGGCGGACAATCTGCTGGCGGTGCACGTGAATTATCTTGGCGACGGCGACGCGGCGTTGCTGGGCGAACGTCATGTGAGCGTCGTCCATTGTCCCCGCAGCCATGCCTACTTTCGCCACCGGCGATTTCCCTGGCAGGTGTTGGCGGACGCCGGAGTGAATATTTGCCTGGGCACTGACAGCCTGGCCAGCATTCAACGATGGCCACACGTGCCGCCGGAACTGGACCTCTTCGCGGAAATGAAATCCTTCGCCGCAAACCATCCGGAGGTTTCTCCTGACACGATCTTGAAAATGGCGACCCTCAACGGCGCGCAAGCCCTTGGCCGCTCTGGCGACCTTGGCGAACTGTCCGCCCACGCGCTGGCGGACCTCATCGCCATTCCGTTTTCCGGCCCGGCGGCGGACGTTGGCGAAGCCGTTGTCCACCATGCCGGAGCAGTGGCGGCGGTGATGATTGACGGGAAGTGGGTGATCCACCCGCAGACAAATTAAGCGAGTGAGCGCCTTGCCCAGTCTTTCCAGGCCGACAGGCGCATGGGATGTTGGACTTGAATTGGACTCCGCGCCTGTGCTGCCCGGCTCGAGGCGCATCTCAGTTTCTGAGCTGGCCGACCGGGGTCGTAGCGGCGAGCGTCCCGCCTGCCGTAGAGCCGTGGCGTCTCGCCCGGCGAAACAAGGCAGCGACTTTTTCCGACGTTCTCACTTTCCAACGCGAATCCGGACGGCAGGATGCCGCCCTCTACGGCAGGCGGGACGCCCGCCGCTACAGCCGGACGCCCAAAAAGTGAGATGCGCCCCCCCAGCTCGCATCGTGCTCAAATTTGTTTGCTGGCGGACGGCAAATCGTGTAAGGTCGCCACAGTTCCAGAAATTAAGGACGGCCATGGCAGAGCAAAACCCACAGAATTCTTCAACGAACACACCCTCCGGGGGTGCGCCGCGGGTCAAGGTCGGCATCATGCCGATGTTCTCGACGTGGATTTACCGCTGCGAGAACGGACCGGTCCACCTCAATGAGCGGCTGGTGCAGCTCGCCCATCGGTTGATCCAGGATGATCGAAACGCGACCACGCGCACCAACTACGGGGGCTGGCACTACGCGTTCGATTTCTTCAAACTGGAAGAACTGGTCGTGACAGAATTTCGCGCTCAGATGGAGCAACATGTCCAGGGCTTCCTCAATCACTTCCGTCCCGAGGACCGCAAGAAGAAGGACAGGTTCCGGCTGGAGGGTTGGATCAACGTGAATCGGGCGGGCGACTTCAACGTGCTTCACTGCCACCCCGGATGTTTCATCTCGGCCACCTATTACGTGAGCGTCCCGCCGGACATGAAGGGCGGGGAAATTTTTTTCCGCGATCCGCGTGGTCCAGCGGTGGCGATGTACGAGACGCCGGGCATCGAACTGCCCTGGGTCGGCTCGGGCAACGGCATTCCGGTTTCGCCGGCCGCCGGCCATCTGCTTCTTTTTCCGTCGTGGCTGGAGCATCGCGTCGAGCGCTTCACAGGAGAAGGCGAGCGCATCTCGATTGCGTTCAACGCCGCCAACCCGTGAGCGCACCGAGGTAGTGCCGGCGGAGTTGATCTTTTGCCACACGCACCATAGCCCACCCGAAAGAAACGCGCCCGCAGCCAGTTCGTAGCAGAACTGTTTCATTGCCCCCAGGAAAGGATTCGCGAACCCCGCGCTCAGACGCGGTAGCAACTTGCGAGTTTTTCATTCATCGCGGCGCGCACAATTTGGGCAACCTCCGAGATTCTCATTCGTGAGAGCGAACGCATTTGTTGACGAAAGTTATCGAGAGTACCCGAGGATTTGCTTGACTTTTCGAGAAGTTTTTGTCACATAAATATAGTAACAACCCTGGGACGCGCACTAAACAAACCCAATGACGACACTCCGTCGTCAATGTTGTGCGCGTCACTGGGTGGGAAGGGCAGTCGTTATGGTATCTCGACAAAACGCCAAAATGATAAGGAGGTGAAACACATGAAAGAGAATCCTGAAATTCGCTTGGAAATCGAAGAGCTGGAGGAGCGCATTGCTCCCGACTCGAACGGACAGAACGGTTACGAAGGCCAACCCGGCAACCAGGGCAACGGCCAGAATGGTTATGAGGGTCAGCCCGGTAACCAGGGCGGCTAATCCGTAATTGCCGCATTTATTGAATGATGGGGCCACTGGTTAACCAGTGGCCCCTTTTCATCGCAAGACCATTATGCAGTTCAACCACGAATGGACACGAATGGACACGAATAGAGGCTGGCCCAGTCAGGCTCTTGACCATGGTTCAAGGGACCTACCACCCGATCAGCGTGGTCCGTTAAGTGAAAACCTGCCAGCGACAGTTCCGATTCGTGTTCATTCGTGTCCATTCGTGGTTTCTGACCGCAGCGTTCCGGATAAGAAGTGACAACGTCAGTTCCATCTTCAGCCCCAAAACTGAGGGACGATTTGATCCTCAGCCAGCAGCGCGCAGGTGAACAGGTCATCTTCGTGGTGAAGGATCCCATCACCGAGCGTTTTTTCCGCTTCCGGGAAATCGAAGGCTTCATCCTGGAGCACCTGGATGGTGACACGACGCCGGACTTGCTGCGCGCCAAGACGGAGGAACGCTTTGGCTCGGCGCCTTCCCTCGAAACTCAGGAGCGATTCATCGGCCGGCTCCGCAACCTCGGACTCATCGAGTCGTCCGAAGCTGGACAGGCCGCCGCCGTGCGGCCGAATCGCCGGATTCGCGGCAATCCGTTTTATCTCCGCTTCAGGATTTTTGACCCGGACCGGCTGCTCGACCGGCTCGTCGGGCGGCTGGGGTTTCTGTTCACGACGTCATTCTTCTGCTTCTCCGCGGCGGTCATCCTCCTGGCTGCCGGAATGACCGCCTCGCAGTGGTACGAAATCGTGCAGGACTTTCCGCGGCTCTACAGCTTTCAGTCGCTGATCCTCGCCTACGTCACGACGCTCATTGTCATCACGGCGCATGAGTTCGCCCATGGGCTCACCTGCAAGCATCACGGCGGCAGCGTGCGCGAGATGGGTTTCTTCCTGCTGTTCTTCCAGCCGGCATTTTACTGCAACGTGAGTGACGCGTGGCTCTTTCCCGAAAAATCCAAACGCCTCTGGGTCACCTTCGCCGGCGCGTATTTTGAGGTTTTTCTCTGGGCCATCGCCACTGTCGTCTGGCGGCTGACCGACCCATTCACGCTCGTCAACTACATGGCACTGGTCGTAATGGCCACGTCGGGCATCAAGACGCTGTTCAATCTGAACCCGCTGATTAAACTCGATGGTTACTATCTGCTGAGCGACCTGCTCGGCGTGCCGAATCTGCGCCAGCGCGCCTTCGGCTGGCTGGGCGACCGGTTCCGCTGGTTGTGGGGTTCCGCGGTGCGGCACATCCAGGAAGCCACGCCGCGCGAGCGATGGATTTACTTCATCTACGGCGTGCTCGCGTGGGTGTACTCGTTTTGGCTGCTGAACCTCATCCTCTCCAGCCTGGGCCGCTACCTGACGTCGCGCTACCAAGGCTGGGGCGTTTTTATTTTTGCGGCGTTCTTCGTCGGCCTGTTTCAACACCCGATCAAAAAACTGTTGCGGCAGCCGCTGGCGTCCGTCAGGTTTAGTCCGGGCATGAACGTCTGGCTCAAGCGCGGCATCCGGCTCGCCGTTTTGGCGGCGCTCGTGGCGGCGCTCTTTCTCGTGCGCGCCGAGTTGCGCATCTCCGGGCCGTTCGTCGTGCTGCCGGTGCACAACGCCGACGTGCGCGCCGAAGTCGAGGGGATCATCCAGCAGGTTTCCGTGGACGAGGGCGACATGGTCAGCAAGGGCGACCTCATCGTCAGTCTGGCCGACCGCGACTTTCGCGCGGAACTGGTCAAGACCCGGGCTGAGATCGAAGAGAAGCAGGCGCGGCTCAATCTGCTCAAGGCCGGCACGCGGCCCGAGGAAATTGAGATGGCCAGAACGCTCATTGCCAAAGGCGAGGAACGGCTCAAATACGCCAACAGCCGCCTCGTGATGGACGCCACGCTGTTCCATGACAAACTCATCTCCAAACGCGAGCTCGAAGATTCCCAGGAACAGGTCGCCGTACGCGAAAAGGAAATTCAGGAAGCCACCGACAAGTTGAAAGTCCTCCTGTCAGGCAGCCGCAAGGAGGAGATCGAAGCCACCGAGGCCGAGGTCAACCGATTGAAGGCGCAGCAGCATCACCTCGAAGAACAACTCGGCCTCCTCAAAGTCGTCAGCCCCATCGCCGGTGTCATTACCACGCGCAAACTCAAGGACAAGGTCGGCGAAGCCGTGAAGAAAGGCGACCTCATCGCGAAGGTGCATGAGATGAAAACCGTCACTGTCGAGATCGCCGTGCCCGAAAAGGAAATTGCCGACGTGACGATCGGCCAGAAAGTTGTGCTCAGGGTGCAGGCGTATCCGCAGCGCAGCTTCGAGGGCACCGTCACCGCCATCGCGCCCATTGCCACCTCACCGGAAGATCCGCGGGGGCAGACCACAGTGCGCGTCATCACGCAGCTCGACAACGCCGCGCGCCTGCTCAAGCCCGACATGACCGGCCACGCGAAGATTTATTGCGGCGAGCAACGCCTGATCGAGTTGATGGGCCGCCGGTTCGTCCGCTTCTTCAAAGTCGAGTTCTGGTCGTGGTGGTGAAAGGTTTCCTTCCTTCGCCAGCCGCGGTATAAACCTGGCGCCCGTTCAGGACCATCCTCGACGCGGCGTGATGATGAACGATTTCAACCATGAGTTGACCGGAGAATTAATCCAGCTCCGTGAGCAGGGCCTATACCGTGAGCTGCGTCGCATCGCTTCGCCGCAAGGCAGCCGCATCCGCGTTGGTGATCGTGAGTTGCTCAATTTCTCCTCGAACGACTACCTGGGCCTCGCGAACCATCCGGTCCTGAAGGAAGCCGCTATCAGGGCCGTCGAGAGGTTCGGCGGCGGTTCCGGCGCGTCGCGGCTCACTTGTGGTTCCCTGGCGCCGCATCACGAACTGGAGGAAGCCCTCGCCGCGTGGAAGGGCACCGAAGCGGCACTGACCTTCTCCACCGGCTACGCCACCGCGCTTGGCACGATCACCGCGTTGCTCGGCAAGGACGATGTGATCGTCACCGACAAGCTCGTTCACGCCTGTGTCGTGGATGCCGCCCGACTCTGTGGCGCCAGGCTGTGCGTTTTCAAACACAACGACCTTGATGATTTGAAGCGTATCCTGCTGTGGGCCGATCGGAGGGACGAGCTACGCGAGTCCCACAAATCCACGGAAGAGAATTCAGGGACTCGCTTAGCTCGTCCCTCCGGAAAGGAAAAACCGCGCGTCCTCATCGTCACTGAAAGCGTGTTCAGCATGGACGGCGACCTCGCCCCGCTGAGTAAGATCGTCGAATTGAAGGAAAAATACGGCGCGTGGCTGATGCTCGACGAAGCCCACGCCACGGGGCTTTATGGAAAAATGCGCCGCGGCCTTGTGGAAGAACTCGGTGTCAGCGAGCAAGTCGAAATTCAAATGGGTACGCTCGGCAAGGCGTTGGGCGCCAGCGGCGGATATGTCTGCGGCTCGCGCGCGCTCATTGACTTCCTCATCAACCGCGCCCGGAGTTTCATCTTCAGCACTGCGCCCGTTCCAGCGGCGGTGGCCGCGGCCACCGCGGGAATCCAACTCGTGCAATCAAGCGAAGGCGACACAAGGCGCAACCAGCTTTGGCGACACGTTCAACTCGCTGGAGACGACATAAGGAGACTCCAATTTCAGTCAGAACAAAGTCAGAAACTCCTCGCGTCGTCTCCTGCGGGTGCACGGAGCGCCATCCTGCCGCTCATCGTCGGTGATGAAGCGAAGGCCGTCGCCACCGCGAGCGCCTTGCGCGAGCAAGGCATTTTCATTCCTGCCATTCGCTATCCGGCAGTGGCACGCGGTTCCGCCCGTCTGCGCGTGACGCTCACGGCTTCCCACACGCCGGAGGATGTTGCGTTACTCAGCCGCGCGCTGGAACAAATCGCAAATCGCAAATCGCAAATCAAAAATCCCGAATGCACCCGCTTGCCAGATTAGACCACCAGTTCATCTGGCATCCGTTCACGCAGATGCGCGACTGGCTCGAACGCGAGCCGGTCGTCATCGCGCAGG
Organism: uncultured Verrucomicrobiota bacterium; assembly: GCA_964539075.1. Lineage (GTDB taxonomy): Bacteria > Verrucomicrobiota > Verrucomicrobiia > Limisphaerales > CAZIFU01 > CAZIFU01. The sequence continues at coordinate 3,509 of CAZIFU010000006.1, read as the reverse complement.
GCAGGGGAGCAGTGCTGCGCGACGTGAAGGGTCGCGAGTATCTCGATGCCAACGCCAGCATCTGGACCAACTTGCACGGCCACAACCATCCGAAAATCAACGCGGCGATTCAGCGGCAGTTGAAGAAAATCGCGCACTCCTCCGCGCTCGGCCTGGCCAACGAGCCGGCGTCGCTCCTTGCCGCCAAACTCATCGGCGAAGCCAACAGGATTTACGATTTACGATTTACGATTTACGACGCAAAGGACAAGTCGGCGCGTAAATCTGAAATCGTAAATCGTAAATTGGAAAAACTTTTCTTCTCCGACGATGGCTCGACGGCGATGGAAGTCGCGTTGAAGCTGGCCTGCGAATTCGCCCGGCGCGCGCGTGGGTTGCGGCAGCCGAAATTTCTTTCCCTGCAAGGCGCCTATCACGGCGACACCCTGGGCGCCGTGAGCCTGGGACACATTGATTTGTTCCACAAAGCCTACGCGGGGCTGTTGTTCAAATCGGATGCCGTGATGGCGCCCTACTGCTACCGTTGCCCTTTCAACCGCGCCAAACCGGAGCGCGCCGACGCGCGCGAGTATCGCCGGTGCAACTGGGAATGCGTGGGCAAGGTCGAGCAGAAGTTTGCCGCGCAAAAGAAACGCGGCAATCCTTACGCCGCGTTCATTGTCGAACCGCTGATTCAAGGCGCGGCGGGAATGATTCCGCAACCGGCCGGATGGTTGCGCCGAGTGGCGGAGATCACGCGCGGTTACGGGGCGCAGTTGATCGCCGATGAAGTGATGACGGGGTTTGGGAGGGCGGGAGTGGGAGAAAAGGAGAAAGGGAGAAAAGGGGAAAAGGGGAATTGCCCCTCTGCCCCTTTTCCCCTTTTCTCCTCCGCATCCCTCTTCGCGTGCCACCACGAAGGCGTGCAGCCCGATTTCATGGTGCTGGCCAAAGGCATGACCGGCGGTTACCTGCCCATGGCCGCGACGCTCACGACCCAGGAAGTCTTCGCCGCGTTCCTCGGCGAATACGACGAGTTCAAGACATTCTTTCACGGCCACAGCTACACGGCCAATCAGCTTGGAGCCGCGGCGGCGCTGGCCAGTCTGGAAATCCTCCAAAGCCCCGCGTCCATCCGCGCGCGGCAACGGCTGGAGCAGACCTTGCGCGCAGAATTGGAATCGCTTTGGGGCCTGCCCAACGTCGGCGACATCCGGCAGGTCGGCTTGATCGTGGGCGTGGAGCTGGTCCGCAACCGGGGCGCGCGCGAACCGTTCGACCTGCGCGAGCGCGCCGGCCTCCGCGTGTGCGAGGTCATGGCCCGGCGCGGCGTGTTGACCAGGCCGATTGGCAACGTGGTGGTGCTCATGCCGCCCTATTGCACCACACCGGCCCAGGCGCGTACCATGGTGGAGGTGTTGCGCCAGGGCGTGGAAGAAACCTTTCGCCGCCGTCGTTAAAATGAAACTTGTCCTTCACTTGTGCCGCGGCGGGTTGTGCGTGGCGTTGCTTGAGTTTTGTCTTGGCGTGTTTTGCATCACACCTGCGGCGGCCCAGACGGCGGGCGGGGATACAAACCTCGCAGGGTTCCAGGAATTCTTGCTCCCCGCCGGCAAGCTCTACGTGCCCGCGGGCTACGAGGCGTTCGACGGCACCGCCGATGTGCTCGTGTTTTTTCACGGCCCGGTGCCGGTGGTGTGCAGCAACCTGACCCGTTCCGGCAAGACCGCCGCGCTGGTCGTGGTGAATGGTCTCGACCAGCCGGAGGCTTATGCCAAACCGTTTCAGGACAAACTTCTTTTCGGCCAACTCCTCGACGAGGTGCAGCACACGCTGACCGTGCTCAACGAGGAGCCGGTCCGCCTGGGCCAGATCGCCGTGGCGTCCTTCAGTGCCGGTTACGGCGCCGTGCGCGAGATTCTCAAGCGGCCGGAATACGCCAAACGCATCTCTGACCTCGTGCTCGCTGATTCGCTCTCCGCCAGCTACGTGACCAACGCCGGCAAACGCCAGTTGGACCCGGTGCAGATGAAAGATTTCATCGCGTTCGCCCAACTCGCCTCCGAACGCAAAAAGACGCTGACTGTCACGCACTCGCAAGTCGTGACCGAAGGCCGCGCGAGCACTGCGGAAGCCGCCGATGTGTTGCTCCAGAATCTCGTGCTGTTGCGCGTGCCGGTCGGGGGCGCGGACGGGACCGGCATGGAACGCGAGTCCATCGCCGACGATGGCGAATTTCACCTGCGCTCCTATTGGGGCGACACGGGCGAAGATCACGTGGACCATTTGCGTAGCGTGGGCGAGGCGTTGCGGCTGACGTCGCTGCCGCGAGTCCGCGCGCCATGAGGCCCGGAGCGAATTCAGCGCGGGCTTAACCTGGATATTTCACAAACCCCGTAGCCGCCGAGGTGAAGAGGCGGACATTTGCACTCCCGCCGAATCCGCCTCCTCACGTCGGCGGCTACAGGCTGACGCGGTTGCAATCGGCGTGTGAAATATATGGGTCAATGGCCGTGTTGGTGTTCCTGAATGTATTCGCGCTTGAGACCGAGTTTTTCCGGCGCGTGGAGCACGAGCATCTTGAGGCGGATGTCGGCGGGGATTTCGGCGCGCGTCGATTTGCTGACCACGACCATCAGCGTGAGGGCGAGCGGAACGGTCCAGATGGCCGGTTGCTCGCAGAGAATGCGCCAGAGGGGATGCGCGGCCCAGAAATCGGCGAGGTTCAGCCAGCCGAGATCAGTGAAGCTGGTGAGCGTGATGCCAGCAAGAGCGAGCGTGCCGCCGGTCAACATGCCCGTGGCGGCGCCCTTCATCGTCATGCCGCGCCACCACGCACTCATGAAGAGCAGCGGGAAATAGCTGGCCGCCGCGATGGCAAACGCCTGGCCGACCATGAAGTTGATTTGCAACGGCTCGACCTGCATGCCCAGCAGGATGGCGAGGCCGCCGATGATCACCGCCGCAATCTTGAACGCGCGCAGGCGTTGTGCGGGCGTGGACTGGGGCCGCAGCATCCGTCCGTAAACGTCGTGCGCCAGCGCGCCGGTCATCGAGACGAGCAGGCCGCTGAACGTGCTCATGAACGCCGCAAACGCGCCCGCGCAGGTGATACCGCTCAGGATTGAACCCCAGGGGAATCTTTTGCGCGCGCTCGTTGCAAGCGTAGCAGCAGGTGGGAAAGTGGGAGAGTGGGCAGGTGAGAAAGCGGCAACGTTCGTGGCGTCTCCCACTTTCTCACTTTCCCACCTGCCCACCTGCTTGCCAGCTTCGCTTTGAATTGCGCTACTAAAATCATGGTCCAACACCTTCGGCAGTTCCAGCACCACCTTGTCCGTCCCTTTCGCGCCGATGCCGTTGTAAAGTTCGGGCAACAGATTGCGGCCCATCACGCCGAACACAGGCGGGAAGACGTAGAAGATGCCGATGAGAATCATCACCCACATCGTGGTGCGCTTGGCGGCGACGCCGTTGGGGTTGGTGTAGAATCGCACGAGAATGTGCGGCAACCCCGCCGTGCCGCACACCAG
>CAZIFU010000005.1:0-6174 GCA_964539075.1 uncultured Verrucomicrobiota bacterium | reverse complement strand
TGCCGCCACCAGCTTCGCCTCCTCCTACGCTCGTCCTCCCCTCCGGCAGCACCTCACCCCGTCGGAACAGGTCCGTCATCGTGTCGCGGGTCACCGCGCCGGCCTGCCAGGCGGCGACGATGGCGGTGATGTCCTGCGACGACAGCCCCTTCGTGCTGAAGTCGGTGTTCAGCTCGATCAACACCTGTTCCTTCGTCACGTCCTCGGGCTGTTCCTCCGTTGAGTTCCACCAGTGACACCATTGGAGCACATGGGTCTGCACCGCCAGCGATGCCGCCACGGAGATTCGCGACGACGTGAGTTTTTTCCAAGCCCTGCAAGCCGCGCTGAACAAGCAGAGCAGCACGAACCGGAAGACGCCCGAGCAGATCGACGCCGCCATCCGCCAGCTCGTGAGCAGGGCCATCACCACCGAAGGCCAGGTGATCGACGTCTTCACCGCCGCCGGATTGCCCAAGCCGGACATCAGCATCCTGAGCGACCAATTTGGCTTCCCAAGCCCGCCACGAGATGGTTGCCCCAAGTCACGACTCGCGCTGGCGCGCGTTGTGGTCTCGCTGAAGTGCGCGGCCTCAAGCACAAGAACGTCGCCGCCGAGCTGCTGGAGAAGCTGCTGAAGGATGAGCTGAAAGTCCGTTTCAAACGCAACCTCGTGCAGAGCCAGGTCTTCAGCGAGAAGCTCAAGAAGACCCTCAACGCCTACCACAATCGCGCCATATCCACGATGCAGGTCGTCAAAGAGCTGATCAAACTCGCCAAGGACCTCGACGCAGCGACCAAGACCGGCAAGGAGATGGGGCTGTCCGCGCAGCAATTCATGGAACTGCTCTTTGGCAATCCGGTGGAGCCTGGAACGCTTTTGATGACTCTCAAGGCAGGGTGCGGTTGCAAGAAATTGAGGGCGTGTTGCCCAAATCTGCCTTTCGGACGGACGAGCTGCGCGAGTCCCAAAGTTCTTCCACTTTTCCAGGGAAACCGGGGACTCGCGCAGCTCGTCCCTCCGAATAAAATGCCTTGCGGCGATTCGGGCAACACGCCCTTGAGAGGCGCCCTGGTTAACGGTGGTTAGCTGACTATTATTGAAATCCCCAATGAAACCGCGTGTGTTTAGCCGTTCAATCGGGCATTAGCCGGCCGATAACGGACTACCGCCCGCCTTTGCGCGAAACTCTTTCGTACGCCGCCTCGCGGAAGGCCTCGCCCGCCGCGTCCATTTCCGCAAGCACCTGATCGTAGGGCCTGCCCGCCGCGCTGCGGGCCGCCGGGATGACGGTGTTGCACTCGTTGCTGTCCATGAAGCGGGCCGCTTCCAGCAAGTCCGCCTCCTCCTCCGGCGCCACGGCGAGGAAGCCGTGCTTGTCGGCGTGAATCAGTTGCCCCGGACGGATCTTCTGTCCGAAAACTGCGACTTCACAGTTCCAGCGGACGGGCGTGCTGAACGCGTGGCCGACACATAACCGCCGCGCCAGCGCCTTGAAACCGGCGTTGGTCATCTCGTCCACGTCGCGAATCGCCCCGTCCGTGATGGTGCCCACGCAGCCGAGCGCGCGGTGCGTGTTGCTGTTGACTTCACCCCAGAACGCGCCGATGACGCGCGGCTTGTCGAGGTCCTGCACGACGACGATCTTCGGCCCAGGCACGCTGGCAATGTAATGGCGATACTCGCTCCACTGCCGTGCGCCGTGTTTCTTGTGCGCCGCATTGCCTGGCTGGACCACGACCGTCACCGCGTAGCCGACCATCGGCCCCATCTGTGGCATGAAATCCCGGATTTCTTCGAGGTTAATGGCGTCCTTCGTGCGGTCCTGCTTCGTGATTTGCTCCCAGCCGTTGTAAATCGTCGGCGTGTTCCAGCGTTTGAGCTGAAGGAGATCGGCGTGCGACAGGCGCGGGGGCGCGGCGGCGGAGGTTCGTTTCATGGGCGGCATGTTGTCGGATTATTTCCGCGCCGGCAACAAGAGAGCACACAGGGCGCAAGATATTGAACCGCTGATCTGCGCTAATCATTCCTGATCCGCGTCCGCCTCATCAGCGAAGATCAGAGGTCCCCTTCGAGCGTCCGCCAAATCCGCGCCGCCAGCCTCGCCTCGTGCTTCCGGGTCAACTCGTGTTCCCAGACGCGGAGCACAAGCCAGCCCTGCTTCCGAAGCGTGCGATTGACCAATTGGTCACGCGCCTTGTTCGCGGCGAGTTTCTTCCGCCAGAAGGCGCGATTGTTCACTGGCATCGTCGCGTGCGTCGGGCAACCGTACCAGAAGCAGCCGCCCACGAAGATCACCGCGCGCGCAGGAGGAAAACGAAATCAGGGCGCACGGTGAGTGACAGGTGGCGGGTGACAGGTGACATGACGGACGTGCGCGCCTTTCGTGTCACCTGACACTTGTCTCTTGTCACGCACAGCAGCACCTGTCGTCTCCATCCCGAAATCCGGTTCGCGCGCAATAACCGCGCCAGCGCCAGTTCCGTGTCCTTGTTCCCGCGCGAACGGATGCGGGACATGACCAGCGAACGCTTGGCTTTGGTGAAAACGTCAGGCATCAAACGCCCTCTTTACGCCGGAAGCACGCCGGGCTATTGTAGCCGCGTCATGATTGTTCCCATTTCCAAAATTCAGGTGCGCCGCGACGAAGACGGCGTGTGGATTGCCAGGTCCGCGTTGTTGCCGGGCTGCCACGCGCACGGACAGGATCGCGGCGAGGCCATCCTCCGCTTCCAACTGGCGGCCAAAGCGCATCTCGAGGCCCTGCTCGACACCGGCCGCCCCATTCCGCCCGCCTTTCGTGACAAGTTCGTTCTCGCCGCCTGACTCGCGGGCAAATACCCCTCTTGGAACTGCCGCCAATTGGAGCGCCGCCTCCGCGAAATCGGTTGCGAACATCTGCGCAACACCGGCAGTCACCGCCACTACTCCAATCCCTTTCGCCCTGACCGGATCATCACCTTCTCGTGGCATCCGGGCGACGTTCCCCGCGGCATCATCGCCGACATCGTCGAAGACCTCGGCATCAGTCGCGACGACTTCTATTTCAAAAAGTTCTGACCCGCGCCCGCGGATGCGGGACATGACCTGAGAACGCTTCGCCTTGGTGAAAACGACAGGCATGTGAAGCCATGAACTTCCAACGTTCAATGCTCAATTTTGAACGTTCAATGTGGCAGTTGGACGTTGAAAGTTCGCCTTCATCCCCTCACGCCGCTTCTCCTCCCCCCGCCGCCCAGAAACCTCTTCCGAATCAACCCCTCCACGGCGGACATCTCGGCCTCCAGTTCGGCGCGCTTCCGGTCCAGCGCCGGATTCGGCCCGGCTTCGTCGGCCAGCGCCAGCGCCTCGTCGCAACGCTCCTTCAGCGGCAGGCGCCCGTCGCGCTGCCCCAGCTCCGCCGCCAGTCCCCGCACCCGTCCGACCCGCTCCAGCGCCTCCGTGATAAGCTCACCGGCCCGCGCCACGCCCACCGCGCCGCGCCGCACGTCCTGCAGCAGCCGGCACTCGAACGTCCGGCAACACTCCGGGCGCTGCGCGTAGATGCCGCACCGTTTTCCCTGCAAGGCCCCGCACGGCTGCACCAGCAGCCCGCCGTCCGCGTCATCGTCCTCGATCTCCAGCCCCATGACCTCCAGCCCCGCGGCCTCCGCCGGGCCGGCCAGCTCCACGTCGGCAAACAACGACCCGTCGCAACACAGCCCGCACCGCGTGCACAACGTGTCCGTCAGGCTCGGTTTCATGCGGGGACAATGGCGGACCGCCCCGCCGGAGGAAAGCGCCGTGATCGCTTTTCCCTCTCCGCCTCGAACGATGCCACTCGCTCGCGGGAGCGGGAGAGATTCCATGAGCCGCCAAGGCTCACGAATGGTTCCCCTGAACCCAGCAGAATGGTAGGGCGCGTCACTCCGTGCGCGCCGTTCTGATGGTCGTTGGCAACCCACGGCGCGCACGGAGTGACGCGCCCTACCTTGCGGTTCATGGAGAGGGTGATCGCAGACCGGGTGAGGGTTAGTCGGAGAAAAGACTTCAATGCGAAAAGGGCTGGGGTGAAGTGTCGAATTCCGCTTCAACCTCGGAAAACGGACACACGGAAAACGGTGCTTGACTCCCCAGTCACCAGGGCGCATCCTCAACGGATTAGCCCGACCGAAATGCAGCAGCAAAGCAATTCTCCCTGAACCGCGCAGCGCCAACACCTTCCCTATCGGTTCAATTTTCTGAAAACCAAACTCGACCTGTTTCTAGCCCGGCTGTTTTGCGCCGTGGCGCTGGGAATGGGATCGTCTTTGAGTCTGGCCGCGGAGGAGGAGGATTCGGCTGACCCCGCGTACGCAAAAACTTCGGAGGCGATCCCATGGTCACAGATCGGTGCCAAGGCCGGTGTGGATTACAAGGGCGACGGGTTGGCCGTCATGCCCACCTCTGAGGGCGCGCGGTTGCGGTGCGTTTTCCAACGGCTCGAAGGTGAGGCCACGCGCGAAGGCTTGTGGCTGACTTCGACCGTCATCCCGCCAAGCGGGACGGTGAACGACCGCTTCCAGGTGGTGGCGGCAGAGGTGGGGCGCATAACCGTTTCGACGGTGGGCACCCCCCTCACCCCGTCCCTCTCCCCCAATGGGGGAGAGGGTGTCCGCAGGACGGGTGAGGGGGCGCTCCCGCGCACTGGCACCGTGGAAGTGACGGACAAGCTCGCCTGCTTCATCCGGCCTGGACTCACCGAGGAATACACCGTGAGCATGGATGGTGTGCGGCAGGATTTTGTGGTGTTGAATCGTCCCGCTGGCGCGGGCGAACTGGCGGTGCGGCTGGCCATCAGCGGCGCAACGGTCGAGCCGGCGGCCTTTGGCGCCCAGTTGGTGCTGCAAAACTCCGGGCGCAAGATTGCCTACAGCCGGCTGCGCGTCACCGATGCGACGGGCAAGGAACTCCCGGCGCGGATGGAAGTAGTGGGGAGCGCGGGCCCCTCATATCTGGTTAGCGCTGGTGAAGGTGAATCCCCACCCCAAAGCGCCAGAGGACTGGCGCAGTCCAAGACGCTCCGCGAACTCCAGCCCGGGGGGAGCGGGCGCCAGCTTTTGGAGTGCGCCAGTCCTCTGGCGCTTTCGGAAACCCTCGAAGCAGGCACGCTGAAACGGCCTGAAAGTCGAGCCTCCATACTCGCCGTCGTGGTGAATGATGCGGACGCGGTGTATCCCGTGCGCATTGACCCGACGTTCAGCGACGCCAACTGGATCAGCTTGGGCGGCATTCCCGGGACGACAGGCACGGTTTACGCGGCGGCGGTGGATGGTTCGGGCAATCTCTACATCGGCGGCCCCTTCACGTTCGTCGGAGATGTGTCTGCCAACCGCGTCGCTAAATGGAATGGGAGCAGTTGGTCGGCGCTGGGTTCAGGGCTGGACAGCGATGTGTGGGCGCTAGCGGTGTCGGGCAGCGACGTGTATGTGGGGGGAAATTTCACGACGGCGGGCGGCAGCGCGGCCAATTATATTGCCAGATGGAACGGGAGCAGTTGGTCGGCACTGGGATCGGGGATGAACACCTATGTGCGGGTGCTGGCGGCGTCCGGCAGCGACGTGTATGCGGGGGGTGGGTTCACGAATGCGGGCGGCAGCGCGGCCAATCACATCGCCAAATGGAACGGGAGCAGTTGGACGGAGCTGGGTTCGGGGATGAACGACCGGGTGCGGGCGCTGGCGGTGTCTGGCAGCGATGTGTATGCGGGGGGTTATTTCACGAATGCGGGCGGCAGCGCAGCCAATTTCATCGCCAAATGGGACGGGACCGGTTGGTCGGCGCTGGGTTCGGGGATGAACGGCAATGTGTTTGCGCTGGCGGTGTCAGGTAGTGACCTGTATGCGGGGGGCAATTTCACGAATGCGGGCGGCAGCGCGGCCAATAACATCGCCAAATGGAATGGGAGCAGTTGGTCGGCACTGGCTTCGGGGATGGACCTTTCGGTGTATGCGCTGGCGGTTTCGGGCAGCGACGTGTATGCGGGAGGCGGGTTCGCAACGGCGGGCGGCAGCACGGCCAATAACATTGCCAAATGGAACGGGAGCAGTTGGTCGGCGCTGGGTTTAGGGATGGACGACGATGTGCTGGCGCTGGCGATTTCGGGCAGCGACGTGTATGCGGGGGGCGGGTTCAGGACGGCGGGCGACAGCGCGGCCAATTTCATCGCCAAATGG
>CAZIFU010000004.1:0-28072 GCA_964539075.1 uncultured Verrucomicrobiota bacterium | reverse complement strand
AGATGGTTTTGATTTGAGCGGGTGCAGCCGTTCGTTCAAACCAACGGGCCGAGCACCAAGGGTATTGGTTTGCCACCGGCACGAGGCCGTGTTTCACCGGGTTCTGATGCACGTAGTTCAATCGCGCCAGGTAAGATTTCTCGTGGGTGAGCCGCGTCTCACGGTAATTGTGCCAGACTTTGCGGGCGGGGGCGGAATCGAGCCGGTTGATCCACTTGGCCGTTTTCTCGTGCAGGAAACCGAGCATTCGCGACAGGTTCTCCGCGGTCTCTTCGTTTTCCGGGGAGTGACCGACAAAGTGGTAATGATTCGAAAAGACCGCCCACGCTTCCAACCGCCAGCCAAATTTCGCCGTGACTTTAAGCAAGCCGCGATGCAACACCGCCAGTCGGGCTTTGCCTTTGAAGTGATGCGGCCGTAAATAAGTGCTCGCGGTGACGAAGTAAGTCCCCCGCACACTGAGCCGATGCTCCGGCGCGTGGGGCCAGGGGATTTCGTCAGGGGTCATAAATTGAGGGTGACGTTTTTGGACTGCGGTGGCAAGCGAAGCGCGACACCGCTTTGGGTGAAGGGGCTGGGTTGAACCATCGAATCGCGGCACGCCACCCGAAAGCACCGTCGCCGCTGCGCTCGGCCGGCGCAGTCCAAAATCCTCAAACGTCATTTGCTGATCCCGCGCTCGCTGGTGCGCGCGAACTGGATGAGGTGTTGCACCTCCGGCAGTTTCGGCAGTTCGGCTTCGATGCGGGCCAGCGCGTTGGAATTGGTCAGGCCCGCGCGGAAAAGAATCTTGTAGGCCTGCTTCAAGGCGGCCTGCGCCGACTCGGAAACGCCGTGGCGCTCCATGCCGACCTTGTTGATGGTTTTGGTCTGCGCCGGATTGCCGTCGGCCAGCATGAAGGGCGGCACGTCCTGCACGACCTTCGAGCAGCCGCCAATGATGGACATTTTGCCGATGCGGCAGAACTGGTGCACCGCCGCCAGCCCGCCGATGACCGCGTAATCCTCCACGTTTACGTGACCGGCGAGCGTGCCGACGTTGGACATGATGATGTGATCACCGAGCACGACATTGTGGGCCAGGTGGCTGTAGGCGAGGATGTGATTGTGTGAACCGACGAGCGTGACTTCGCCGTCGCCGGTGGCGCTGTGGATGGTGACGTATTCGCGAAAGGTATTGTGGTCGCCGATTTGTGTGCGCGTGAGGCCGCCCTTCCATTTGAGATCCTGCGTTTGCAAGCCGATGCTGGCGAAGGGAAAGATTTCGTTCTCGCGACCGAGCGTGGTGTGGCCGTCAATGACGACGTGGGAGTGGAGACGGCAGCCTTCGCCCAGCACGACGTGTTCACCGATGACGCAATAGGGGCCAATCTCACAACCGCCACCGATCTGTGCGCCGGGATGAATGACCGCCGTTTCGTGAAGGGAAGTCATAAGCGCGGCGGATTTCCCATCAGGGATCCACGAGCATGAACGTCACTTCCGCCTCGCTGACCACTTCGCCGGCGACGGTGCAGACGCCTTTGGCTTTGCCGATCTTCCCGCGATTTTTCGTCAATTCCACTTCGATGACAAGGGTGTCGCCGGGCCAGACCGGCTTGCGCCACTTGACGCTTTCGGCCGAGATGAAATAGGCGAGTTTGCCGAGGTTCTCGGCCTGCTTGAGCGTCAGAATGCCGGCCACCTGGGCGATGGCTTCCAATTGCAGCACGCCGGGCATGATCGGATGGTCGGGGAAATGGCCCTGAAAAAACGGCTCGTTGACGCTGATGTTTTTAACGGCGGTGATTTTGTTGCCGTCAATTTTCGTGACCTTGTCCACCATCAAAAACGGATAGCGATGGGGCAGGATTTTCATGACCTCCCGCGTGTCGAGGGTGACACCGTCCTGCACGGGCGTCTCGCGCGCGACCGGCTTTTCGGCCGTGCCGATCCGGGCGGGCGCGACGGAGGGCGGCGCAAAACTCTGGGCGGCGACGAGCGGGCGGAGCATCTGGGTGTGGAGCTGGCGGGTCAGCTCGCAGTTGGCGGTGTGGCTGGGCTTGATGGCCATGATGTGGCCGCACAGAGGCCGGCCCAGCAACGCGAGGTCGCCCACGATGTCGAGGATTTTGTGGCGCACGAATTCGTCCGGGTAGCGGAGCGGTTCGGTGGTGAGGATGGCGTCGTCACGGATGACCACGGCGTTTTCCAGGCTGCCGCCTTTGATCAGGCCGTTTTTGATCAGGTACTCGATCTCCTCAAAAAAACAAAAGGTGCGGGCGTCGGCCAGGTCGCGTTTCCAGGTTTCCGGCGAAAGCTCCACGCTCAAAAACTGGGTGAAGCGGCCCAGCTTGTCCGTGCTGGTGCAGGTGATTTTGAAAAGGTCGTGCGGAAAGGCCGCCAGGGTGGTTTCGCCCACCTCCAGTTGCACCGGCTCGGTGACGGTGAACGGGTCGCGTTTTTCCGGCTGCGGCGCCACCTCGGCAGCTTCAATCATCCGGGAATAATCGCGCGCGCTGCCGTCGCCAATGGGCGGTTCGTTGGCGTCCAGTTCCACGATGACGTTGTCAATGCCAAAGCCCGCAAAGGTGGCGAGCACGTGCTCGACGGTATGGATTTTGACGTTGCCCTTGGAGAGCGTGGTGGAGCGGGTGGTATCGCTGACGTTTTCGACGCGCGCCTCGACCTCCGGTTTGCCTTCCAGATCAACGCGGCGGAAGCGGAGGCCGGTGTTGGGCGCGGCGGGCAGGAAAGTCATTTTCACCCGGTTGCCGCTGTGCAGGCCAACGCCGGCGAAACTGGCCGGCTGACGGAGGGTTTGCTGGTTCAACACGCGCCGATTAAACTAGGCCCGCGCGTCGCTGGCAAGCAAGGACGTGGGTGCCGGTAGTGTCCTGCTTTCGCAGGCGGATCACCTTCGCAGCAACCCCGGTGGAACAAAAGAGGCGCGCGGCGAAGCTCCGCTCGAGGACTTGTGCTGGAGACGCGCGCCACTCGCAAACGAGCCTCGTTTCGAGTGAGAGATATATTGCGCAAGTGCGGCGGTTCGGATTCAATTCAAGTGCTCGGAAAGAACAATCATGTAAACAAAAACTCACACAGATTTGCGGCTTCGGCTGCGTCCTCCACGAAACTGGAACTTTCGACTCACAGGACACGGTTCGAGGCACGCCCACATCGGGCGTGCCCGAAAGCGTTCCTGTGAGGGGATTCCAGTCCCTGTGGAGGGACGTGATTAGGTCACGCCCCTGCTTTTGGAGAGCGAAACCGCGAAAAGAAAACGCTCATGAAAAACATCAAACTCTCACTCATCCTCGTGCTTGTGTCGGTTGTTTTCGCGACTGCTCCAAGCGCTGTTGCCGCGCCGATAAAAGTCACGGGCCCGACGGCAAGGCATACACGATTAGTGACCCTGATAAAGAGGGCTGGGGCGAACTGTGGTGTATGCTCTACAAGATCGACCACCGAGACCGAACGATCGACAGCGACGGGGACGGTCTGACGGACTATCAGGAAATGCTGTTTGGAACCGACCCGTGGATCCCGAACCCTCCGCCCAGAGACCCGACGGCCGTTGAAATCGCACAATTTGAACGGAATGCGGCGGCACAGCGCGTCGCCGCCCAAAAGGAATGGGAAGCCAAGTTGGCCGAGGCCGCGCCTCGAATGGTCGAGTTGATTCCGCTCGACAAGTCTGCCTCGGAAGCAGTCGAAAGATCAGCCGGCGCGGAATTCGATGCCTTGCGGCAGCAGGCCGCGCAATCCCTACTTGACCAACCAGCCAAGGAGCGGGCACTCGACGAGATCGCGGCGAAATACGGTGTGCCGCGGGAAATGCCCAAACCGGGCGGAGGCAAACTGATATTGTCAGGTGAATTTGCGGGTGCGCCAGTCTGGATTTCCAGCCAGAACGCAGTGGCGGCTTCCAGTGTAGGTGCCGACCGTCTTTGGCCCCTCACGAACGCTCCGTTCTTCGTTCAGACGAACCAGAATACCGGGCTCAATCTCACCGGGGCGGGCCAGACACTTGCGCTTTGGGAGGTGGACGGCGGCGTGCGGACAAACCATTTGGAATTTGACGGTCGCGTTTTCCAAAAAGACGGCGCGGCGTTGGACGCCAGGGGACACGCCACTGCTGTAACGGGGACGATGGCGGCAGGTGGCGTCGGCTCGATCTTCACTTACTACTACGAATCACAGGGTGTGGCGCTTGGGACCAAAGTCTTCGGTTACGACCTGAACTCTTTCAAGCCCGAGCGTGAAGCCGCCGCCGCTGGAGATGTAACCAACGCGCCCGTCTTTGTTTCCAACCACTCTTGGGGACAAACCGCAGGGTGGAGCTCTAATTCAATCGTAGTGAACGGCACCAACATTCCAAACGCCTGGATTTGGAATGGCCTCACAAATTCGATTCTCATGGAGGATTACCAATTCGGTTTCTACACACCCGATTTTCCAAATGCACAGGGCTGCACCAACATTGATCGGTTCCTGTATAGCGAGGCTCCACGCCATCTCATGGTCTTTGCCGCCGGCAACAATCGGTCGAACGGACCCGGCACCAATCCCAATCCCTACTATGTGCGCTCGGGCACCAATTATGTGGCGATGTCACTGACTCGCGATTGGATCGATGGGGACGACGGTGGCTACGACTCGCTTCTCGCACCCGGAACGGCGAAAAATGTCCTCACCGTGGGCGCATGTGAGGACGTTTTTTACACCAATGCTTCCAGCAGCATCGTTTTCGGTTTTGGGCCGGGCGCGAACGCGGTTGCCGCTCCGTTCAGCGGAGCCGGGCCGACCGACGATGGCCGCATCAAGCCGGATCTTGCCGCTGTAGGCACTACAAATGCCACGCTGCGCGGACTTTTGGCTCCATACACCGGCGGACAGGCGCTCGGATTATTCTCGCCAACTGCTGGCGCTGACACCACCTCCTACAATGTCTGGTCGGGTACCAGCTTTGCGGCACCGGCGGTGAGCGGCGGACTCGGCTTGGTGCTTCAACGCTACGCTCAACTTTACGGAACTCTTTCCACGAACAACGCGTGGCCCAACTCCACCCTCAAAGCGATTGCCATTGATACGGCGGACGATGTGGGCGCACCCGGCCCGGACTACCGGTTTGGCTATGGCATTTTCAACGCCCTGAACGCGGTGCTCCGCGTCAACGCCGACTACAACTTCGGACGCGGTTCACTCATCAAAGAGTTCACACTCACCCCATCGAATTCGGTTTCTTGGGTCGTGGTTTCAGACGGCACCGCACCGCTTTGCGTGACCGCAGCCTGGAGCGACCCGCCGGGTCCGGCACTCACCTCCATCACCAATGCCGATGACTACAAGCTGATGCTGATAAATGATCTCGACCTGTCGGTGAAACACCTCGACACGGGAACGAACTATCTGCCTTGGGTGCTCAACCCTGACATCACGAACAAAACCGCCGCCACTCGTTCCGCTGCCGCCACGCGGGGCGTGGACAACCGGAACAACGTGGAGCAGGTTTCCCTCACCAATCCCCCGGCCGGCCGCTACCTTGTGACGGTCAAACACTCGGGCGGCGTTCCGGGCAACCCCGCGCCCACCAACCAACTTGTTTCTGTCACGCTCGGTGGCACATTGCCTGAAATGGCCGCCGTCACCAGCCTCGTTTATTCGCCCAGTTCCAACCAGACGCTGCTCACGTTTCGCACCGATCCCGGCGCGTATTACCGGATTCAAATCTCCACCAACCTGATCAGCGGTTGGATCGATGACGGTCTCATTTTCACCACCAGCGATGTCAATTCCGTGCTGCTCACCAATGCGGTCGGCGAAACGAATCGCTTCTGGCGTTTTCGGAGAGGCCAATGAACGATCGCCGGCCCATCGTAGTCGTCGCCTTGATGGCAACGGTGGCTGGTTGTCTCCACGCGGAAATCATCTCGTCGAATCTGCCTGTTCCGCTCCTCATGCACGACGGGCTCTTCGGGACTTATTATCCGTTTGATCTTAATGGCGATTCGATAACTGACTTCACTTTTGGAGCAAGTCCTGGATTCGTCGGACTATTCCCCGAACCGACCAACCGCCTCGTCTATCGCGCTTCCTCGCCGCCGAACCTTGGCGGGCCGGTGGCCTCGCTCGCCACTGACTTCTCGATCGGATTGAATCTGAACGATTCGAGTGTCGCTTGGGGATCGAACGATCTCGGCTATTACACGGTCGTCCTGGTGGTGAACATCGGAAGCAGCACCGACTTCAACGGCCGCGGTTACGCTGGCTTGGAGTTCAGCCTGCCAGACGGCACTCACTACGGTTACTTCTATCTCGGCGCACTTGCCGGTTTCGATTCCGCATACCTTTACGGCTGGGCTTACGAAACAACACCGGGGATGCCCATCGCCGCTGGAGCCGTGCCAGAGCCATGCGCCGTTTCGCTTGTTACGCTAGGGTTGGCTTTCGTTCTCCTGGGTCGTCGTGTCCGACAGAACGGCTCCACTCTGCGTGACGGCGGCATGGAGCGACCCGCCCGGACCCGCGCTCACCACCGTCACGAATGCGGACGATCCATGGCCGATGCTGGTGAATAACCTCGATCTGTCTGTGTTGCATTTGGACTCCGGCACAAACTATCTCCCGTGGGTGTTGAATCCTGACCTCACCAACAAAACCTCCGCCGCCCGTTCTGCTGCCGCCACGCGCGGCGTGGACAATCGAAATAACGTGGAGCAGGTATCCCTCACCAACCCACCGGCCGGCCGCTACCTCGTTACCGTGAAGCATTCGGGCGGTGTTCCAGGGAACCCCGCACCCACCGACCAACTTGTGTCTGTCACGCTCGGTGGCACATTGCCGGGAATGGCCGCCGTCACGAGCCTCACTTACTCGCCCTCGTCCAATCAAACGTTGCTGACCTTCACTGCCGATCCCGGTGCGTATTTCATGGTTCAAACTACAACCAATCTGAGCACATGGACGGACCTCGGCTCTTGCATAATCGACTCCGTGACGAATTCGGTTTTGGTGACCAACCAATCGGCGGAGGTCGCCCGCTTCTGGCGGCTGCGAAGATGCCATTGAAGACACTTCGTTCCATCGGAATCGCCGCCTTCATGGCAACCGTGGCGTGGTGTTCCCATGCGGAGATCGTCAGGACCAACCTGCCCGTGCCGCTGTTCATGCGGGATGAGTTCTTTGGCACTGCCTTCCCGATTGACCTTAACGGTGATGCGATCACCGATTTCGCCTTCAGTGCCGACGATCACTTTGTCGGCCTGATTCCCGATCAAGGGAATCGTGTTGTCTATCGAGTTGACCCACCGCCGAATTTGGGGGGACCGTTGGCTTCCCTTGCCAGTGGGTTTCTCGTCGCATCGAATCTGAACGATCCGAACTTTGACTGGCGTTCCAACGACCTTGGCTATGCCTTGATTGTTCTCGTGTTGAGCACCGGAAGCACCAGCGATTTCAACGGGCGCGGTTACGTCGGCCTCGAGTTCGGGTTGCCGGACGGCACCCACTACGGTTATTTCGACCTCGACGCGGGACCGGGGTTTCCTGCCGCCACTCTCTACAGCTGGGGCTACGAAACCACACCGGGAATGCCGATTGTCGCCGGAGCCGTCCCGGAGCCGGGCACGGTGGCGTTGACTTTGCTCGGAGTTGTCGCGTTGACATTCGCAGCCAGACAGCGACGGTTGGCACAAGCCTCCAACGCCAAACCAAAAGCCTCTTGAAACTTTTCTTTCCAAAGTCGCAATTTCAACGGGGGTGGAATGGATTCATCCTCGTGGCAGCCATTTCGTTCGTGATCCTTGCCCCGTCTTTCTGCGTCTGCGCCGACGCGCCAAGTGAATGGGAGGCAGCACTGGCCGCAGCGGCGGGCCGAATGGTTGAATTGATCCCTCCCGGCCAGACGCTCTCGCCAAGTATGCAGGCCACCGCTGCCGCGGAGTCGGAAGCCCTGCGTCAACTGCTCGCCCAGTCGCTTCTGGACCAGCCAGCCAAGGAGCAGGCGTTGGATGAACTGGCGGCGCGCCTGGGCGTGCCGCGCGAGATCGTCCGGCCCGACGGTAGTAAAATGATTTTATCAGGCGAAATGGCGGGTTCGCCGGTTTGGATTTCGAATCCTGAAGGAGGCATGTTCGGTCCCGTCCAGACCGTTGCGCTCCCGGCGAATAGCGGCGGCATCCAAATGACACCCGGAACACTCATCCCCGTCAGTGGCGTGCCGGAGCCGGGTAGCACATGGCTTCTGGCGATGGGAATTATTACCGCCTTGGGAATCCGGTTTCGCCGCCGATTGTGTCGCCGATAAGTCGGCTACGGCGTCGGCTTCGCCGGTGCCGGCTTCTTCTCCCTTTGCGAAGCGCGCCCGATGTGGCTGGCGCTTTCATAGGATGTGTGGACCATAGTTGGTCAGCCATCGAAAGGCATCCTCACTTTGAACCCGGCCGCTCCGGACCGCTTCCTTTCACCGCATCCACGCGCAGCAAACGAAAATCGTGGCGCGGAATGCGGAGCGGGACGCCGCCATCCTGCAACGGAAGATTTTTTTTTGATTCAGCGTCGCGGATGGTAGCCTTGCTTGGCCAGCGCTGTCCACGCACCGAATGAGGACTGCGCTGTGCGAAAGAGTTTTTTGCGCCCCAATCCTTCAAAATGCGCTTGCCTCGCAATGACGAGGGCGTTTTGCTCTCAAGGTCAGCCGGCCAACGAGCGGAGAACTGCTCCGGGTCCGCTCGCGCGCACCATCGTCTTTTTCTTATCAGGACTTGACGGCCATTTCCTTGTCGCGCTCTTCCATGGCGGCTTTGCGCGAAAGTCTCACGCGCCCCTTTTCATCAATGCCGAGGAGCTTGACCCAGATTTCGTCGCCGACCTTCACGATGTCCTCGGTCTGCTTGACGCGGAAGTTCGCCAACTCGCTGATGTGGCAGAGACCTTCCTTGCCGGGGAGATACTCGACGAACGCGCCGAATTCCTTCGTGGTGACAACTTTTCCGCGGAACATCTTGCCGATGTCCTCGGGGTTGGGCGGCTCGCTGACGCGCTTCTGGGGCTTCTCGCGCGGCTCATGTTCGCGCGGCGGCCGGGAAGGGGCGTCGTCGGAGGGAGCGCTCGCAGCGCCGTCCGCGGCGCCGCCGGCTTCGCGGTCCTTCTCTTCCATCGCGGCTTTGCGGGAAAGCTTCACGCGGCCCTTCTCGTCCACGCCGAGGCACTTGACCCAGATTTCGTCGCCCATATTGACGACGTCCTCCGGCTTGTTGACGCGGAAGTTCGCCAGTTCGCTGACGTGCACCAAGCCGTCCCGGCCGGGTAGGAACTCGACGAAGACGCCGAATTCCTTGATCGTGACGACCCGGCCGCGGTAAATTTTCCCGATCTCGGCCTCGGCGGTCATGCCTTCGATCGCCTCGCGGGCGATCTGCATGCCCGCCTCGGCGATGGAGTAAATCCTCACCGTGCCGTCGTCCTCGATGTTGATTTCGCAACCGGATTCCTCGACGATGCGTTTGATGTTCTTGCCGCCCGGCCCGATCAGCGCGCCGATCTTCTCCGGATTGATCTTCAGCGTGAGGATGCGCGGGGCGTATTTGCTGAGTTCCGGCCGCGGCGCGGCGATGGTCTTGGCCATTTCACCGAGGATGAACAGACGCGCGATGCGCGCTTTCTCGATGGTTTCGGCCATCAGTTCGTGCGGAATGCCGCGCAGCTTGAGGTCGAGCTGGAAGCCGGTGATGCCTTTCTCGGTGCCGGCGATTTTGCAATCCATGTCGCAGAACGCATCCTCCCAGCCGATGATGTCGGTGAGCAGTTTGTAGCGTTTGATTTTGTCGTCGTCATCAGTGTCGGTGCAAAGGCCGATGCTGATGCCGGCGACAGGCCGGATCATCGGCACGCCGGCGTCCATGAGCGCGAGGGTGCCGCCGCAGACCGAGGCCATGGAGGTCGAACCGTTGGACTCCATGATTTCGGAAGTGACGCGGATGGCGTAGGGGAAATCCTTGAGCGGCACCATCGGTTCGATGGAGCGTTCGGCCAGGGCGCCGTGGCCGATCTCGCGGCGGCCGGGACCGCTGATGCGGCCGGTTTCGCCGACGGAGAAATTGGGAAAGTTGTAGTGAAGGATGAATTGCTTTTCACTCGAACCGCCGGTGTAGGAATCAAATTCCTGCGCGTCCTCGGTGGTGCCGAGCGTGACGAGGGTGACCGCCTGGGTCTCGCCGCGGGTGAAGAGGGCAGAGCCGTGGGCGCGCGGCAGGATGCCGACCTCGCCGGAGATTTGGCGAATCTGATCAAAGGAGCGGCCATCGAGCCGCTTGCCGTTGTCGAGAATGAGGGCGCGCACCGCTTCCTTCTGGATGTGGTAGAAGGCGTTGCTGATGACGAATCTGGTGATTTTTTCCGCGCCGTGCTTTTCGATGAGCTTGGCGCCGACTTCGTCCTGGATGGCTTTGCAGGCCGTTTCGCGGGCGAGTTTGCCGGGCGTCAGCAAGGCCGGCACCATGCGGTCGCCAGCCAGCACCGTGGCTTCCTTGAGGATTTCGTCGGGAACGATGTTGACGGTGATGCTGCGCTTTTTCTTGCCGGCGCGGGCGGCGAGTTCTTTTTGGGCGGTGATGATGGGCTGGCAGGATTCGTGGCCGAACTTGAGTGCGGCGATGAAATCGGCCTCGGTAATTTCTTTGGCCGAGCCTTCGTACATCACCATGTCCGTGGCGTTGCCGACATAGACCAGATTGAGGTCGCTTTCGGCCTGCTCGGTGTGGGTGGGATTGGCGACGAATTTGCCGTTCACGCGGCCCACGCGCACCGCGCCCAGCGGGCCGTCCCAGGGGATGTCGCTGAGGGTGAGCGCGGCGGAGGCGCCGATGATGCTCAGGATGTCCGGGTCGTTCTCGCCGTCGGCGCTGAGCAGGACGGTCTGCACCTGGACCTCGTTGTACCAGCCCTTGGGGAAGAGCGGGCGGATGGGGCGGTCGGTGAGACGACAGGTGAGGATTTCCTTTTCAGTCGGGCGGCCTTCGCGCTTGAAGTAGCCGCCAGGGAATTTGCCAGCCGCGGCGGCCTTCTCGCGGTAGTCCACGGTGAGTGGAAAGAAGTCCTGCCCTTCCTTGGTTTTGGTGGCGGCGACGGCGGCGACGATGACGATGGTTTCGCCGAGTTGGACGGTGACGGCGCCGTCGGCCTGTTTGGCGAGTTTGCCGGTTTCGATGTGGATTTGTAAGGACCCGATTTGGGCGATGGCTTTTTCTGACATGGTTTCTTTCTTGTCCCGGCCGGCCCAGAGCAACTTCAGTGATTACCCAGCGTGGGGGTATTCAATGAAATTTCCCAGTGCCAGCGGGAATTTAATGGCGCGAAAGGATGGGTTGGATGAGCTGCGAACCGGTTCGCGTTTTCCGAGTTCATAGGCTAATGACATTGATGAGGAGGGAACCGCCGGCGTCGAGACGAGACCGCCGAACCCTTGACGGGCCGGACTACTTGCGGAGCTTGAGTTTTTTGGTGAGTGCGACGTAGCGATTGGAGTCTGTGCTGTGGAGATAATCCAGCAGGCGGCGGCGCTGTCCCACCATCATAAGCAGGCCACGGCGCGAACTGTGGTCTTTGATGTTCTTTTGCAGGTGTTCGGTCAATTCATTGATCCGCTGAGTCAGCAAGGCAATTTGGACATCGGCCGAACCGGTATCGCGCTCATGGATCCGAAATTCCTTGACCAACTTCACTTTATCGGTGGGTTCCATAGTTCCATTTTTTCATTATAGGCCGGACATCGTATTTGGCGGGCCGGCGTGTGTAAAGGGTTTTTCCCGCAGATCTTTGGGCCGGCGCATTGCCGGCCGGCGAAATGGATCGTGTGCGCGGCAGCCAGAGCGGGTGTGATGCAAACGAAAAGTGTGGAACCCCGTAAAACGGGATCCCACACCCTCAAGCCAGCAGCGGGTTAATAACGGCCACTGTGCTCCCGGCGCGGACCGCGTCCGCCGCCGCCGCCGCCGCCGCCGCCGTAACCGCCGGTACGCGGACGATCCTCGCGGGGACGGGCCTCGTTGACGGTCAGGTCACGGCCGTCGAGGCTCTTGCCCTGCAACGCCTGGATGGCGGCGGTGGCACCTTCAGAGGTTTCCATGGTGACAAAGGCGAAACCGCGGGAGCGGCCGCTCATTTTGTCCATGATCAAATCCACCGCGGTCACGGTGCCGTGCGCGGCGAAAAGGTCCTGAAGATCGTTTTCGGTGGTGTTGAAGGAAAGGTTTCCCACAAACAATTTGGTGTTACTCATGATGTTATTTTCATTAGATGGACTGCAACTTTCAGACTGTTCCCGACCATCGGGTTTCAAATCATCACTGAAAACACGTTCAACTGAAGATTTACCAGGCCTTGAAATCGGCGAGTTATCTAACTGGCCCACATCTTAGCGGCTGTGGCGGGGAATGCAAATGTTATTTTTTAGCCGGCTTTTGGCGGGTTTCACCCCCCGCGCTGGGCCAGGGGAAAACCAGCACCGGCCAGGCTGGCGCGCTCAGGGTCCGCGTCCCGCTTGGCCGGTCATCGGGACGAAGCGGACCGGCAGGACGGCGTGTTGCTTGATTTCTTTGCCGCTCTTTTTCAGCAGGTATAATTTTTGGCGGGTGGAAGCACCCACGGGAATCATCATTCTCCCGCCGTCTTTGAGCTGATTGATTAGCGGCTGGGGAACATGGTCCGGAGCGCAGGCCACGATGATCGCGTCGAAGGGAGCCAGTTCGGGCCAGCCTTGGTAGCCGTCGCCGGCCTTGACCTTCACATTCTGAAAACCCAATCGTTGCAAATCGGCCGCCGCCCGGCGCGCCAGCGGTTCAACGATTTCAATCGAGCAAACCTCCTTCACCAGCACCGCCAGCACCGCCGCCTGGTAGCCGGAGCCGGTCCCGATTTCCAGCACGCGGTCGGTTGGCTGGGGATCGAGCTGTTCGGTCATGAACGCCACGATGCAGGGCTGCGAGATGGTCTATCCATGACCGATGGGCAGTGGGTGGTCCTCAAAGGCCAGCCCGCGATACGCCGCCGGCACAAACTCGTGGCGCGGCACGGCCGCCAGGGCGGCCAGCACGCGCGGGTTTTTGATGTCCCGGCCCGGCGCCTTGAGTTGCTCTTCGACCATGCGCCGGCGCGCGGCTGCAAAATCGGACTCCTCATCGTTGTTCGCGTGGAAAGTGGAGCGCGAATGGCAACCCGCCAGCGTCAACGCGACCATCGCCCGACAGAAAAACCGCTTGTGCATGTCGTAAAATAATCCGCCTTGCGCGAATCCGCGAGCGCCCTTCGCAGACACACTTCGCGCGCTGCAAATTGATCCGGTGGAAAACGTGAAAAGGAGCCGGCCCGCCGGCCGTTAACAGCCCGTTGAAAAAGTCCTGATTCGCAGGAGTCGAGGTAACGAGGCTCTCATTCCTTGGGTTTCAGCGAAGGGTAAGAGCCTCGTTACCTCGGCTCCTACGAGAAAAAGTTCTTGGAACGGGCTGTTAACCCCCGCAAGAAAGGCGCGCCCTTTCGCCGGCGGCTGGCGGCTTCAGTTGGAACATGTCCACGCGGGCGGGCGGGAGGTTGAGCCACACGAGCGAGGTGGCCGCGCGCGCGAAGTCCGACAAGGCCTGGTTGGTTTCCCGGCGCAAGTCGTAGGTGTATTGGATAAACCGACCGTCGCTGGGCAAAATCTTTTTGACTTCACGGGCGATGCTGGCCACTTCGTGCCGGGGCAGCGACCGCAGCGGCAGACTGGATACAATATGGCCGACGGTGGCGCGCTCGAGGTCCAGATGCTCCGCCAGCAGCGCACCGAGCCGGGCCGCGTCCCCGTGCAAAATATTCAATCCGGGAAACCGCTCCCGGAGATGCCTGACCAGGACGGCGGAGCGCTCCACGGGAATCAACCGGTGCGGGGGCACGCCGCGTTCGAGCAGAGCCGCCGTGATCGCGCCCGTGCCGGCGCCCAGTTCGACCACATATCCTCCCGGCCGTCGCGGAAGAAACGAGGCGACCCGGCGTGCCAACGCCCGCGAGCTGGGCACCGGCGCCCCGATCGGGCCGGGGTTGGAAATCAGTTCTCCCCCAAAGATCGCCAGCGAGACAATTGCTTTTATCGCCATACCGGTGAGGGGTTGAAGGTTAAGCGGAACAGTTGTCGGTTCGGTGAGCGGCGGAGCATAGTGGCTTGCGTGGGGACATAAAGCCGTTTTTTGGGAACCGGGTCAAGCAAACCCGGCGGAAAATTTCGGGCACCCCGCCGTCCATCCGGCATCGAGGGAAACACCGGCGGGCGGGCGGGGTCTCGCCGTGCGAGAAAGTGAATCATTCGGTTTGACAGCCGCGGGAGCGTGCGGGAAATATTATCAGCCTAGTGCCAGAGTAGCTCAGGGGTAGAGCAGAGGACTCATAAGCCTTTGGTCGGGGGTTCGATTCCCTCCTCTGGCACCACTTCAAAAAGCCATATAAACCGCATAAACAAAGGCTGAAACACGCTTTTATCTTTTCTGTTTTCCAATGATAACCAATTCAGGCCAATAGAGACGAAACAGGCATTTTTTGGCAACCTTTGGCAACCGGACGCGGCGCAGAGTCATGGCGAGCCTGTGGAAAGAGTCGCGTATCCGGCACGCGCCGGCAGACGCTGAAGGCCACGAGCGCGACCGCGTGCGCATGCACGATGCCGCCGAGATCCGGCCGCCGCTGATAGATCGCCTGGTGAAAAGGCAGTTCGCTCGACGGCGGATGCAACCCTTCGCGCCGCCCGTCCGCACGAACACACACGATGTCCTCGCGGCGCAGCGTGCCCTTGTCCACCCGTGCCGGCGTGATCCAGATGTCTCCGTTCTCGGTGCGAATCGAGAGGTTGCCGCCGGACGTCGTCGTCATCCGGTAGCGATAGATGCGCTCCATCGTGCGCATGATTTCATCGCGCGGATGGAGGAGTGAGCGAGGGGCGGCGGGGTTGGCATTCATGGGAGAAGCATGCTGTCGGCGCGTTTGCTGCGGAGGTGGATGGTCTTGCGCTGAAGATCGTGGACGGCGCGGATGTATCGCACCGTGCGGCTGCGCTCGCGCATGAGCACCGAGTGGGTGACGGCCTTGTGTCCGAACAACTGCACGCCGGGCAGCAGCGGACTGTCGCTGATCCCGGTGGCACAAAAGAGCGCGCTGTTCCCGTTGACCAGATTGGCGCAAGTGAACACGCGGGCGAGTTCTGCTTCCCCGATCGCGTCGAGCAGTGAGCGCCGCTCGGCGTCATCTCGCGGCCACATGCGCAGCAGCATTTCGCCGCCAAGGGCCTTCATCGCCGCCGCGGTGAGCACCCCCTCCGGAGAGCCGCCGATGCCGTAGTAGAGGTCGACCCCGGTGTCCGGCAGCGAAGGCGAGACGGCCGCGGTGATGTCCCCATCGGTGATCATCCGCAGCGAAGCTCCCGCCGCGCGGATACGGGCGATGATTTCCGCGTGACGCGGACGATTCAGCGTCATGACGACCAGTTGGCCGACGCGCTTGCCGAGGGCGGTCGCAACTTTCTCCAGGGTTTTCTCCAGCGGGTCGTCGAGCGCGATCGCTTCCATTCCACCTGCGATGGCGCGCACGACCTCGGGCCCGTAGGCGAGCTTGGTGGAATAGAAAGCCGGTATGTTCCGCATCGCGGGAGACTCGCCCGCCACGCGTTCGCTTGCGGCCATCACTGAAATCGAATTGGGCATTCCCCCCGCGATGTTCGTCGTGCCGTCAATCGGATCGAGTGCGATGTCGAAATGCGGCGAGCCCTGTTTCCAAGTCCCGAGCCTGTCACCCAGGAAAATGCCGGGCGCGTTGTCCTTGATACCCTCGCCGATGACGACTTCACCCCGCATGTCCACGAGATCGAATACGCCGAAGATGGCATCGCAGGCCGAGGCGTCGGCGAGTTCTTTTTCCCCACGGCCCAGCCATTGGAGCGAATTCAACGCCGCGTTCTCCGTGGCGCGCACGAACTCGAACTCGATGGTGCGTTCCGGGTCGGTGGCGGTGAGCGATTGAATCAGTGGTTTTTCGTTCATGATTTTTTGGTTTGAATGTTCGGAGTGGAATCAGCGGCGTTGACAGGTCGGAAATCAGCTCGGCTGGAGCTGGAGAAGTTCGTCGGTGTGTTGGCGCACCTCTCGGAAGCGCTCCGCGTTCGCGGGGAGTTTGATGTCCTCGTCGTAGGTCGGGATCATCTCCTTCATCCGCGCGTGGCCCTCGGGGCTGGCGAGCAGGTGCGGGAAGCATTTCTTGATGACTTCGAGCACGATATTCACCGAGACCGATGCACCCGGCGATGCGCCGAGCAGCGCGGAGATCGAGCGGTCTGCGTTCGTGATGACCTCGGTGCCGTAGTGGACGATGCCGGCCTCGCCATCGGTCTTCTTGATCGCCTGCACGCGAATGCCGGCATCAATCAGTTTCCAGTCCTTCGCCTGCGCCGCGGGATAGAAGAGGTGGAGGACTTCCATGCGATCCGCCATGCTCTGCGTGCCTTGCTGCACTAGGTAGCGGACGAGGTCGAGGTTGTGAATGCCAATGTTGATCAGCGTGGCGAGGTTGTCCGGTCGGACGGAGAAAGGGAGATCGGTGAAGCTGCCTTTTTTGTGGAGAAACTTCGTCGTCCACGCCGCAAACGGGCCGAAGAGCAGCGTCTTCTTCCCGTCGAGAATCCGCGTGTCGAGATGCGGCACGGCCATCGTCGGCGCGGTGTCGAGCGCCTGTCCATAGACCTTTGCCTGATGCTTCGCGACGATTTCCGGATTGTCGCAGACGAGCCACTGGCCGCCGATGGGGAAACCACCGAGGCCCTTGGCTTCAGGGATGCCGGACTTTTGCAGCAGCGGCAGGCTGCCTCCGCCCGCTCCGACGAAGACAAACTTCGTGCGGCTCACGCGGACCTCGCCTGTCATCAGATCCTTGGCGCGCACTTCCCATCCCGCGCCGCTGCGCTTCAAGCCGACCACGCGATGTCCCGATGCGATCCCGCAGCCTTCCTGCCTGCCGAGCCAGCCGAGCAGCTTGCGCGAGATCTCGCCGAAATTCACATCGGTCCCCGCGTCCATCTTCGTCGCGGCGATGGGCACGTTGCCGCGGCCTTCGAGCAGCAGCGGCGCCCAGCTCGCGATCTTCGCGCGGTCGGTCGTGTATTCCATCTCGCGGAAGAAATGATGCGCTGCCATCCCCGCGTGCCGCGCCTTCAGGAAATCCACCTGCACGTCGCCATGCACGAAGCTGATGTGCTGGACGGGGTTGATGAAATCCTTCGGCCGCTCCGCCATCCCGCTCACGACGGCGTAGCTCCAGAACTGCTTCGAGTGCTCGAACTGCTCGAAGATCTCGATCACCTTGCTCACGTTCACCGAGCCGTCCGTCTCCCGCTTCGGCGTGTAGCTCAGCTCGCAGATTCCCGCGTGGCCTGTGCCCGCGTTGTTCCAGCCGTCGGAACTTTCCTGCGCGAGCCCGTCGGTGACTTCATAAAGCTGGATGGTGAGGCGCGGGTCGAGGCGCTTGAGCAGCGCGCCGAGATTGGCGGACATCACGCCGCTGCCGATCAGGATGACGTCCGGGTTTTCGATGTGTGTGTTTGAAGGCATGTCGAACGGCTCAGCGTTTTGATTGGAAATGATAGCTGCCCGACTCCACCGCGAGCACCACGCGGCCGGGTTCGGTGCGCAGCAGCTTCACGCCCTCCGCGCCAGCGAGAAGCTTGCCGCCCTCGGTCGCGGAGGCCGCATCTTTTGCAGGGAGAAAAATGGTCGCGGTCGTGTTCACCGGGATCGTGGCGTGCAGCTCGAAATCCGCGCCGTTCGCGCGCCACTCGCTCACGATGCGCCCGTGGATGGAATCGTAGTGCGCCTTCACCCAATCCATCGGCTTCGGCTCGCCGGCCGCACCCGAAGCGCTGCTCGATGGCGGATTCGGGCGGATAGAGATGCGATGGTAGCCGGGGCCGTCGGTGTCGATTCCGGCGAGCGTCTGGAAGCCCCACTGCATCACCGAGCCGAACGAGTAGTGGCTGAACGAATTCATCGCCGCGTTGTTCTTGCCATTCGCGCCAGCCGTCGGCAATGGAAAAATGCTGTTATTGAATTTCCAGACCAGTCAGCCGTCGGAAATTCGCCTCACGATGCCGTCTGGCGCGTTTGTTCAACGCGCTGGCCATCGTGATATGGACGTTGTGCGCGGTGGGTGGCATGGCGCAAACGGCGGGGCGGTGTGGTGGCGAAAGATTCGGTCTGTCGTGGTGCGAACAAAACAGGAGTGGTCTGTGCGATCAAAAGTGGAATAATGATTAAAAGGGCTGATTTGATATTGCCACGGTTGTAACGACATCCATTCTGCAGGGTGCTTCACGGAGGATAGGGCTCTGCGGGGACGCAACCTGAGCGCCGTCGAAGTCTGGCAAACGGCAGGCTGGGCGGCTGCGAGAGCGGTCGCCCGGCATGCCCGGCCGGCGCCAGTTTCAAAGCGAAAAATCCATCTGCCTCTGTCATCCTCACCGCCATGAAAAACTTCAATTAATCAAACGTCTTCCAGTTCCGCTCATTCGCCATTTACTGGCCGCTTATCGCTCCGAACAACTCTGCGCACCGGCTGCTGCGGCAGAACTGGGTGTCTGCTCCAGTCGCTTTTTCACGCTGTACAGCGACTATTTGCGGGCCTGTGCCCAAGGCCGTGCCGATACTTGGTCGCCCGGTCTGTCCGGTGGCAATCATCATCCCACCTGGCCGGAAGAGGTCACCGCGCTGCTCACAAAACTGCTCTCCTCCAAACCACCCTCATCTTACAGTGCCGCCGCCAGCGAACTCCATCGCCGCCTCGACTTTCAAACCGACCGCGCCAGCATTCGTCGTTGGGCGATCCAAAATCGGCTCGCTCCCGACACTCGCTACAAACCCAGTCCCAAACCGGTCAAACGCTGGCAGGTCCGAGATCTGGGTGCTCTCTGGCAGTAGGATGCCAGTCCACATTGCTTCCTGCCCCACTCCAAACACAAACAGACCCTCCTGAATCTCCTCGATGATGCCACCCGCTATAACCTTGGCGCCCGGCTTTATCACAACGAAACGCTGCTGTCCCATTTAGACTTCCTCGATCGGTCTTTCCGCGCCCACGGCCTGCCGCTGGCCCTGTACGTGGACTACCACTCCTTCTTCTTCACCCATACCCCGGAGGTCTTCACCCAACTCGGTGCCGCCTTGCACTTCTACGGCATCGCTTTGCGCTACGCACCCACGCCACAGGCCAAAGGCAAAATCGAACGCCGCCACCAATACTTTCAAGACCGCCTGCCACCATTGTTTGCCGCCGACAAAATCATCGATCTGGAATCGGCCAATGCCCTGATCGACAAAGTGCTGCCCCATGCCAACCAACATGAAATCCACCGCGAACTGGGCACGACTCCCCACGCCGCCAGGAAACAGGCCCTGGCGGAAAAACGTTCCGTCCTGCGCCCCGCGCCCAAATGCCCTTGGTGGCCCTACGTCTGGAGTCAGCAAACCATGGTCCGAGTCGGTGACGACGGCAAAGTGCCTGTCGGCACTCAACGACAATCCGTTAATGTCCCTCCCCGCACCAAGGTGATTCGCTGCTTCCGGCCCGACGGCGATATCTTCTTCCTCCAACATGCCCCAGACCCAAACACCAAACCAATGGTCTTACTCCACTGCCCGATTTTCTAAATTGAAACTCCTGTCTTGACCGCACAGCCCACTCCACTTTTGACCGCACACGAATATCCAGTTTTGAAAACTACACGACACGACCCGTAAAATTCCCTTGGAAATCAAAGGGAAACCGTCAAGCTTTTTGCCTTATGAGATGGCTGTGATCAATTTTCAGAGATGCGCAAAATGAACTTTTCTCATCCATTCCGTCATCGGATACGTATCCCACAATGAACTTTGCCCCTTTGGCTTCGACATAGGCTTTCATTGCGGCAAGGAGGTTCCCCGTCGGATTGACGGTGGATCGAGGCTTGCGTGATTTCCAATCCACACACCGGGTCATCAGCAGTTGAACGAGCCGGCTTTTGAACAACCACGGATGTTCCAATCCGTAATACTGCATGGACTTGCTCACCGGGATGCCCCTTGGCATAAGCCGGCCCTCCACCACCTCGAAATAGGGCTTGTAATAACCTCCCGGCGTTACATGCGCAGCGTTGTCGTTCAGATCGTTATTGCAAAACACCAGCACCACAATGTCCGGCTGGTAATGATCAAACCATTTCTGGATCAATATCAATTCCTGATCCGTGCCGTAGCCGCTGACGCCCAGATTGATCATCTCCCAACCGGGCAGCAACGCCTCCAATTTGTCGGTGAATCGCTCCCCTTCCTCCGCGTCATGGCCCCACACAAAGGAATCCCCCACAAACGCTATCCGCTTTTTCACTTTAGGCCCGCGTGGCTTGTCTCGAAAACCCTCCGCATTGTGATGCACGGTAATCGAGCGGTCGTGTTGGAACTGTTTGGTGCCGTTTGCCACCGGAAACCATCCCAGCTCGGCGTCATAACGATAACATAAACTTCTTTCATCAGTGGCACTTGCCGGATGCCCGCGCCAGGCCAGCCGGGTCATCAACTCGCCTCCCAGAAAAAGAATCATCAGGGAGAGAGAAAAAGTCGTGATGACGAACCCGATCTTCCTGCTTTTGGGGTGATTGTTTTTACTCAATGTTATCCCTTCGGGTGACGGGCCAAACCAGTGGGGGGTTCCAGAAAGTCCCCATGCGCAAAACAAAGTGGGGCGGAACGGGGCCAAGGCCGAACTTTTGGCAACAATCCGCAACGCACCCGGCAACGTCGGGAAGACCACGGTCGGTACGCGCCACCCTTTCTTCCACACGCGCCGGAAGGGGATGGATGCTTTGCTGACGGGCAGTCGGCTCACGGGTTTAGTCTAAAATGGCCACTCTGGATCGGCAAGCGATTCCAGCGCAACCTGGCGGCCAATTCAACAGGCCTCCTCCTTTCGGTCGAGTTCGAGACTTAAAACAACTCCTCCAAAACTTTGGCACCACTTATCCTGGGACCGATGCGTTTACCTTGGGTGTGAGACATGCTACCTAGTCATTAACATAGGTAGTATGACGCGTTTTGATAACATCGGGAGAATCTTGGACGGTCCAAAAATGAGTTTTCACACAGCCTCACGCTGCGGGCAACAGCCGCCAACTCCTCCGGCCAACAGCCGTTCATGCCGCCGGTGATGCGGAGTTGAACCGCATCGTTTCGCGCTTATTTGGTCTGGAACGTCCGCGAGTGGCCGTTGGCCGGGATGCTCACGGTGTATTTTTTCCCATCCGGCGCGACGCTCAACTTGATGTAGTTGGCCTGGCATTTTTCTTCCAGATTGGCGATGCGTTCGTCGGCGGTGTTGTTCTCCTTGTCCTCGCGAATATTTTTGTGCATCTGATACATCGCCTGGATGGACGCGACGGATTTGAGCGTTGCGAACGTCTCCGCGCCGCAGCCCTTCTTCGACCCGCTGTTCATGACGGAAACCGTGGGCGCCAGGCTGCGGACCAGGAGCGGATTGTTGCTCACGTCCAGCCCGTGGTGGTTGACTTGATAGACATCCACCGGGCCGACGCGATTCGCCGGACAGACCAACTGGCCTTCCACGTTCCACGTCAGGTCGCCGCCGTCAAAGAATTTGAAAGGCCCGAATTCCAGCACCAGAACGACGCTGTTGGCGTTGTCGGTGGTGTCTTTGTCCTTGAGCCGGCCCTCGGCGCACAAGGGATTTTGCACGGGCCGCTGTTGGAGCGGGGCGAACTGCTGCCCGGCGGCGAGGCAACGCAGCTTGAGCGGCAGCGCGTTCGCGGGCTGCTGGAGTTTGATTTCATCGCCGGCCTTGATGGTTTCGCGCCGCCCGGCCTTGAACACACGATAGGGTTTGATGAGCAGCGGGAAACGGGTGTCGTTCGGATTGTTGTCCGGGTTGGATTCCGGCACGCCCTTGTCGTGCAAAGCGCCGATGGGCATGAGCGCCGCCAGTTCCGCCGCGCCGCCGAAGTGGTCAATATGAAAGTGCGTGATGATGACGTGGTCCAGACGCTTGAGGTCCGCCGTCTTCGTCGCGACCTGGTGAATGCGTGGGGCGTCACGCCCGCCGGGATTGCCGGTGTCAATGAGCACCGATTCGCCCGCCGGCGTGACGAGCAGCGTGGAGCCGCCGCCCTCGGAGTCAATCCAGTAAATGTCGAGCGTCTGGTCGGCGGGGCCGGCGTGAGCTTGAACCAGAAGCGAACCGAGCGCGACGAGCAGCGGGAGCAGCGGGGTGAGTTTCATGGCCAATGGTTAACCACAACGGCGGCGAAGTTTCAAGCGTGCGACGAAGGCTCGGGCGGTTGGAGTTCAAAAATCAGCCGTAACTATGCGATTGAAGTTGCCCCTCTCCCCAACCCTCTCCCCGTCAGACGGGAAGAGGGAGAAGCACTCCGCGATCTGTTGTGGGTCACCCAACGGAGACTCTCCGCGATTCGTGCGGAATATTTCCCTCTCCCCATCCGATGGGGAGAGGGACAGGGAGAGGGGCGGGTTCAACTGCATCGTTACGGCTTCAGCTTGTCTGCCGCTGCAAGCGGAATGTGCGTGCAAGCTAAAGCTTGAACTCCAAACTTACGCCGCGCGCAGCGGGTGTTGGCGGTTCACCAGCGGCAATGCGACCCGCCCGCGGGAAAGTCCGGCGGCGAACACCGCGTGGATCAGTTCGAGCGTCTTCATCGCCGCACGGCCGCTGCACACCGGCTCGCGGTTTTGCTCGATGGCGGCCAGCCAGTCGTCCACCACGCGGCGGTTGCCGACGGTCATGTTGCGTTCGGACGCGGGAGGGTTCGCCGTGGGATCATTTTCGAGCGGACGCCATTCGAGCGTTTGGCCGGCGGTGTCCAATGCGCCGCTGCGCAGGACAAACGTGCGCGGCCAGGCGTCGTAAAGCAGGCGCGTTCGGCCTTTGCTGCCGATGAACTCCATGCCCCACGGCCCGGCGGTCTGTTGGTTTTTCGCGCGGCTGGTGTAATAAACGTTCACGCCGTGCGGGCAGGCGAAAAGCGCTTCGATCTCATCGCCGGCGATGGGGCCGATGCCTTCGGTGGCGGGATGGGCATCGGCGAGCGTGATGTCGTGACCGTTCTGGAGCACGCGCGCGCTGCACCAGAGCGGGTCGCCGGCGAAGAAACGGGCCAGGTCAAACTGGTGCGTGCAGAGCACGACCATGTCCTCGCCGCCAGCGCGCGTGTCCTGCTTGCCGTGGATGCGAATTTCGAGCAGATCGCCGATGAGGCCCCCGTTCAACCGTTGCTTCAGATGCGGCACGCTTGGGCCAAGACGATATTGGAGTGCGACGGCGATTTTCAAGCCGGCGTTGTCCGCGAAGGCGAGCATCTCATCCGCTTCGGCGAGCGTCTGGGCGAACGGCTTCTCGCTGTAAACATGCGCGCCGGCGCGCAACGCCGCCATCACCATCGCGTGGCGATGATCGGTCCAACGCGGCGCGACGACGACCAGGTCCGGCTTCTCCTTCGCGAGCATTTCGCGGAAGTCGGCGTAACTACGCAATGCTTTCGCAGCGGCGGCGGCTTTGACGCGGCCCGCAGCATCGGGGTCGGCGACGGCGACGACTTCGATGTTCTCGCGGCCGTTGAAGGTCAGTTCGTGGCCGTGGCCGAAGTTGCCCGCGCCGGTGTGGCCGATGAGAGCGGCGCGGTATTTGCGCGGTCGGTCGGCAGCGAGGAGCGACGGCGAGGCTGCCGCCAGGCCCAGGCCCGCGAACGCGCTCGCGGTGGTGGCGCGGTCGAGGAACTGGCGCCGCGTCATCGCCGGCGGTGGTGAATTGGAGCGGATCGAGTTCATGAATGGGCAAAGTGTGTTCAAAGATTTGCCCTGTGGCAGGGAAATTGAACAGCTAAAAAGGTTGGGCGAAATCTGGTTGAACCGAAATATCCCTTGCCAAATCCGGGGAAGGGACGTTGAATTCCGGGTCTTGGAGAGGCTGGGTAGCTCAGTCGGTAGAGCAGAGGACTGAAAATCCTTGTGTCGGCGGTTCAATTCCGCCCCCAGCCACCACACACAAATCACCCTGTAAAATCAATGGTTTTATCCGTTTTTTCGAGCCTAAAATCCAGCTCTTTTTATGGCGTAAAAAACTTTGTCTGTCCGGTTTCTGTCCGGTATTTTCGGCTCTGAGAGGCTGGTGATCCGTGGCAGTGGCTTTGCCCTGTCCGTGTCCTTCAAAGCGTCTCTGCGGGCAACTGTGCGCGGCCAGCGGGCACGTGGGCGTGAAGCGGTCCGGGAGTTTCAATTTGTCGGCTGCGTTTTGGACGGCTGATAAATGCCGAGTGGCCGTTTCAGTCCTGCAATCCGCTCACGGCAAGCCGGCAGGTAGCGTACGGCTCGGCTCGGCGATATTTTCTGCCGCTTTTTCCCCCACTCTGCCCACGGTCTGCCTTCAATGGCGGCGAGTTCATCGGCCATCCACAATCAGTGATTTGTAACGACCGCTGAACAAGTGACCCAAGAGCTTGTGCCGCCGGTTGAAGCGGGAAGTATAGGCGCCCAAAAACCATCTCATGCCGGCCGCCAGGTTGGCCTTGGGAGTTTCGACCACCAAATGAAAATGGTTCAACATCACATGGGTGGGGTTGGGGTGAGGTGTCGAATCTCCCTGGTCTGCCTCGGACACCTTGATGCCCTCCTTGAGCAGCAGATACACCTCGCGATTCGCCGCTTCCAGACTCATGGCCGAACGGTCGCGGGTCAATTCATCCACGGCGGCGGTGATGGCCTCGGGCGGCAGCGCGGGATTCAACCGCTCCAACCCCGACATGCGCCGGGGCAACCGGGACACCAACGCCACCAAGCTGCGCACCCTCAACCCGGCCGGCCGGTCTTCTCCCGGTGGGAGAAAGGACGGGGATGAGGGTGTGGCAACGCCACTTGCTCCGCGAACAACCCGATGACGGGCTGCTCGACAAGCTGGTCTTCAGTGTAGGCGTGGACGCTCATTTCAAAACGTAGCGCCCGGTTTTCAACGTGCCCACTCGCTTCACCAATCCCGCCTTCACCAGCGGACGCAGCATGTCCATCGCGCCTTGCTTGGACACCTGGAGTGCCGCCCAGAGTTCGGGCGGAGTCATTCCGCCACTCTGGCCGAGCAATTTCAACAACTGCTCCTGACGCGGACGCAACACCACCCGCTCGCGTGCCGTCGAAACCGAAAGCTGCCCCATGCGCTCCCACACCCGCTCCAGAGTTTGCAGCAACCCCTCCGCGCAATATTCCAGCCATGCCGTCAGGTCTTCACCCTTGCTCCGCACCGCGTCCAAGGCGGCGTAGTAGCGCGGGCGATCCTCCCAGTAAAATTCATCCACCGCGAAGATGTGATGCGAATCGAAACCGCGCCGGTAAAGCTCCCACAAGGCCAGCGCCCGGCCAGCGCGCCCGTTGCCGTCCGCGAATGGATGAATCCCCTCGAAGCGATGATGCACGATGGCCGAACTCAACACCGGCGAGAGTCCCGGCGCATCTTTGTTCCACCACTCCAGCAATTCGAACATCAGCCCCGACACATCCTCCGGCGGTGGCGGCACATACCGGCCCACTCGCACCCGTATCGTCCGGTAACGCCCCGCCTCGCCCTGGTCCATCACCTCGCCCGCGATGATCGCGTGCAGCCGGAAAATATCCTCGTGCGTTAGTCGTTTCTTCGTCGCCTGCTTCTCGACATGGCGCAGTGCGGCGAAATAATTCAGCACCTCACGCCGCGCCCGCGCGGGCGCGGCCACAGTCGTCCCTTCCTCCAGCGCGCGGACTTCCTCCAGCGTCAGCGGATTGCCTTCGATGGCCGTCGAGCTGTGAGTATTGCGCACCCGCGTGTCCTTTTGCAGCGCGGGTATCCACGGAACTTGCACCGCAGCGCCTTGAATGCGCTCCCGCAACGCGGCGATGCTTTCCACCCGCGCCAGCAGGGCTGCCGTGATCGTGAATTGCGGTTGATAACTCATGCCGGCCAGTTTGCCTGCGGGTCAATCCTGGGTCAAGCGTCAGTCAAGTATCGGTCAAGCTGACATGTTCACTTCCAACCATCCTCAATTCCGCCGCGCAGCATCACCTCCAGCGACACCCTTCGCGGTTCGTCCTCGCGCTTGATGCGCATGAGGCCCGTGCGGAAGCACCTCGAAGAGGTCGCTCTTCTCGGCGTCGATGAGTTGCTGCATAACCAACAGTTTGTCGTGGCCGAAATCTTTGTCGGCCAAGCCTTGCAGGAGTTTGGCCCGCGTGTCTGGCGCGCTCCAGAGGGCGCGGAGTTCGGCTTCGCTTTGGAAGAAGTCGGGCAGCTTGCCGAAGAGCAGTTCCATGAATTGCTGCGCCGACATCGGCGTGCCGTCGGGATGCCAGAACGTCGTCATCATCATGTGCTGGATGGTGCGATCCTTGCCGTCACCCCGCAGTCACCTGCACAAGGGTCATGGGTCGTTGCCGAAAATATCAATCACCTTCACGGCGATGGTGTAGCGGCCCGGCTTCGCGTAAGTGTGGCTGACCGTAGTCAGTTCCAGGTCGCGGCTCTGGCGGGTGCGGAAACTTTGCCATTCGTTCTCGAAGACGTAGGCGCCGGTCCAGCGTTCCTCGAAGTCCTGGACCTGCAAATCCAACGCCCGTTGCGCCGGGGAAAGGCCGGACAAATCTCCCTGGACACCGCTGACGCCCGTGCCACGTTCCACTTTGATGATCTCTTTGCGGCTTTCGTAATCGAAATCCACGGCCCAGTAATCCACCCAGTCGGTCCATTTCTTTGTCAGCACGTCGCGGGTCAGGATGCCATTCTTGTCCTTGCTCACTTTGATGAGCTTGCCGGCTTCGCACACGACTTCGCTTTTGCCTTCCTTCAAATCGGCGGCGATGGCGTCGGCCAATCCCTGCGAGTAATAGACGGAGAAATCCGTCAGCTCGACGGCGACGGTCAGGCTGTCGCTCGTAGCCGCCGACGTAAGGAGGCGGACGTCACTTGATTTGCCGCCCTCCGCCTCCTTACGTCGGCGGCTACCAAACCTCGGCGTGACCTCGATGTAGGCCACGTCGGGGAAACGCACCTGGCCTTTCTCCACGGCGCGCTTGTCGAAGACTTCCGGCGGGATGGTCTTGGGGGCGAGGTCGATGCCCTTCTGTTTCGCCTCCTCCAGCACGGCGGGGAACAGGCCCATCTCAAACTCGAACGCCAGCACGTCCACGCGCGACGCCCCGCGCTTGCGACATTCCGTGATGACTTCCTCCACGAACAGCCGCCCCACGGGCAGGTTGATCGGGCCGACGACCACGAGCCGCCCGCCGTTCTTGCCGTGGAAGAAGGCGGCGTCCGGCAACGGCTCGGCGCGGTAGGCTTTCAGGATCAGCTCGCGGAACTCCTGTTCCTTGCGGGCGAGGGCCTGCTCCTTCTTTTTGCCGGTGAGCCGCCCGGCGACGTTGAGATAGGCCTGGCGCTCGTAGCGGCCGAGGTTGAGCACCTCGAAGGCGCGGAAGGGCTGGCCGCCGGCCTTCAACTCGCGCTGCACCTGGATGAGCCGCTTGCGCGTGGTGTGGATGCCGCACTTGCCGAGGTCGGTGGCGATCCATTTGCGCCCGAGCTTTTCGGCCACGGCGGCGGTCGTGCCGCTGCCGCAGAAAAAGTCCGCCACCAAATCGCCTTCGTTGCTGCTGGCTTTGAGAATGCGCTCAACAAGTGGTTCGGGCTTCTGCGTCGGATAATCAGCGCGCTCTACGGCCTGAGAATTAACCGGCGGAATGTCCGAAATCATGTCCTGAATGGCCACGCCCTGACCCATGTATTTCTTGAACCGTGGTCGTCCGTCCTCTTTTGCCGGCCAGTAAATGAAACCGTTGGCATCAAGCAAATCCAACTTCTCCTGAGTCGTCATCTTGGCCGCCTGTTCCTTGCTGACCAGCGATTCAACAGCTTCACGGTTTACCTTCCAGTGACCACCGATTTTTCCGGGATCAATTCCCCGCCACGGTTTGCCAGAGTTGCCACCGCGTAATCCGGCAGCTGTCAGATTGTCGGT
>CAZIFU010000003.1:0-14349 GCA_964539075.1 uncultured Verrucomicrobiota bacterium | reverse complement strand
CGTGAATTGCGCTCGAACCCATTGCCTCAGTTGATTTCGATCGGCTTCGGACAGATCCACAACGCTGGCAACTTTTGGCATCGACGACGAGTTTGACCAGAATTCTCAATATGTCTAGCTAATTATGAAACACTACACTAGATCAAATCGGGCGACGGACTGACCGCTCGCGTCCTGCCTCGTCGTCACCAGTCCAACCTGCACCTCCGGCTTCGTCATGCGCACCGTCTCGGTCCCCACCCACAACCAATTGGCTCCGTCCACCGAAACATAGCCGCTGAAATCGTCACCCTGGCGCACAAACTTCAGCCAGCAAGGGGCGCTTATTTTCTTTCCCGGCCCAACCGTATCGTTGGTCCAGATTTGGGTTCGCCCCGCCTTCGCCTGATAAGCACGCCCGTCCGGTAGGGGTAAAACCGGTAGCGTATCGGTATCGGTCAATCCTTGCGCCGTTGCCCGCCGGTGAAAGGTCACGCCGCCGGAATTGATCAGCGCCAGGAACACATTGGGTGCGCTCGCATCCATCTCAGTGCGCACCATCAAGCCCGCCGCGGCCCAGCCATTACTGCCGTAAATCTCCACAACTCGGGCCACCCAAACACCATCTCCCCGCCAGGCTTGATGCAGAAAATTGCCTGAATCCTCCGTCCCGCGTACTCCGGTGGAAGCTCCCCCAACCTCAATGTACTCCGCCGCCACCCGCGCCACGCCAAGGGCGTTCGTCAAACCGACCCCATCATATTTCCAGGGCGCAGGCAGCGCGGAATCCACCACACCGGGCGTCTCTTGAGAGATCATCGAACTGGCTGCCGCCAACACCACCACGACACCCGCAAGAACTAGAAGAGGAAGTTTCTTTTTCACGCGAATTTTGCCGACAGAGCATTTGTTTTCTCAACTGCCAGAAGCGAAGGGAACGCGGCGGTGAAACGAAGACCTGCTACAATTAAGACGAAGATTCGGAAGGATGTCAGTGGATTCATTAAAAATGGCGTTGCTCCAGCAACAAAACTTTTGCTAGAAAACCTTCGGTAAGATTCGTACCCCCCCCCTTGTTAAAATGTCAACTACTAATTGATACCATTCGCAAAAAGTTATTCACAGACATCAAAAGGAGCAGGATGCCCGCGCGCAAAAGTCTGCGAGCATCATTTCCATGACCGAGCCAGGAATACCCTGGCGATTCATTGGAGAAGTATCCTCAGCGGCCTGCTAACTCACCAGCGTCAGCGCCACCGCACCGCCCACGGCGATCAAGCCGCCTAACAGGGAGCGCGCGTTGAACCGTTCGCCTTCCATTGCCCGCGCGAACGGGATCACCACCAACGGCGTGATGGCGACGATGGGCAGCACCACGCCGGTGGGCGTCGTCTTGAGCGCCCATTGATAGCAGCCCACGCCCAGCGCCGGGCCGCTGAGGCCGTTGAGAATGATCCACAACCAGGCCGCGCGCCATTGGGGCGGAGCGTCCTTCGCGTTTTTGAGCGAGCGCTGCCACCGGACGTAAAGCAGGAACGCGCCGGCGATCAGCACGCCGCCGAGAATACGCTGGTAGGCGGCGTTGAGACCGTCAAGGCTCTGGCCGTTTTGGGCGGCGATTTCGTACGCCTTGCGACTGAGCACCGCGCCGAATCCCTGGCCGAACGCCGCCAGCACGCCGAAGAGAATGCCGGGAAGGAATTGCTTCGGTTCCAGGTTCAAGTGGCGGCTGGGGCTGAGCGCAAGCGAGACGCCCGCCAGGATCGTCAGCCCGCAGAAAAGCTGCGCGAGGCTCAGCGTGGTCCCCAGCCAGAGCCACTCGATGAACGCCGCGAAGGGCGCCGCCAGACATTGCACCAGCAGCACGGTCAGTCGTGAGCCGATGCGCGGCAGGGCCTGAAAAAGCGCCAGGTCGCCGACGCCGAACCCGACGCAGCCGCTGAGAAAAAACCAGGGCAACGCACTGCCGGTCAGCCCGACGCCAAACGCATGCGACCAGATCGCCAGCAGCACGGCCGCGAACAGGAGCCGCCAGAAATTGGCTTCCGTGCCGCCCATCAATTTGGCCGTGCGGGTGGCGCAGACGGCAGAGATGGAAAAAAAAATCGTGGTTAGAAACGCCGGCAACATCGGCGCCGAAGATTGTCGAGGCGGGCGGACTTGTCACGCCCGGAGTGCTCGCGCCCGGTTTCCGCTCGAAGCTGAAGTTCGGTGTAGCCGCCGACGTGAGGAGGCGGATTTTTGCAAACCACCGCCGAATCCGCCTCCTCACGTCGGCGGCTACGAGGCTGGTGACATATCCAGGCTCGCGGCACCCGACGGTCTGGATTTGACTTGGCGCGGAAACGCGTTGGTTTAGTTTGGTTCAGTGAATTGGCCGGCACACTGTGCAGGAGTGATTCCCTGCCTGAACGAAGCGGCAACCATCGGACCGCTGGTGCGCGCAGTCCGCGCCCACGGCCCACGGAGATCGTCGTGGATGACGGTTCTGCGGACCGGACGGCGGAGCTGGCGGCACAGGCGGTGGCGGAAGTCATCCGGCACGCGGAACCGCGGGGCAAAGGCGCGGCGCTGACCAGCGGATCGCGGCGCGCGCGGGAACGGGGCTTCGCCTGGGCGTTGACGTTGGGCGGGGACAATCAACATTCGTCCGGCGACATCCCGGCCTTCCTCGCCTGCGCCGAGCAGGGTGGCGCTGCACTGATCATCGGCAACCGCATGGCCAACGCGGCCGACATGCCTTGGCTGCGGCGGCAGGTCAATCTCTGGATGAGCCGCCGGCTTTCGCGCCTGAGCGGGCGGGCGCTGCCGGACACACAATGCGGTTTTCGGCTGATGCGATTGGAGGCGTGGGCGGCCTTGAATTTTCAGACTTCCCATTTTGAATTCGATTCGGAAATGGTCCACGCGTTTGCCGCCGCGGCCACAGGATTGAGTTCGTGCCGATCCGGGTCATTTACCGGGAAAAAGTGAGCAACATCCGGCCGTGGCGCGACACCCGGCGCTGGTTTCGCTGGCTGGGTCAGCGGCACAAGTTCGCGGCGACGGATTTTCGGTCACGGTGATCTCGACCGCACGCTTGGCGGCTCGTTGAGAAAGTCCTGATACGCAGGAGTCGAGGTAACGAGACTCTAATTTCCTCGGGCTCCAAGCCGGGATCAGAGCCTCCTCACGTCGGCTCCTACTTTTTTAACGGGCTGTTAGCGCGGTGGCGCTTTGCACACCTGAAGGACGACCTTGGCACCGTAATAAAGCCAGACTCTGGCATCGGACAGGTTGGCTTCAGCCGCCAGGGACTTCCATTCCTTGACCCGCCAGCCGCGGCGGACGGACAGCAGGCCGTCGGCGCGAAAATTCGGCGGGCAGCCCCACCAATGCAGCAGAAACCCGATGAGGCAATACAAACCCAGGTTCCGGTGAAGATCGTTGATGAACACAGCGTCGCGGCTGACCCGCCAGGCCTCGCGAAAATGCCGGACCACCTGCTCGTCGTTCAACAAATGGTGCGTCATCTGCGTGGCGATGACCGCATCGAAGCTGCCGTCCTTGAAGGGAAGCGCAATCGCGGAGCCGGCGACGCTCCGGCCTGCTTCGTTGAGTTGCACCGCCAGCGGGTTGATTTCCAGATGGGTGACCTCCCAGCGCCAGCCGCGTCGGGCCGCCCACCGGGTGAGTTCGCAGCCCAGCGAACCGTCGCCGGCGCCAAGGTCGAGCAGCGAGAGGTCGCGGCACTTTTCCTCGCCCAGCCAGCGCGGGAGCAGTCGTTGAAACGGTTCCGCGAAGTGCAAGAGCCGGTTGAAATGGTTGAGCCAGTGATAACTCTCGGCGACCTCCGCCGGCGTGCGGCCCGGCTCGTCAAAATATTCTGCTTGCGTCGCGCGCCGGCTTAAAAACATTCTTCTCCTCTACGGAAACCGTTGCCGCAACACAAGCCAAAGTCCCGACTGCCAGCCGCCGCGCGTGGAAAACCGCCGTCCGCATCGTGGCGATCGCCGCGGCCGCCTTCGTCGCGGGCCGGGCGCTGAATCGTTCGGCGGAAACGGTGGACCGCGGCGCGCAACCGGCTGGTTTTGGATCGGGCGTCCGGCATGGCACCCTGATGCCGTGCGCGCTGCCCGCCCTGGCGCTGGGCCGGGACGTGGCCATTTACGCCCAGCAGAACACGGGCTTGAACTACAAGCTCGGCTACACGGTTGGTGTCAACGGTTGCGGCGCCGTTTTTTTTGGCACGGTCTATTGGCGGTTGCGCCGCTGGCGGAAATTTGCGGCGCAGGGTAAAAAACTCCGCGGGCAATGAGCTGGCGCGAAGGCCGCGCTTGCCAACCCGCCGCGATAAACCTAACGTTCGCCGCCTATGGAAAAAATTGTCATCATTGGGAGCGGCTGCGCCGGATTGACCGCGGCGCTTTATACGGCCCGCGCCAATCTTCAGCCGCTGGTCCTCACCGGCACCATGCCGGGCGGGTTGCTGACGACGACGAGCATCGTGGAAAATTATCCCGGCTTTCCCGAAGGCATTGACGGCTATGAATTGATGGTGCGGATGCAAAAACAGGCCGAGCGTTTCGGCGCACGCGTCAAGTTCGGCACCGTCGAGGCGGTGGATCTCTCCCGGCAGCCTTTTGTGCTGAACGTGGATGGTGAACCGCTGGAAACGCAGACGCTCATCATCGCCAGCGGCGCGAGCCACCGCCACCTCGGCCTGGACAGCGAAGCCTTGCTGGAAAAAAAAGGCGTGACCTATTGCGCGACCTGCGACGGACCTTTTCCGATGTTCCGCGATCAACCGCTGGTGGTGGTGGGCGGCGGCGATTCAGCGTGCGAGGAAGCGACCTATCTCACGCGCTTTGCCTCGGTGGTTTATCTCGTGCATCGGCGCGACCGCTTGCGCGCCTCGCAGATCATGGCCGGCCGCACGCTATCGCATCCGAAAATCAAACCGATCTGGGATTCCGTCGTCACCGAAGTGCTCGACGCGAAACAGGACAAGGTGACCGGCGTGCGCCTGAAGAATCTCAAAACCAACGTCGAGAGTGTGACCAATTGCGCGGGGGTGTTTGTGGCCATCGGGCACGTTCCGAACACCCAGTTGTTCAAGGGGGTGCTCGACATGGACGCCAACGATTACATCCTTCCCAAACGCGGGACCGAGACGAGCGTGCCGGGCGTTTTTGTTTCCGGCGATTGCGCGGACCACGCCTATCGCCAGGCGGTGACCGCCGCCGGCCTGGGTTGCGCCGCGGCGATTGACGCCGAGCGTTACCTGGCCCGATTGAATCAGTAACCCTCCGGGGGCGGCGCGCGGTGTGATGGGTGGTCAGCGCCTCCGCCTTTGCCGTGTGCGGTCGGAATTTGCGTTTCCATTTGCGGGAATCAGTATTTAATGACAGCGCATGAAGAAACGCACCGCCACCGTCCGGCGAACGACGAACGAAACGCGGATCACCCTCCGGCTGTCGCTGGACGGCGCGGGCAGATCTTCCCTCGCCACCGGCATCCCTTTTTTCGATCACATGCTCGCGTTGTTCGCCCGGCATGCGGTGGTGGATTTGCAGCTTCGCTGCGCGGGCGATTTGCAGGTGGACGCGCACCATACGGTTGAGGACTGCGGGATTGCCTTGGGGCAGGCCTTCCGGCAGGCCCTGGGCGACAAGAAGGGCATCCGGCGTTATGGCACGGGCTTCGATCCGCGCAATCCCCTGAGCGGCGAGGCTTACGTGCCGATGGATGAATGTCTGGCCCGGTGTGTGATTGATTTCGGCGGCCGGCCTTGTCTGGTCTGGCGCGGTCTGGACAAATTGTCTTTCAAAAAAATCAGCCGCACCGAGAAAAAGCAGGACATGTCCTCGGCCTTCCGGTTCGGGCTGGCGCGGGAATTTTTCCAGGGGTTCACCAATGAAGCGCGCTGCAACCTGCACCTCGAACTGCTTTACGGTGACGAGCCGCATCATGTGGTGGAAGCCCTCTTCAAGGCCTTT
This sequence comes from uncultured Verrucomicrobiota bacterium, assembly GCA_964539075.1. GTDB lineage: Bacteria > Verrucomicrobiota > Verrucomicrobiia > Limisphaerales > CAZIFU01 > CAZIFU01. The sequence goes on along the minus strand of CAZIFU010000003.1, from coordinate 8,392 downwards.
GCCCGGGCAGTGGATGGCGCCTGCCAGCGCGATCCGCGCGTGGCCGGGCAACTCCCCAGCACCAAGGGAAAACTGTGAGGAAAGATGAATATCGTTTCAGGCGCTCCCGTCGAAGTTAATGCCGTCGAAAATTGATTATCCGGCTGCCGGGGATGAACTCTTGGTGCGACTGGCGCAAAAGGGCAACATGGTTGCCTTTGAAGAATTGGTCGCGCGGCATCGGGACAAGCTTTATGCGCGCGCGTTCAGCGTGATGCGCAATGAAGAAGAGGCGGTTGATCTTTCTCAGGAAGCGTGGGTGAAGGGCTGGCAGCGGCTCAAGCAGTTTCAGGGCGAGGCGAGTTTCGTCACTTGGATGACCCGCATCGTGATCAACCTTTGCCTGGACCAGTTGCGCAAGCAAAAACGGCAGCGCACCGAGTCCCTCGAGCATCTGGACGAGGAACTGGGCGGGGTGGAAAGACAAATGCCGGTCATCACGGTCAACCCGACCGAAAGGCTGGAACGCAGCGAACTGCGCCAACGCATTGACCGCGCCTTGGCCCAGCTCTCCGTCGAGCACCGGACGGTGCTGATTTTGCATGAATTTGAAGACATGGAATACAAGCGGATCGCCAAAGTGATGAAATGTTCGATCGGGACGGTGATGTCCCGGCTCTTTTACGCACGGCGGCGCATGGCGTCGTTGCTGGCGGGATTAAAACGTGAGTACTGAAAGTGAGTAATGAATTTATGGACCAGAATGAACTGTTAAGATTGCAGGCCTGCCTGGACGGAGAACTCTCCGCCCGGGAGCGCGAAAAAACCGCCGCCTGGCTGGCCGGGCAGCCAGAAGCCGAGGCGTTGTTCGATGAATTACAAACCACCCGGACCGCCCTGGCGGGCAACGAGCCGGAAGTGAACGTGCCGGAAACGCGCGAATTCTATTGGTCCAAAATTTCCCGCCAGATAGAGCTACTGGAACGGGCGCCGCGTTGGTCCACGCCCGCCTGGTGGTTGAAATATCTCTCGCCCGTGGCCGGCACGGCGTTGCTGCTGGCAGTGCTGACTTTTTCAGGGAGCAATTTTTTCTCCGCTCTCGACGACGAGGAGAGCGGCAGTCCGGCGCTGGAAACCAGCGCGGTGGTTTTTCGTTCGCAAGCCGACGAAATGACGGTGGTCTGGCTGCAAGGCGACGAAAATAAAGACTTTGCCACCCCGGAGAGTGATCCCCATCTGCCGCCGGAATGATTGCGCTCAGGAAAACGGGCCGCTTTGGCTGGGTTCGGCTGGGGATTCTTCTTTTGTGTCTGAGTACCGCGGTGGGAGAATCGCGCGCTGAAGACTTCCGGCTGCAAGCCCAATTGATCTGGGGCACCAACGACGAACACTCCCCCAACCCCGATTTCAAGGCAGTGGATGCGCGGCTTCGCAAGAAGCTGCAGATGTTCAAGTGGCAAAATTATTTCGAAGTCAACCGGCACGAGATCGTCGCTCCCGCTAAAAAAGCCAAAAGGATCCAGATGAGCACCAAGTGTGTTGTGGAGGTGACGAACCTGGGCGATTCGACAGTGGAAATGAAACTCATTGGCGAGGGCAAGCAAGTGACCCGGCAGCGCCATAAATTTGCCCCCGGTGAATCGTTCGTTTTGGCCAGCGACGACAAAAATGACACAGCTTGGTTTGTTGTTTTCAGCCTCCCCAAGCGCTGAACCGAACCTTTTTCCGGCCGTTTTCCCCGCTCGAACAAGCCCGTTGCGGAGGGCTGTTTCAAGCATCTTGCCCCCTGCTCCGCCATCACAACATATCAGGCCTCCGGCCGGACGACCCCACAACCAATGGTATTTTTTCGTAAAAAATCCCCCAAATAACAGTTGTGTTGTATAGCCGGTTTTCTTACATTTTAAGTGTTCAATCCGGCGGGGAAAATGTTCCGCCACTGACAGTTTTATGGCCAAAGAATCTGAGTTGCTGGAAGCCGAAATCCGGGCGCGAAAAACCGACCCGAACGACAAGTACGACGCCTCAAAAATCGACAAACTCGAAGGCTTGGAGGCCGTGCGCAAGCGGCCCGGCATGTATATCGGCGACCCGGACGAGCGCGGTTTGCACCACTGCGTCTTTGAAGTGCTCGACAACTCCATTGACGAACATCTGGCCGGCCATTGCAACCGCATCGAAGTCGCCATCCATGTGGATGGCTCCTGTTCGATTCGTGACGACGGCCGCGGCATCCCGGTGGACATGCACCCCAAGTGGAAGATGCCCGCCGTCGAACTGGTGTTGACCAATCTGCACGCCGGCGGAAAATTCGGCCAGGGCGCTTACAAATACTCCGGCGGCCTGCACGGCGTCGGCGCCAAGTGCGTCAACGCCCTCTCCGACTGGTTCAAGGCGGAGGTCTCCCGCGACGGCAAAGTCTATTCGATGGAATTCGCCCGCGGTGTCACCATGCAGAAGCTCAAAACCATCGGCACTTCCAAGTCCACAGGGACGCTGATCACCTTCAAGCCGGATCCCACCATTTTCACCATCACCACCGAGTTCAAATTTGAACTCCTCGCCAACCGCCTGCGCGAACTGGCCTTTTTGAATCCCGGCATCGAAATCATCCTCACCGACGAGCGAATCGAGGACAAAACCGAGCGGTTTTTTTACCGCGACGGCATCGAACAATTCGTCCGGCAACTGGGCAAAAACAAGGAAATCATCCACCCCAAGCCCATCGCCCTCAACCGCCAGAAGGACGAGGTGTTCGTGGATTGCGTCCTGCAATACAACGAAAGCTACACCGACCAGATTCTTTGCTTTGCCAATTCCATTCCCAATCCCGACGGCGGCACGCACCTGACCGGCTTCCGCACGGCCTTGACCCGCGCCGTCAACCAATACGCGAAGCAAAACAACCTGCTCAAGGAAAAGGACCCCACCATTTCCGGCGATGACGTGCGCGAAGGCCTGGTCTGCGTCCTGAGCGTGAAACTGCCCAACCCCCGTTTCGAGTCCCAGACCAAGGTCAAGCTGGTGAACACGGAAATTGACGGCATCGTCTCCTCGATCGTTTACGAAGGCTTGATGAGCTTTTTCGACGCCCAGCCTTCCATCGCCAAAAAAGTTGTCGAAAAGGGCCTGCTCGCCGCCCGCGCCCGCGAAGCCGCGCGCAAAGCCCGCGAGACCGTGCGCAAAAGCGCGCTTACCGGCGGCGGCCTGCCCGGCAAGCTGGCCGATTGCTCCGACCGCGACCCGGCCAACACCGAGTTGTATATCGTCGAGGGCGACTCTGCCGGCGGCTCTGCCAAACAGGGCCGCGACCGGAAGTTTCAGGCCATCCTGCCCATCCGCGGCAAACTCATCAACGTCGAGAAGGCGCGTCTGGACAAGGTGCTTCAGAACAATGAAATCCGGACCATGATCACCGCCGTGGGCACCGGCATTGGCAAGGGCGAGGGCGAAGGCGCCTTCAACCTCGAGAAACTGCGCTACCACAAAATCATCATCATGACCGACGCCGACGTGGACGGCTCGCACATCCGCACGTTGCTTCTCACTTTCTTCTACCGGCAGATGACCCAGCTCATCAAAGGCGGCTACGTTTACATCGCCCAGCCGCCGCTCTACCAGATTGCCCGCAAGAAGCGGGTGGAATACGTGGACGACGACGCGCAACTGAACAAAATTCTCATCCAGCTCGGCACTGAGGAGGTGCGTCTGCGCAACCTGGCCGACGACAAGGAACTTTCCGAAAAGCAACTGGCGGAAATCCTCGAACTCCTCGAATCCCTCGACAAATACGCCAACGCCCTGCGCCGACACGGCGGGGATTTCGCCGATTACATCGAACGCCGCCACGGCCGGACCCACGATCTGCCGCGCCACCTGGTCAAGGTCCGCGAAGGGAACGATGAGACCGTTCATTACTTCCACACCGAGGAAGAGCTGGCCAAATTCGGCAATGCCAATCCCGACCTGCGCCTCTTCGGCAGCGCCGAGGAAACCGACACCGAACTGCTCGAGCGGAGCAAGAACGGCCAGACCCGCCGCGCCCGCCACGTTGAACTCCACGAGAGCAAGGCCATCGCCGAACTGCTCAACAAGCTGGCCAAAAAGGGCCTCAACGTGGACCACTACGCCGCGCAGGACAAGCCGTTGTTCGAACTGGTGGAAGGCGAAGGCGAGAAGGCGCAGGCCAAACCGCTCTTCTCCATCCCGGAAATCCTCGCCGGCATCAAGGAAGTTGGCCGACGCGGCCTGCAGATCAAACGCTTCAAAGGCCTGGGCGAAATGAACCCGAAGGAATTGTTCGAAACCACGATGAACCCGGAAAACCGCAAGCTGCTGCGGATTGATCTCACCGACGCCGTCGAGGCCGAGGAAATGTTCACCAAGCTGATGGGCGAAGAGGTCGAGCCGCGCAGGCAGTTCATCGAAGACAATGCGCTCAACGTGCGCAACCTGGATATTTGAGTTGATGCCGACGCTCTATATCATCGCCGGCCCGAATGGCGCAGGTAAAACCACATTTGCCAGCCGGTTCCTGCCGGAGAAAGAGCACGAGTTGGAGTTCGTGAACACCGACCTCATCGCGCGCGAACTGTCACCGCTCGACCCCGACTCGGCGTTGGTCCGGGCTGGGCGAATCGCCTTGCAACGCATCCGTCTGCTTATTTCCGAGCGAAAGGCTTTTGCCTGGGAGACGACCATGAGCGGACGGAGCGCACTGCGCTGGCTGCGGTTCGCCAGGTCCGCGGGCTACTTCATCAAACTGGTGTTCGTTTGGATTCGTTCAGTCGAACAATCGTTGGAGCGTGTGCGCCGGCGCGTCCACGAAGAAGGACATGACGTTATGGAACCGGACATCCGCCGCCGTTTCCTCAAGACCCTTCGTAACTTTTTCACGGATTACTGCCCTTTGGCGGACGCCTGGAAACTGTTCGACAATTCCGGTGATTCTCCGCGCTTGGTGGCCGTTCAGAAAGGCGGTCGCGTCGTTGTCCGTGACCGGTCGCTGTTCACCAGCATTCTTGCCCAGGCCGGAGTCACGATATGACCAACGTCAGTTACAACTGGGACGAGGATGTTCTCGATGTGGAGGATTACCAGGAACTGCGCGCTTTTCAAAACGCCCAGCTTGACGCCATCCGCCGCGCCCGCCGGTTCGGCGCCTCCTTCGTCGTCGAACGTGATGGGAAGCTGGTCGAGCTTTCGTCCGACCAGACTCTGGAGCTTGAGCGGCAAGGCGGGCAGCGTCTTGCTGAGTTGAACCGGAAGATTGCCGAATTGCAAAACCGTCCATCCGGGAACGCGGCGCTCGTCTTGAAGGAAACGCCGCCGCCCAACCTGCCGAAAGCCTGAACCATGAATTTACCGGCCGCCCAAGAACGCAAAGATCCCATGGAAACAATGTTCCCCGGCGTTCTTCGCACTGCTATGCACGAAAGTTTCCTCAGGCCGCGCAAATGTTCTTTCTCTCCCCATGACGAAGGAGTGGGGAGAGGACCGAGGAGAGGGGCGATCCGAAGCTGTTGGGACAAACGCGCCTCCTCTCCCCGGCCCTCTCCTCCATCGGATGGAAGAGAGGGAGTGTCTTTGGTTGCGGCTCTGCCGCGCTGTGTTCTTTCGCGGCCATGAATTGAGCCTCTATGCCCGACCCCAAAGACCCGAAAAATCCCGATCAACTCCCCGCGAGCACCACGCCGCTCTTCGCCGCCAACGAAAAGATCACCAAAATCAACGTCGCCGAGGAAATCAAAAACTCGTTCCTCGACTACTCGATGTCGGTCATCATCTCGCGCGCGCTGCCCGACGCCCGCGACGGCCTCAAGCCCTCCCAGCGCCGCATTCTCTATGCGATGAACGACCTCGGCGTCATGCCCAACCGCAAGCACATCAAGTGCGCCAAGATCGTCGGCGAGACCATGGGCAATTACCATCCGCACGGCGACCAGGCCATCTACCCAACGCTCGTGCACATGGCCCAGCCGTGGGCCATGCGCGACATTCTCATTGATGGCCAGGGCAACTTCGGCTCCGTCGAAGGCGACCCGCCGGCGTCCATGCGCTACACCGAGGCGCGCCTGGCGCCGCTCGGCGCGGTCCTCATGGAGGACATGGAGAAGGACACGGTGGACTTCGTCCCCAACTACGACGAGACCCGCACCGAGCCGACCGTTTTCCCTGCCGCGTTTCCGAACCTGCTCGTCAACGGCGGCACCGGCATCGCCGTCGGCATGGCCACCAACATGCCGCCGCACAACCTCGGCGAAATGATTGACGCCGTCTGCGCGCAGATTGACAACCCCAACATCACCGTCGCCCAGTTGATGAAGCATGTGAAAGGGCCGGACTTTCCGACCGGCTGCATGGTCTGTGGCCTCGACCCCATCAAGGAATATTTCAACACCGGCCGCGGCAGCCTCAAGGTCCGCGGCAAGGTCGGCGTCGAGCAACTCAAGGGCGGGCGCGAACAACTCGTCATCACCGAGATTCCCTACGCCGTCAACCGCGCGGTGCTCGTCGAGCGCATCGCCGAACTGGTGAACGAAAAAACCGCCGGCCTGACCGACATCACCGCCATCCGCGACGAGTCCGATGAGCACACCCGCGTGGTCGTCGAGTTGAAGCGCGACGCGATCCCCAAGGTCGTCATCAACAACCTTTACAAGTTCTCCCAACTGGAAAGTTCCTTCAGCGTGAACGCGCTGGCCATTGATCGCGGCAAGCCCAAGACGCTCAAGCTCAAGGAAATGATCAATTGCTACATCGAACACCGCCGCGAAGTGGTGCTGCGCCGCGCGCGCTTCGAGTTGCGCAAGGCCGAGGAGCGCGCCGAAGCGCTCGAAGGCTTCCTCGTCGCGCTGTCGAACCTCGACGAATTCATCCGCATCATCCGCAAGTCCGCCAATCGCGAAGAGGCGAAAATCAAACTGCTCGCGTTTGATTTCACACGGAATCAGGTCGAGCGTATGGGCGTCCTCATTCGCAACGAGGCGCGGCTGACCAACGGCCGCTACTCCTTCAGCGAGGCCCAGGCCAATGCCATCCTCGAACTGCGCCTCTACCAGCTCACCGGCCTGGAAATCGACAAGGTCAAGGCCGAATACAAGGAATTGCTCGCCCGCATCAAGGATCTCCTCGACATCATTGCCAAGGAAGCCCGCGTGCTGACCATCATCAAAGCCGAACTCAAGGCCATCAAGGAAAAGCACGCCACGCCGCGCCTGACCGACCTGGTGCCCGATGAGGGCGAAATCGCCATCGAAGACCTCATTGCCAACGAAGGCGTCATCATCACCCTCACGCACAACGGCCTCATCAAACGCACGAACGTATCCAGCTACCGCGCCCAGCGCCGTGGGGGCAAGGGCGTCATCGGCATGACCACGCGTGAAGGCTCCGCCGCCGAAGGCGACGCCGCCGATTTCATCGAACACCTCTTCACCGCCAGCACGCACGACTACCTCATGTTCTTCACGAGTTCGGGCCGCGTTTATGTCGAGCGCGTCCATGAAATCCCGGACATGGGCCGCGCCGCCAAGGGCCGCAGCATCTCAAACCTTCTCGAACTCAAATCCGAGGAGAAGGCCGCTGCGCTCATCCGCGTCCTCGCCAAAACCGGCGCGAACAAGGAGGACGAAACCTGGTCGCAACCCGGCTTCCTCTTCTGCGCCACCCAGCAGGGCATCGTGAAGAAGACCGCGCTGGCTGAATTCGCCAACATCCGCAAAGGCGGCATCATCGCCATCGGCATCGAGCCGGGCGACGTGCTCATTGACGTGAAACTTACCACCGGCCACGACGAAGTCGTCCTCATCACCCGCGAAGGCATGAGCATCCGCTTCTCCGAGGAGGACGCGCGCCCGATGGGCCGGCCCGCGGTCGGCGTCTATGGCATTGACCTGGCGAAGTCCGACCGCGTCGTCGCGCTTTCCGTGGTGGCGAAGGACGCCACGCTGCTCGTCGCGGGCGAGAACGGTATCGGCAAACGGACCGCGTTTGACGAATACCGCGTCCAATCCCGCGGTGGCAAGGGCATCATCACCATGAAGACCACCGACAAGACCGGCAACGTCGTCGGCGCGCTGACGGTGAAGGAGGCCGACGAGATCATGTTGATCACCGTGGGCGGCCAGATGGTGCGGACGTTTGTGAAGGACATCCGCGAAGCCGGCCGCAACACGCAAGGAGTGAAGCTGGTGAACCTCGACTCCGGCGACAAACTCCAGGCCATCGCGCCGGTCATCAGCGAGGAGAAGGCCGACGCGGACGAAGAGCCGGCGCCGGCTTGATTGGATATTTCACCAACCTCGTAGCCGACGACGTAAGGAGGCGGATTCGGCGTTGGTTGCAAAGGTCCGCATTAAAACTTTTCAACCGGGAAACGCGATGTTGCCGGGCGACACATCCACCATGTAAA
>CAZIFU010000002.1:0-7832 GCA_964539075.1 uncultured Verrucomicrobiota bacterium | reverse complement strand
TGGCCCAGCTTTTCACGGAGGTCGATGTGATCGTGGCTCCCTCGTGGCGCGTAGACCAGCTGGTATACTCAAACATGTCCGGCCACCCGTGCGTCGTCGTGCCCAATGGCGACAAGAGCGGCGGTAAACCGGCAAGCATCTGCTTTATCGGACAACTTTACGGCGAAGCCGACGCCGTCCAGCTCGCCGCGGCTTACCAAAACGCCACCAGTTTCCACCGGCAGCGGCCACCACTCGGAGATCTGCTGAAATGAAAAACCCACGCCATCCACACTTCCTAGTCCTCGCGCTGATTTGCTCGGTCGCGACTTTGACCTTGTCCTGCCGCACGCAAGATGCGGGCGGCCCTGAGCCTGCGCCTGGACCTGGAGCCGCGTTCATTCCCTACCTCGGCCAACCGGTGCCCGGCCTAACGCCGGAGCGGTTCGCGCCCGGCATCGTGTGCACCAAAGCGGTCGAACTCAACGGCGTGTTCAGCCCAGATGGACGCGAGTTCTACTTCACCCGGTTGATTGATGGGATCGATACGATGCATCAGATCAAGTTTGCCGACGGGAAATGGGGCGCGCCGCGCGAGCTGCTCTTGTTCCCCAATCGCGTTCGAGCCGAGTCAGCGGACATGGCGTTTTCACCCGACGGACAAGAGCTCTATTTCCTCGCCGACTTTCCCAGAGCGGCGGCGGGCCAGAAACCCAATTACGACATTTGGATGAGCCGCCGCGTGAACGGAGACTGGGCGCCGGCGGAATTGGTAGCGCCGCCGATCAGCACCAAGGCCGATGAGTTGTATCCCATCCTCGGCAACGACGGCAGCCTCTACTTTTGCTCGGACCGCCCTGGGCGCCTCGGCGAAAGCGATATCTTCCGCGCAACAAGACGCGCGGACGGAAGTTTTGACACGCCGGTGAATCTGGGACGGCCGATCAACAGCGAACACGGTTCGGGCGACATGTGCCTCGCGCCGGACGAAAGCTACCTGATCATGACTCCGTCACTTCCCGGCGGTCGGGGCCGCGGTGATCTCCACGTGTCGTTCCGTCAGCCCGACGGGAAATGGGGCGAACTCATCAACCTCGGCGACGGCGTCAACACTGCCGCCCACGAGTGGTGTCCGATGGTCACGCCCGACGGCAAATACCTTTTCTTCTCCCGGTGGTTGGGCACCAAGTGGGGCGACGGTGGGGATGGCGAAGTCTATTGGGTGGACATCCGCATACTTGACCAGTTTCGGCCCAAGGGCGCCAACGGTGACGCGAAATGACAGCCGAAAAGCCATTTTGAAGGCCGCGAACACTTTATGATCAAGCCTCACCGTCCGTATCCCACGAGCCATTTTCCCCAGTTTTTACTGGGCCTGCTTGTCGCCCTATTTCAAGCGTTCGCCCCCAATGCGAGCGCCGACGCCATTGATCGTTTTGTCCGCAGTGAAATGGATCGGCAACAGATTCCGGGTCTGGCCCTCGCGGTCGTAAAGCAGGGGAAAATTGCGAAGGCCAAGGGCTATGGCATTTCCAATATCGAACATTCCGTGCCGGTGCGAACCGACACGGTGTTTCAGTCCGCCTCGGTCGGAAAGCAGTTCACCGCCGCTGGCGTGTTGCTGCTGGTCGAGGATGGAAAGCTGGAGCTCGACGCGCCCATCAGTCGCCACCTGACTAACACTCCCCCCACGTGGCAGGGCATCACCATCCGGCACTTGCTGAATCACACGTCAGGCTTGCCTGAGTTCGAGAGTCACAAGGATTTCAACCTCCGTCAGGATTACACCGAGGAGGAACTTGTTACGCTGGCGACGCGCCTAAACTTAAACTTTACGCCCGGCAGCGATTGGAACTACAGCAACACCGGTTACGTCCTGCTCGGGATCATCATGCACCGCGTCACGGGAATGCCCTGGGGCGACTTTCTCCAGCAACGGATTTTCCAGCCGCTGGGGATGATCTCCACCCGCGTCATTAGTGAAGCCAACCTCATCCCGCACCGTGCGGCGGGTTACGAGTTGATCGGGGGCGAGTTGAAAAATCAGGCTTGGGTGTCGCCCAGTCTGAACACAACCGCGGACGGTTCGCTGTATTTCAGCGTCCTGGATGTCGCCAAATGGGATGCTGCGCTTTACACCGATCATCCGCTCCCGGCCCGAATGCGGGAACAGATGTGGACCCCGGCGAAGTTTGGCAACGGTGCCACGACCTCACTTAAACTGCTGCTTAAGGGCGGCGCCAGTTATGGCTATGGCTGGTTTCTCGATAGCGTGGCGGGCCATCGGGTGGTCCAGCACAGTGGCAGTTGGCAGGGTTTCCGAACCTTCATCACCCGCTATGTGGATGATGGCTTGACGGTTGTTGTGTTATGCAATGTATTGGAGGCAAACCCGGCTGCCATCGCGCACGGAGTGGCCCGCCGCAGTCTGGCCGCGCTAAAAGGACACGCCATCGTTGATCCCGATCCGCAGTTCAGCGCGCTGATCTCCGACGTGATCCGGGCTGCCGCGGGCGGGAGTCTGAACCCGGAGTGGTTCACGGAGGAAGCGCGCCAGGAACCAGTGCCCGGCTGGAACAAGAACTTCTCGCGGCAGTTGAAAAATGCTGGCGGTCTGCACCGCCTCGAACTTCTGGAGGTCAACAAAAGGGACGAAGTTAGTCGCGTGATCTATCGCGCCACGTTTGCACGCGAGACGCTGCGGCTGACCGTGATCTTGGATGCAGCCAGGAGAATCTCCGAGTTGAAGCTGGCAACCGAATAAAAACCGCCATGAACCTAAACCATCAGCAAACCCGGTTCTTCGTCACCGGCGAGATAGACACGTCGCAGCGGCGTGCCGCACTGCTACCGCGTCCGGCGGAAGGGCAAACGCCGATCCACGTTTTCAACACTCACGGAAATCGGATAACCCAATGAAAACCATCCTCCTCCTTCTCATGGCCGCCTTCACCGCCGGGGCCGCGAGCATCCCCGGCGGACGCGACGCATGGCTGAAGCTCCTTGCCATGCCGGCCATGAATGTCGAGTTTGTTGCCGGCTTGACGACGGCAGACGGCCTCGTCCTTTCCAATGACCAGCCGGACCCCGGGGTCGAGATTCCCCGCCTCCGCGCCCAACTCAAAGACACACCGGCGGACGCGACGCTGTTCTGGCAGATGTCCCGGATCTACTCGCTCGCGGATGATTACAAGAACCGGTCCAACACACTGGCCCGCGCCGTTGTTCTCTACCGTCAGCAAACCGAGACGCAGCCGGAGAACGTCGAAGCGCTGACCGGTTTTGGCCTGGCCTTGAGCGCCCACGGGCAAATGGAAGAGGCCGAGGCAGTGTTGCGGCGTGCCGCCGGGATTGATCCCAAGGACTGGCGCGTCTGGGCGGCCCTCGCCCAGTGGCACGACCGCAAGATGTGGAGGGCCTTGGGCGCCATGGCCTCCACCAACCACCAGAACTTCCTGGGCTACCTCCTCGACAAGGCGATGAAACGGGAGCTTCCAGCCGGCGTCCTTGAAGCGGCCGGGAAAAGCGCGCAGGAAGCGGCACAAAGCGCCGATCGCGCCATTGAACTGGCTCCGAAGGAACCACGAGCATACGAGAACCGTGCGCAGATCCGTTCCACAGGAAACGTGGTGGCCTTTCTACGCTCGGTCGCGCTCGGCTTGGAGCAGGACGCGCAAAGACTCCCGCTCTCCATGTTCGGCCCCAATGTCCTGGCCGATCTCTGGCGGGTCGCGCAATTGAGTCCCGATGATCCGCGTCCGCAATGCCTGGCGGTGATGGGCCAGATCACTGTAGCGGCCCTCACGCCCGGCAAGACCAATCCCGACGAGCAACTGCTCAAACTGCTGCCCGACGCGGAACGTCGGCTCTGCATGTCGGCGCTCGACCGTTTGCAGGAGATCAGCCAGACCCGCCCTCCGGCCGACGCCGCATTCGCGCTGGAAACAACCGCCATCTTGAAGATGGTTTTCCTCCACGAACTACCGGGCGGCGAGGCGGACGCCCGTCGCGCTATCGGACTGTCGCCCGCCCGCGAGATCGCGTGGGATATCGTGATAATCCACTGCGTGAAGACGGGGCGTCCCGAGGAGGCCCGGTCCTTGGCCGAGAAGCGGCTGAAGGTGAAGGACACCGCGCGCAATCGCGTCATCGCCGCCAAGGTCTGCGACAAGCTCGGCCGGTTGGCCGACGCCCAAACACACGTGGATGCCGCCCTCAAGCTGGAGCCCGACGGCTACCCGTCGAACCTTGCCGCCTACGTCATTGCGCTCAAGCGCAGCACGGACCAGGACTCCGCACAGCTCGCATTCCCCTTTTTGGAGAAGCTGCAGGAGAAGATTCCGCCCGACACGCTTACCAATGAGCAGCGCATCGAGATCAGCCTCGCGGTGGGCATCGGCGCCGTGCTGGCAGACGAGCCCGCCGACGCGCGCGAGTTCTTCGAAGACGTGCTCAAGGGGGACAAGGACAACAAGACCGCGCGCCAGGCGCTGGCCATGCTCGCGGGCAAGTAATCCGTGCCTCCGTCCGGAGGGTGCAAATTTGCCACCGCTTCCGGCACCCTCCAGCTTGCATGAGTATTCACTGGCACACCTTCGGGCGCACCATTTCCAAACCGACTCTCAGCGCCCCGACTTCAGACTTCCGCCCTATCTTTTTCCCGATTGACCACCGGCATGACCGCACGGCGGCTGCGGGCTTGGATCGGCGGATTCACTTCGCTACGCTTGGTCCATGAGCGAAGTCACCCGTCTCCTCGATGCCATCCAGCATGGCGATCCCCAGGCCGCGGAGGATTTGCTCCCGCTCGTTTATCAGGAACTGCGCCAGCTCGCCGCCGCGAAAATGGCGCGGGAGAATGCCAACCACACGCTCCAGCCCACCGCGCTCGTCCACGAGGCGTGGTTACGCATCGCGGGCGCCGACGGGAAGGCGCAGTTCGCCAATCGCGCGCAATTCTTCTCCTCCGCTGCGGAAGCGATGCGGCGGCTCCTCGTCGAGAGTTCCCGCCGCAAGGCAGCCGCCAAACGCGGTGGCCCGGCCCGCGAGCGCGTGGACGTGAACGATGTGGAAATCGCCGCGCCGGACGCGGACGATCGTGTGCTGGCCGTCCACGAGGCGCTGGAGAAGTTCTCCGCCGTGGAACCGCAGAAGGCGGAGTTGGTGAAACTCCGTTACTTCGCCGGGCTGACCAACGAACAGGCCGCACCGCTCCTCGGCATCTCCGAACCAACGGCCAAACGCTGGTGGGCCTACGCCCGCGCGTGGTTGCAGGCGGAGATTTCCAGTCCACCGCGCTAGGTCCAGGTCGGCGGCAGCGGCGGGTCCGGGCGCTCGCCGCCTCTCCAAGGCCGAAGCGTGGAGGAACCACGCCTCCGTCGCATGATCCTTTTCCTGTCCCGTTTGCGCACTATTGGGTAGAAGACCAATGCGCCCACGACCATGAACCCCAAACCTTCCCGCGAGGAAACCCTGTTTTTTGCCGCCGCCGAGATGGCCACGCCGGAGATGCGCGCCGCTTTCCTCGACCGCGAATGCACCGGCGACGCCGCGCTGCGCCAGCGCGTCGAGGTGCTGCTCAAGGCCGCTGATGAAGCCAACAACGTCCTCGATGGCACCCCCATCGCCAACAACGCCCCCGCCAGACCGACCGGCACGGCCATCACGCCCATCACCGAGAAGGCCGGTGACCGCATCGGGCGCTACAAGCTGCTCCAGCAGATCGGCGAGGGTGGCTGCGGCGTGGTTTACATGGCCGAACAGTCCGAGCCGGTCAAACGCCGCGTCGCCCTCAAGGTCATCAAGCTGGGCATGGACACCAAGCAGGTCGTCGCCCGCTTCGAAGCCGAACGCCAGGCACTGGCGCTGATGGATCATCCGAACATCGCCAAGGTGCTCGACGCGGGCGCGACGGACACCGGCCGGCCGTTCTTCGTGATGGAACTGGTGCGCGGCACCAAGATCACCGAGTTTGCCGACCAGCAGAAGCTCTCCACCGGGGAGCGGCTCGACCTGTTCATCCAGGTCTGCTCGGCCATCCAGCACGCGCACCAGAAGGGGATCATCCACCGCGACATCAAACCCTCCAACGTGCTGGTGACGATGCTGGATGGGAAGGCCATCCCCAAGGTCATCGACTTCGGCATCGCCAAGGCCACCAACGGACAGGAGTTGACGGACAAGACGCTCTTCACGGCGTTCGAGCAGTTCATCGGCACCCCGGCCTACATGAGCCCGGAACAGGCGGAGATGAGCGCCGCGGACATCGACACGCGCAGCGACATCTACAGCCTGGGCGTGTTGCTTTACGAACTGCTCACGGGCCGCACGCCCTTCGATGCCACTGAACTGCTGCGCTCGGGCGTGGATGGCATCCGCAAGACCCTGCGCGACCAGGAACCGGCCAAACCTTCGGCCCGGCTGAACACGCTCGCGGAGGTGGACCTCACCACGGTGGCGAAGGCGCGGCACGTCGAACCCCTCAGCCTGTTGCATTCCGTGCGCGGCGATCTGGACTGGGTGGTGATGAAGTGTCTGGAGAAAGATCGCGGGCGCCGTTACGAGACGGCCAACGGAATTGCCGCCGACCTCAAGCGGCACCTGGGCAACGAGCCAGTCACGGCCCGCCCGCCGAGCACGGCTTATCGGCTGCAAAAACTGATGCGGCGCAACAAAGTTGCCTTCGCCGCCGGCACGGCCATCGCGGCCTCGCTGGTCATCGGCATTACCGTCAGCGTGTGGCAGGCGGTGCTCGCCACGCGGGCGAAAAAGGAAGCCGTCACCGCCTTCGATGAACTCCGCGCCACCGCGCCGGCCTTTGCCGAGCAGGCGCGCGGGCTGGCGGCGAAGGAGCAATACGCCGACGCCATCACCAAGCTCGACTATGCCATCAAGCTGCGGCCGGACGCGGCCGAGTTTCTCGTGCAAAAGGCCGACCTGCTCCAGTGCCAGCTCCGGCTCGCCGATGCTGCCGCGATTTACCGCGAGGCCTTGCGCGTGCAGCCCGGCCATGCGCGTGCCGAAGCTTCGGCGAAACTCTGCGACGAACTGCTCGCCGCACCAACTGGCCCGGACGGCAAGCTCACGCTCGGAAGCCTCGGCAAGCTCCATCTCGCGATGCTGAACCAGCAGCGCCCGGCGGCGGAGCTGATGCCGGTGGCGCGCCCCCTGGGCCGGGAGAAGGAAATCATGGTCGCCTTCTGGCTGGAGCGGCTCAAGGATCTCCCGATCTCGCCGGACCAGCCGATCAAGGATCGCCTCACCGTCCGAGACGACGGCCTGCTGAACCTCGATCTCAAGGACGCAAAGATCAACGACCTCGCGCCGCTGGCCGGGATGCCGCTGGGCAGCCTCACGCTTTGGAAATGCAAGGATCTTACCGACTTCACTCCCTTGCGCGACTTCCGCCAGCTCACTTACCTCGATCTCGATAGCACCAAAATCATCGACCTCGCGCCCCTTCAGGGCCTGCCGCTGGAGGATCTCCAAATCAACAACACAAGAGTCAGGGACCTTTCCCCGCTGCTTGGGATGAAGCTGAAAAGACTGCATATCCACTTCACCTATGTGAGCGACCTCACGCCGCTGAAAGGCATGCCGCTGGTGGATTTCACGGCTTCCACCAGTTCCATCACCGATTTCTCCGCGCTGAAGGGCGCACCGCTGGAGGAGTTGCATTTGGAAAACGCGCTGGTGGAAGACCTCTCCTTTCTCGCCGACGCGCCCGTGAAAGTGCTGCATCTCAGCCAGTGCCGCGGCCTCCGTGGGTTGGCCTTCCTCGCGAAAATGAAGTCGCTCGAACGCCTGGTTCTGCCGCAGCGTTTTCGCACCCTGCCCGATGAAGATCTGGCCGC
>CAZIFU010000001.1:0-16359 GCA_964539075.1 uncultured Verrucomicrobiota bacterium | reverse complement strand
GCAGCAATTGTCGTCGGCCAGTGGTGACAGCCAGAAACGTCCGTTCGCCAGCGATTCTTTGCAGAACCGCCTGAAAAACCGAACCGTAGTTTTGAAGGTGTCCGTTGACCGTCAGCACCGATGACAATGGCCGTGCCCGCGATTCCCATGAAACCACGTCACTCGAACAGCCTGTTGTTTGTCTGGCAAGTTGCCGACCTGGAGGCCAAACGCCTCCAAGCAGCGTTTCTTGAACCTGGACACCTGCTGCTCGGTTTGTGCAAGTGCGTGGACATTGACGTTCTCGCGTCCATTCCTTCCAGTGCTCCTCAACGCGAAGCATTGTTGGAGGAACTGCTGCGGGAATTCCGCCGATTGCGCGAATCATTTGCCAGTGCTGGATTCGACGCAATGCGTTTTCGCCGCCATTACAGAACGGTATTGCCTGAAGGGTCTGCGGGCTTGAACCTCAATTCAGGCAATCTCCACAGAACGGATTCGGCAAAGGATGTTTTCAACGGCGCGGAAAAGATCGCGGAGATTGCGGGCACGGCTGTCTATCCAATTCACGTTCTTTACTCGCTCATGGTTGAGCGCGATGAGGCGAGAGACGAGGCCATGAGAGTCGCTGGATCAGACCCAAGACGGCTGCGGCAAGTTCTCAACGAACAGATGACGCCGCAACCAAACGACACTTCGGCCAGAAACCGCGGGGTCGCACAGTGGAACTGAAGCGGCCTCGTTTCGCAAAAGCGGATGCTGCCAACGCCAGCCTGTTATCCCGCTGCCGTTGCCAGTTCCTCTTCGAAGTCCACGATTTCCTTAATCTGGACGAGAAACCATTGGTCAATTTTGGTGAGGGCAAAGATTTCTTCGATTGTAAAACCTGCCCGTAGTGCGTGCCTAATGAAGAAAACTCTTTCCGCATTTGGAACGCTGAGTTTTCGCGAGATGACATCTCGCGGCAGAATATCGCGATCTCCGTAAACTTCTGTTCCGATCCGCCACGGCTTGCCGTCACCGCCGAGGCCGCTGCGGCCGATTTCGAGGGAGCGGAGACATTTCTGGAGGGATTCTTTGAAGGTTCGTCCAATGGCCATTGCCTCGCCGACGGATTTCATCTGGGTCGTCAGGGTCGGATCGGCCTGGGGAAATTTTTCAAACGCAAACCGGGGGATTTTTGTCACGACGTAATCAATGCTCGGCTCGAAGCTCGCGGGGGTTTCGCGCGTGATGTCGTTCTTGAGTTCGTCGAGCAGGTAGCCGACGGCGAGTTTGGCGGCAATCTTGGCAATCGGGAAGCCCGTGGCCTTGGACGCTAGCGCGGAGCTGCGGCTGACGCGCGGGTTCATCTCGATGATGACCATGCGGCCATTGTCGGGGTTGACGCCGAACTGGATGTTCGAGCCGCCGGTCTCGACGCCGACGGCGCGGATGACGGCGAAGCTCTGGTCGCGCATGATCTGAAATTCCTTGTCCGTGAGCGTCTGGATGGGCGCGACGGTGATGCTGTCGCCGGTGTGGACGCCCATGGGGTCGAAGTTTTCGATGGAGCAGATGATGACGCAGTTGTCGGCCTTGTCGCGCATGACTTCCATCTCGTATTCCTTCCAGCCGAGGAGGGATTCTTCGATGAGGATTTCGTTCACGGGCGAAAGCTCGATGCCACGCTTGGCGATCTCCTCGAACTCCTCGCGGTTGTAACCGATGCCGCCGCCCGTGCCGCCGAGGGTGAACGCTGGCCGGATGATGAGTGGCAGGCGGCCAATCTTGTCGGCGACGGCGCGGGCTTCGTCCATGTTGTGGGCCGTGCCGCTAATTGGAACGTCGAGGCCGATGCTTAACATGAGGTCTTTGAAAATCTGGCGATCTTCGCCCTTCTGGATGGCCTCGGCTTTCGCGCCGATCATTTCGATGCCGTATTTTTCCAACACTCCGCTCTCGTGGAGTTTCATGGCGGTGTTGAGCGCGGTCTGGCCGCCGAGGGTGGGGAGCAGGACGAGCTTGTGCGGGGTCTGGGGTCTTGGGTTTGGGGTCTTGGGTCCGGGGTCTGGGGTCTGGGTCGAGGCAGCGGGGACACCCATTTTGCGCATCTCTTCCTTCTCGCGGATGATGATTTTCTCCACGCACTCGGGCGTGATCGGCTCGATGTAGGTGCGGTCGGCGAACTCCGGGTCGGTCATGATGGTGGCCGGGTTGGAGTTGACGAGGACGACGCGGTAGCCCTCTTCCTTGAGGGCCTTGCAGGCCTGGGTGCCCGAGTAATCGAACTCGCACGCCTGGCCGATGATGATCGGGCCGGCGCCGATGATGAGGACGGAGTGAATGTCAGTTCGCCTGGGCATAACAACGGCGGGAAATAAATCTCATTCCACCGCCGTTGTCATGCCATTTCCTTGCCGCCGGCCGCGCTGCCGTAGCCATGCGCCTGCGCGCCCCACGCCGCAACGAACAGCGCCGTCCCGATGGCGGAGGCGCCCACCAGCGCCAGGAACCCGGCGTTCCATCCGCTCCGCTCCACCAGCGTGCCCAGGCCCCAACCGGAGAGCACGGTGCTCGCGTAGCCGAACAAGCCCGTCAATCCCCCCGCCGTGGCCGCGGCCCGTTTGGTGGCGAGGTTGGCCGCGATGATGCCCACCAGCGCTTGCGGCCCGTAAATGAAAAAGCCAGCCCCGCACAGCAACGCCGTGTTCAGCAGCACCGAATGAGACGGGTTCTTCCAGAACAGAAAAATCGCGGCGCCCGAAAACGCCATGCAAAAAGCACACGCGCGCGCGCCCCGTCCGTCAAAAATGCGGTCTGTGAGCCACCCGCTCAACAGCATCCCCATGACGCCCGAAACCTCGAACGCCGCGACCATCCAACCCGCGTGCATGAGTTTGACGCCCTTGGTTTCAGTGAGCAACGTCGGCCCCCAATCGAGCACCGCGTAGCGAATGATGTACACGAAGAAATTTGCGAACGACACGAGCCAGATGTATTTGTTCCGGAAAACGTTTTCCCGGAGGAACGCTTTGTAGTCTTCACTGTTCCCGGGGTGCGCGCCGGCGCTTTCCGTCCCCTCGACTTCCGGCAACCCGACCGAAGGCGGTGTATCGGGCAGCGTGAACCAGAGGAAGATGGCCCCGATGATGGCGATGGCCGCGGGCACAAAGAAGCACAGCCGCCAGTTGATCGTGGCGAGGTAACCGCAGAGGACCACAACCAGCCCCGCGCCAATCGAATGCGAGGTGTTCCAGACCGACATTTTCGTGGCCAGTTCCTTCGGCGGGAACCAATGCGTCATCAGCCGCGCAATCGGCGGAAAGCCCATGCCCTGGACCCAGCCGTTGAGCATCCAAATGAGGCCGAGCGTGACGACCGCCGAACTCAGGCCAAAAAACACGTTCATCAACGCCGAGGCCGCCAGCCCGATGGCCATCACCGCGCGCGCGTTGGAGCGGTCGGCGAGAAAGCCATTGGCGAACCGCGAGACCCCGTAGAGCAGGCCGTGCAAGGTGAGGAACAAACCCAGGTCGGACTTCGCGATGCCCAGTTCCCGGCCCATCACCGGCATGGCGACGGAAAGATTTTTGCGCACGAAGTAAAACGCGGCGTAGCCGATGATGGCGGTGAACAGAATGCGAATCCGCCAACGGCGGAACGTCTGAGCGACCTGCGCCGGGTCTGTGATTCGTTCGGCCGCCGGCGGGGCCGGCTGGAAAATTCTCCGAAACCACGGCACGTGGGCTTCGAGGTCCGGCGGGGCGATTGATGTTTCCATTACGTTTTCCCTTCCGTGTTCTCCGCCGGCCAGACACCCCCGGCGCTGAAGATTTGTTCCAGGCAGCCGTCCAGCAACCCGGCGCGCACGGCGAGATCGAGCACCGTGAAACGGCGGCGGATGCAGTGCGCCGGCAAAAAACTGTCGCGCAGTCGCGCACGGGAAATACCGATCTGCTCCGGTTCGATGGGTGCGCCCGCGGCGTTGAGCCTGTGCTTCAACTCCGCCAGGGGAATCAGTTGTTCCCGCAAGCGCCCGCGAACTTGCGGCCAGACCGGACGCAGTCGCTGCAACTGCCGGTGCAAAGCCTGGGGGGCGCACCATTTGGCGCGCGTCTCCGCCCAAGCCGCGTTCAACAACTGTTCTTCCGGAAACAGTTCACGCACCTTCACTTCCCAGGCGGCGCTGTCCTGCCACGCCGCGCAGCAACGATCCACGTCCAGATTATCGAGTGGCTGTTCCAGCAGGCGTTCGTAGAGCGCCGCAACCGCGAGCGTGCCGATGCCGACTTTGAAGCCATGCGCGGGAGCAAACCCGTTGTGGGTGTGATGCTGCATGTCCCACAAATGGCTGAACTGATGTTCCGCGCCTGACGCGGGCCGGCTTGACCTGGCGCATTGCATGGCCAGGCCGCTGAGCATCAGTCCTTCCGTCAGTTGGCCGAGGGCGCGCGGGTCGCCCGCCCGAACGCCGGCCGGGTTCGCCACCGCTTCCCGCAAGCCGCCCTGCACGAGGTCCCACGCCTTTGGATGGATCGGTTCGGCACCCAGTGCATCCGCGACAATCCAGTCCGCACCCGCCGTGGTCTTGGCCAGCAGGTCGGCGTAGCCCGACGCGTTCATTTCGGGCGGCGCGGCGCAAATCACGTCAAGGTCCGCCACCACCGCCACGGGAGCCGGACAGGCAAACGTCTGCTTCGAGCCTTGATAAATAATGGAGGCGCCAAAGGCGGTGTAGCCGTCCATCGAAGCCGCAGTGGCGACACACAGGTACGGCCGGTTGGTGCGATGCGCGGCGAGTTTCGTGAGGTCATTGATTGTCCCCGAACCCGCCGCCACCGGGATCGCGTGATGCTGTCGGAGCGCCGCTTCCAGTTCCGCGACGAAGCGATGCTCCGCATACAACGCGGGGTCATCAAAAACGAACGGACTCAAGCATTCCTGTTTTGCCTGCCGAAACGAATCGCAAACCCCCTGGCCGGCGACGGCGAATGTATTCGTGTCCGCAACGATGATCGCCGGCTGGTCGCCGAATTGTTCGCGAAAAACGCGCGGCACGCCTTCGAGGACGCCAGGACCAATTTCCAGCCGCCGCGTTTCGCGCGCGGCGTGTAACGCTTCGGCCAATGTCAGTGGATTCGATGTCTGGGTCATGCCGTGAAGCGTTGCGTCGCATCCCTTACCGAAGCGGCTGGGCGTAGTAGTCGCGTACGGCTTTGAGCGTGACGTCCGGGTGATCTGTCGCGAACGACGCGAGGCCAAGGTCCAACAATTGCCAGTACGTTGCGGCATTCGTGGCCCCGTAGGGAAGCGTCTGAAACAGAATGCCGCGTCCAGCCAGTTCCTGGCTCAAGCCGATGAGGAACCCGCGCGACGGCGAGAACGGCTCGCCGGGTTTGACGTCCTTGGCATCGCCGGGAAAACGAACGTGCGCTTGAAGCTGGGTGATGCCGGCGAAATTGGCCTGGCGCAAGGCCTCGATTTGTTTGCGCTTCGATTCCTCGGTTCCGCCCATCCAGAGCAGCGTGTCGGATTCCGGCATGAGCGCTTTCCATTCGCGGATGATTTCGTGCCTGGGTGAGGCCAGAACGACCTGGCGTTCCACGCCAAAACTTTTCACTTCGCCGGCCAACTGCTTGAGGTCAACATTCTTGATGTCCAGGTAAAGATGCCGTGCGGGCCGGCCCTTCATGCGCGCGAACACATCGGTCGTCTTCGAAACACGCCGGTCCGTGAACTGATCGCCTTTCCAGGCGCCGACATCGAGCCGGCTCAATTCCGCAAACGTCACGTCCGCGACGCCCTTCCTGGCCATTTCGGAGCTGATGCCCTTGACCACGCGCGCAAAATTATCGTCGTGGAACGCGACGATCACGCCGTCCTTCGTCGTCCGCAGATCAGATTCCGGATACGTCCCGAGCTGCCAGCCGAGTTCGAATGCCTCAAGGGTGTTTTCGGGCGCCAGTTCCCCCGCGCCGCGATGGCTTTGGATGACGAAGTGGGTGAGGGCGACGTGGTCGCGCACGTTCCAGGGACTTTTCATGGGCGTTGTCCCGGTCGAAGCAGGTTGGTCCTGCGCCACGCCGGCGCAAACAAGCAGCCCGGCCCAGGCGCAAATGGGAATGGCAGTTTTCATCTTTGTCTTTTTGGTTTTGATTGATCTTTTTCCAACAAAGCCCTGGCACCGTTTTCATCTATCACCAGGGACTTCAACAGGCCGCCGCGGCTGGCTGCCGCGATGGCCGCCGAGCGGTCGCCGCCCGCGACCACGCCAATGACCTGCGGAATTCTGCGAAGCTGTTCGAGGTCCATGCTGAGGACGCGGTCGCGCCAGGGCGAATCACATTCACGGCCGTGTCGGTCGAAGAACCGGCCGCAAATTTCGCCGACGGCGCCGCGTTGCCTGAGTTTTTCCAGGTCTCCGGCGCCGAGCACACCGCGTTCGACGAAGACCGAATTGTCCAGCGTGCCGAGGCCGACCAGAGCCACGTCTGCCTGGCTCAAACGCTGCCAGACGGAGCGAATCTGTTCGAGCGCGAGCAACGAGTCGCGCGTTTTCTTGTCCGGCACGAAGGCCGGCGTGTTGAGCGCGAGAAAGGAGCCGCCCCAGCGGCGGGCCATCACCCGGCCAAGCTCCAGCGCGTCCACGGGACTCACGCGCGAATCAATGCTGCCCATGGCCTGGACCACCGTGAGGTGGCGCGCCCCCGCTTCGGGCAGACGCGGCACCAGTTCGCGCATGGTGCGTCCGCCGGCAATCGCGACCACGCTGTGTTCCGGCACCAACGAGGCGACGACGGCCGCTCCCCAATGCCCGACCGACCGCCGCGCCTCGTCCACGCTCGAGCCTTCCACATTCCTGATGACGGCCACAACGCCCAGACCGAATTCCTTGCGGATTTTCCCTTCGAGGGTTTGATCGCGGGGCTCGTACTCCGCCACGGAAATACGGACGATCCCGCGTTCCCTTGCCAGGGCCAGCAAACGGGAAACCTTGGCC
The DNA here is from genome assembly GCA_964539075.1 of uncultured Verrucomicrobiota bacterium. GTDB lineage: Bacteria > Verrucomicrobiota > Verrucomicrobiia > Limisphaerales > CAZIFU01 > CAZIFU01. The sequence goes on along the minus strand of CAZIFU010000001.1, from coordinate 9,398 downwards.
TGCGAAACTTTGACGAACCGGGCGACCTCGGCCTGGCCCAGGCTGTCCAGGTAATACAACCGGGCCGCCAACCGCAACTGTTCATCTGTGTAGGTTTGCCGCATCTTGATTCGATCCATTTCAAAGCCGGGGGGCACATGCCGCCGGCCGGTGCGGCGCGGGGTGGCAGCGTTGGATTTCAGCCGCGCGCGCGGCCTCCGGCCAGCCTAACAGGTCACCCATCCAATCCGCGACACGCCCGGCCTTCTCTTCCGCGTCGCGATGGTAGTAATGCCAGCCGGTGCGCCGCACCATCACATCGTCCAGGTGCACCGCCCATTCGTTGGCGCAATAATGTTCCACGGCCTGACGGCTGAACTCGGGCGGCAAAATCCCGCTCACGCCCGCAGTTTCGGCCGGCGGGAGCAACGGTTCCAACGCGGTGCGACAGGGCGCGAACTCGCGATTCAAGTCATGCGATTTTTTCAACCATTTGACGATGGCATCCACCGTCTGCCCGGCCATAAGCCGGTGGGTGGTGAGCTTGCCGCCGGTCACATCCCACCAACCCGGCTCGGGCGACCGGATTTCGTGCGAACGGGAAATGTCCGAGGGCTGGCCGTGCGGATCGGCGACCAGGGGCCGCAAACCCGCCCAGGTATTGATGACGTCCTGATCGGTCAGTTGCGCGCCCGGGAAGAAATGATTCGTCACCTGGAGCAGATGGCGAATGTCCTCCGGGTCGGCGGTGACATCGTCGAGCGGCCCGCGGTAGTCGGTGTCGGTCGTGCCGAGGATGGTGCGCCCGCCCCACGGAGTGGCGAAGAGGATGCGCCGGCCTTCGGTCATGACCACGCTGTCCGGCACCGGCACTCTGGCCCGTTCGACCACGAGGTGAATTCCCTTCGTGAGGCGCAATTTCACGCGGCTGTGCGGCAGACCGGCCGCCCACGGGCCGGTGGCGTTCACGACGGCGCGCGCGCGGACTTGGAAGTTTTTCCTTGTCAACCGGTCCTCCATTTCGCACTCCCAAAGCTCCGCCGGCCGCGCGTCGGTGAACCGACAGTAATTGATCACGTTCGCCCCGCTCCGGGCCGCCGAGCGCAAAGTGTCCAGCACCAGCCGCGCGTCGTTGGTAAACCCGTCATAGTACCGGACGGCGCCCGTGAGACCGGCGGCGTTCAAACCGGGAACCTTTTCCAGCACTTCACGCTTGTTCAGCCAGGTGGACCGGCCCAGGTTCCGACCACCGCACAGCAGGTCATAAACTTTGACGCCGATTTTCAACTGCCATAACACCCAATCCTTGTTGCTGCGGTAGGTCGGAAAAATGAAAGGCAGTGGTTCCGCCAGATGCGGCGCGATCCGGTGAATAATCTTTTTCTCGACACTGGCCTGGCGCACCAAACCAAGGCGCCCTTGCGCGAGGTACCGCAGCCCGCCGTGGAGGAGACGGCTCGACCGGCTGCTGGTGCCAAAGGCAAAATCGTGCTGCTCCACCAGGCCCACCTTCAGCCCGCGCAGGGCCGCGTCCCGCGCGATGCCCGCGCCGACAATGCCGCCGCCGACGATCAACAGGTCGAGCGGACCCCGGGTCAGCGATTCCAGCGCACCGTTTCTTTGCCGGGCGATGCTCATTTGCCCGCCCCCTTTCGCGCCGCCCGCAGTCGCTCGCCAAACGCGCCCAGGTCCGCGACCACCAGATCCGGCGGCGGCGAATGACGCGCGGCCTCGGCCGCCGTGGCCTCGCCCGTGAGCACGAGCACCCCCAGCGCGCCGGCGCGGCGCGCCATGACCATGTCCGTGTAGAGCCGGTCCCCCACCATCGCCAGATTTTCCGGCCGCAATTTGTGCCGCTGCAAAAGGCCGCGCAACATGCGCGGATCCGGTTTGCCGGGCACCGCGTCCGGCCCGCGTCCAGTGGCTTCCTTGAGCGCGGCGCAGACCGATCCGCAGTCCACCAGGACGGTCGGTTCGTCCGTCGGGCACACGCGATCAGGGTGCGACGCGATGAAGGGCTTGCCTCTTTTGATCCAATACGCCGCCCGGCAAAGGCGCGGGAAACTCAATTCAGTATCGAAGCCGACCAGCACCGCGTCCGGTTGATCTGCGGCACTGTCGGCGGCAAGCGCAAAGCCGGCGGACGCGACTTCCTCGCGCATGCTCTCCGTACCCAGCACGAACAGGCGCCGGACGGCAGGCATTTCCGCCCGCAGAAACCCGATCGTGGCCAGGGTGGAGGTGTACAGCTGGTCTGTCGTGGCCACGATGCCGATTTTGCGGAGGTGCGCAACGTAGTCCTTGACGCTTTGGGAGGAATTATTGGTCAGAAACGTGCAGCCAATACCCAGGTCCGGGAGCAAGGCGAGGAACGGGTTGGTGAAAGGGAAAAGCGTGCGGCCGTGGTAAACCGTGCCGTCCAGGTCGAGCGCCACGTGCCGGATCCGCGCCAGCCGTCCGTCCAGCACGGGCGGGCCGCTGCCGCGCGAACGGGAAGTCCGCCGGGGCGTCTGCGGTTCTGACACGGAATCACGCACAGTGCTGACGGGTAGATAGAATTCTACCCGACGGCTGTCAACAAAGTTATTCTGAATAAATATTCACCACCGATAAAGAGGTTTTCCCCGGCCGGAATTCAGGGAAGCCCCCCGGATTCTTTCCAAGTTGGAACGAGAATCGGCACATTGCGCGCAGACAATTCCTCCAGATGAACCTCGTCGCAGGCGATCCCGCAAGGCGGGAGAGGCTCGCTTTTTCTCGAACCAGGAAGGTCAGAGCCTCCTTCCGTCGGCTGCTACGGTCCAGCGATTCCTTGCCGGGACAGTTTGCGCAGACACCGATAACAGGCGTCGCGCAGCGCCTGCTCGCGCGGGTCATTGAAAAGGTAAAAACCCATCTTGTTCGTGACGTACGCAAAACCCAGTTTCCGGTCCGGGTCGGCGAAAGCGAACGACCCGCCCGCGCCGGCGTGGCCGAAGGCCTTGTCGCTCGCGCCGAACCAATACGTGGCGCACGGTTTCATGAAGCCCATCGCAAAGGCCGTGTCCAGTTTCACAACTTTGTCGCGCGCCCCGCGCGAGGGCGGCGCGGCCGGCGCGGTCAAGGCGGCCCACGTTTCCGGCCGCAGGCCCAGCTCGCGCCCGCCGGTCGCCAGCGCGCCATAAACCTGGGCCAGCGCGCGCGCGGTGCCCCAGCCGCCGGCCGATGGGAATTCCGCCGCGCGAAACTCCGGCAGGTCAATGTCGCTGGGCTTGCGTGTCCGCGGATTCATCATCGTGCGTTGGGTCAGGGAACCGGGTGTCATCAGCGACAGCACCATGCCCATCGGCATCGTGTTCAGGTGCAGCAACAGCCGCAGCGGGTGGAACGATTCGAGCTTCGCCACACGCGCCGCCGGAATCCCGGCAGGCAAACCGATGTAAAATTCGAGGCCCAGCGGCGTGGCGACTTCGTCCTGAAAAAACCGGCCCAGGCTGCGTTGCTGCGGGTCCACCCGGCGGAGCAAGGCGCTTTGATACCAGCCCAGGCTCAACGCGTGGTAGCCGTGCCGTGTGCCGGGTTCCCACGCCGGTTTTTGGCGGGCCAGGACGCCGGCCAGCCAGTCGAGGTCCGCCAGTTTGCGCGCGGTCAAGGTTTCATCCAACGCCGGCAGCCCCGCCTGGTGCGCGAAGAGCTGGCGCACGGTGATCCGCTTCTTGCCATTTTGGGCAAACTCGGGCCAGTAAGCGGCGACCGGTTCGTCCAAGTGGAACAGGCCTTGGGAGTGCGCGACGGCCATCGTGACGGCGGCCATTCCTTTCGTCGTGGAAAAGACCACCACCAGCGTGTTCTCCTCCCACGGCGCGCGCGTCTGCGCGTGGCGATAACCGCCCCACAAATCCACGACCTTCCCCCCCGCGTGATAGACCGCGCACGCCCCGCCCAGGTCGCCGCGCCCGGTGAAGTTGCGCCGGAACTCGGCTTCGACTTCCTCGAAGCCGGGCTCGACAAAGCCCTCAACGCGGGGGCCGGCATCGGTTCGCGCAAGCATGGCGCCGGGAGGGAAAAGAAAACTGGAAATCATTTCATAAAAGATTTATCGGAGGGACGAGTGACACGAGTCCCCTACTGTGACAGCTTTTCCTCAGAAGTCAGGGACTCGTGTAACTCGTCCCTCCGGTTCAGGAGATTGCTGCTAAAAGAAGCTGGGTTGTTTGCCGGCCACGGGCTTGAGGTTCAGTGTCTTGAAGCTCAACTCCGTCGCCACGCGGCCTTGCGAGGTGCGCTTGAGGTAGCCTTCCATGATAAGATACGGCTCATAGACTTCCTCCAGCGTGTCCGGCTCCTCGCCCACGGCCACCGCCAGCGAACTGAGGCCCACCGGGCCGCCGTCGAACTTCGTGATGACCGCTTGGAGGATGCGCTTGTCCATCTCGTCGAGGCCGTTCTGGTCAATCTCCAGCATGGCCAGCGCCTGGTCGGCGACGGCGGCGGTGATGCGCCCGTCGTGTTTGACCTGGGCGTAATCGCGCACGCGGCGGAGCAGGTTGTTGACGATGCGCGGCGTGCCGCGGCTGCGCCGGGCGATTTCATGCGCGCCCTTGTCGTCAATCTCCACGTTTAACAAGCGCGCGGAGCGGACGACGATCGTTTGCAGTTGTTCGGCGTGGTAGTAGTCGAGGCGTTCGCGCATGGGAAAGCGCGTGAGCAACGGCGCGGTGAGCAGGCCGCTGCGGGTCGTGGCGCCGATGAGCGTGAAGCGCGGCAGGTTGAGGCGCACGCTGCGCGCGTTCGGCCCCTGGTCAATGATGATGTCGAGTTTGAAATCCTCCATCGCCGGGTAAAGATATTCCTCGATGGTTTTTTGCAGGCGATGGATTTCATCAATGAACAGCACGTCGCCTTCTTCGAGGTTGGTGAGCAGGCCGGCGAGGTCGGCGGCTTTTTCGATGGTCGGGCCGCTGGTGGACTTGACGCTGGTGCCCATCGCTTTGGCGAGGATGTAGGCGAGGGTGGTTTTGCCGAGGCCGGGCGGGCCGTTGAGGAGGATGTGGTCCAGCGCCTCGCCGCGTTGCCGGGCGGCGGTGACGGCGATTTCCAGCCGCTCTTTGACCTTCGCCTGGCCGGTGAATTCGGAAAAGAGCGACGGGCGCAGCGTCATTTCCAACGCCGGATCCGGCTTGGTGAGCACTTCTGAAATCGTCCGTTCAGCCATTGCGCGACAGAATGCGGAAAGGGCCGGTGAGCGGCAAGGGGAAAGAGGTCCGGGAGCTCGCAGGGCGCATCGCATTTTCCGAGCACGGGAGGAGCGAAGCACCAAGCTCCAACCTCCAAGCACCAGAGAAGCTCCAAATCTCAAACATCAAACAAAGCTTCGGGCGCCCTTTGAGCCTTGGTGTTTGTTGTTTCTCTGGAGGTTGGAGCTTGGAATTTGGAGCTTTTCGACCCCGGCGTCGGATTTCTTGAAAGCGGAAATGCGTCCGACCTCGCCCGCACGGCAGGGCGGCGGCTAAATCTGAAAATCGCCCTTGCCTTTCTCGCGGTCGCGCTTGCTCATCACTTTGACCTTGGCGTCCTCGTTGACCACCAGGGAATGGGGCGGCACGCCGTGGGTCAGGAAAACGTTCGCGCCGATGGTGCTGCCCGCGCCGACGATGGTGTCGCCGCCCATGATGGTCGCCCCGGCGTAGATCGTCACGTGGTCTTCGAGGGTCGGGTGGCGTTTCTGGCCTTTCAACTGCTGGCCGCCGGCGAGCGAGCGCGCGACCAGGCCCACGCCCTGATACATCTTCACGTGGTCGCCGATGATGGCGGTTTCGCCCACGACCGTGCCGGTGCAGTGGTCCACGAAGAAGTGCGAGCCGATTTGCGCGCCCGGATGCAGGTCCATGCCGGTGCGGCTGTGCGCCCACTCGGTCATGATTCTCGGAATGAGGGCGATCTGCATGAGGTAAAGCTCGTGCGCCATCCGTTGCACGGCGATGGCCTCAATAAACGGATAGGCGACAATGACCTCCTCGCGGCTCAGGGCGGCTGGGTCGCCCTGGTAGGCCGCCTGGACGTCGGTCTGCAACAATTCGCGCAAGCGCGGCAGGCTGGCCAGGAATTCCTGCGTCAACACCTGGGCGCGCGCGCGCCGTTTTTTTTTCTCCAGATCGTCGGGCGGATGATACTCCAGGCTTTTGTAAATTTCGTCTCCCAGCCGTTCCTGCACCGAGGCCATCAACGTGGCGGTCTCCACCTTCAGCTCGGAGGAATGAATCAATTTCTCATCGAAAAAACCGGGGAAAAGCAACTTCAGCAAATCCACCGTAATGGTGGCAATTGCCTTTTGGGACGGCAGATTTTTGCCGTCGAGGTGATTGATGCCGCCGACCCGGGCGTAAGAGGCCAGCAATTGGTCGGTGAGTTGCGTCACGGTGAGGTTCACGCGCCGCAGTATTCCGCACCGGCGGCGGAAAGGCAAGCCACGGGGAAGCCGGGTGCGCCGTGGAGCGACGGGCAACACCTGCCAAGGTGGGGTCCCGCCATATCGGGATCGAGCCGGGTTTGATCAGAGTGACGACACGGCTCGACGGAGTCTCGCCCCACCGGGGAATTAAAGACGGAGTCTCGCCCCACCAGGAATTAAATCAGTCAGGGAAACAAAAAAGCCGGCGCGCCTGACCCGGAGGAACCCGGGCGCGCGCGCCGGCTTGAGTCAATACTGCGAATCAGGTGTTTTTCTTTTTCTTGGCCTTCGTGGCGTGGATGGAGGCGATTTCGCCGTCATCGAGCTTGCCGTCCGCGTTGATGTCGAGTTTCTTCAACTCCGCATCGCCGGCAGAAAAATCCTTCTTCAGCGCGGTGATTTCATCCGCGTCCAGGACGCCGTTTTTATTGGCGTCATACTTGCCGAAGACATCCGTCCCTCCCTTGTTCCCCTTTTTCGCCCCCTTGGCGGCGTGCGCCATCGGACTCAAGATTCCCAGCAAACAAAGGGCCAGACCAACCGTTAGAACTTTTTTCATATTTTTTACCGTCTCGTTTCTTTCGACTGCATTTACAATGGGTTTCGCCTCACCCTGGCGCAATCGGTTGATCCAGGAGAACTGCGTTTGGTTCAAGCTCAAAGGACGGGAGCACCCGGGCAAAGGTTACAATCCACCGAACCCACGGCAGCGGAGCCAATTGGGCGGAAATTTCACGGCCGCATCCCGCGCAAAACCGCCGCCACCACGGCCTCCACGCTGATGCCGGTCAGGCAGCGAAGGTCAATCGGGCACTCACGGCGGAAGCAGGGCGCGCACGGCGCCGGCGACGTGAGCAACTGGTGCCGCGAATCGCCGGGAAGTCCCGGACCGGTCAACTCCGGCGAGGTGCTGCCAAAGGGGACCACGACCGGCGTGCCCAGCGCGGCGGCGACGTGCATGGGGCCGGTGTCGTTGCTGAGCAACACCCGGCAATGACCCAGCGCCATCATCAGTTCACGCAGCGTCGTGGCGCCGCAGAGATTGAGGGCCGTCGGCACGTGGTGGGCAATTTCGTCGGCCAATGGACGGTCCCTGGCGCCGCCCAAAATCATCCAATGGATCCCGGCGCGACGGCTCACTTCGTTGGCGGCGGCGATGAAGCTGGCGGCGGGCCAGCGCTTGGCGGGGCCGTACTCGGCGCCGGGGTTCAGGCCGCCCCAGGTCAAGGTCCTTCCCGCGGCCGCCTCTGCCTGGGCCGTGAAAAGGGAACTGGCCGCTCGTTGCTCGTCGGCGGTCAGGAAAAGTTTTGGCGCAAGCGGAGTCGGGTCCGCCCCGAGTGCCGCCGCCAGCCGGAGGCAATGGCGCACCTGGTGCGCGGTCGCGGGAAAAGTTTCGCGCGCGGCCCCGGCGCGGATCCGCCCGCGCACTTCAGCCGCTGTGCGCTTGCGCATTTTCACCGCGGCGGGCGCCGGAGGAACTGCCTCGGTCAAAAACCAGTTCCGCCACGGCCAGGCGCCGCCGACGCGCCGCGGGATGCGCGCCAGGAAAACTTCCAGCGCCGAGCGCGGTGAATTGGGCAACACAAGCGCCAGAGAAAAATTTTCCGAGCGCAGGCGGCGGGCGATTGACCAGAGGCTTTCGCCGGGTTCAAAGGTGAGCAGCCGGTCAATCCCCGGGTGCTGGGTCCAGAGTTGCGCCAGCCTGGCGTGGGTGAGCAGTGTGATGCGGGCCTGGGGAAACGCTCCGCGCAAGCACAGCAGCGCCGGCGTGCTCATCACGGCATCGCCCAGCCAGTTGACGCCGCGCACCAGGATGTTTTCCGCCGGCGGATGGGATCCACGCTCGTTCATCACGACGCCATTTCCGAATGGGCTTGAGTCTCCGGCTTTTTGATTTTGGACTCCGGCCCCGAATCTTTCGACTGGTCCGGCTTCCAGCGGTTATGCACCCAGAACCAGTTGGCCGGGTCACGGCGGATGGCCGTTTCAAAAGCGCGATTGATGTCGCGTGTGATGGCCTGGGCCGGGCGGGGCCGCCCGTTTTCCTGCGTGGGAATTTCCCCGCCCGCCTCGATGCGCCAGCGCGCCAGGCCGACGCGATAGCAAATGGCGGTGTGCAACGGGCAATGGTAGCGCAGCGCGAAAATCGCGGGCGCCGCCGACGTGGAACATTCGCGCCCGAAAAACGGCAGCCGCAAGCCGCCTCTGCCCGCGTGCTGGTCGGCCAACAGTCCGAGCAGCAACCCGGTGTTGCTCATCGCCGCCTTGAGCGCGGCGGCGTCCGAGCGGCGCTCGAAGAGCAGGCAGCCGGAGCGCTCGCGCAACGATTTGAGCAGGCGGTCCAAAGCGGGCTGCCGCAAGGCGCGATAGGTGGTGGCGCAGCGGAACCCGGTCACAAAATCACCGAAATGCAGATAGAGTTCGAAGTTTCCGAAGTGGCCGATGGCCACGACGCGGCTGTGCGGCCCGGCGCCGGGCTGGCGCGGCAAGATTTTCTCCGCGCCCGCAAACTCGAAATGCGGCCGCAATGCCTCCAGGCTCATGGCCGCCGTTTTTACCGCGCTGCAATAGTTCTCGCCGAGACGGCGAAAGTTTTCGCGCGCCAGCGCGCGGATATCGGCGGGGGATTTTTCCGCGCCGAAACAAAGCGTCAGATTACGGAGGGCCACCCGCCGGTGGCGCGCATCCAGCCAGAAAGCCAGGCCGCCCGCCGCGCGACCCAACCGCGCGACCCAGCGCAAGGGCAGGGCTTGAAGGAACTTCACGATTCCCAGAGCGATATAATAGAGGAGGTGATCCATGATCGTGCGTCCAGGGGGAGTCGTCGGGACACCCCTCACCCCGGCCCTATCCATGAACCGTTCGTATCACCGCAAGGTCTTGGAGTGCGCCAGTCCTCTGGCGCTTTCGACAACCCACGACTTCCAAAGCGCCAGAGGACTGGCGCAGTCCAAGACGCTGACGCGACCAAGCTCGGTTTTCTCCGGTT